>NZ_MWLL01000129.1 GCF_002198675.1 Kineosporia sp. R_H_3 | reverse complement strand
CACCCGGCACCACGACCTGGACCACCCGCACCGGACGCGCCTACACAGCACTCCCGCACACCCCGCTGCCACGGCTCGCGACGCCGGCGTCACCCGTGGCAGACGACCCTCCACCGTTCTAGGCGTCTGCGTCGCCAGCGCCTCCTGCTAGCGCTCGTAGAAGCCGGATCGGCGACCGGCGAGCTGGCGTTGAGCGAATCGTTCACCCCAGGCCGGGGTGAACGGCCGATCAGGGTGGACCTCGTTGAGCGCCGCCAGGAACTGTGGCCAGCCCCTGCCGTCGGTGAGGACCCACAACCGGCCGCCGCCGCGCAGAGTCAGCCAGCCGAACCCGGGGATCAGGTTGCCGTTGCCGTCGAAGTCCGCCACCGCGAGCTCGCGCCGACGGAGGACCGCTCGCCAGACCACCCGGTCACCCACGACATCCACCGTGTGACCCATGAGCCAGAGGAACCAGAGGCCGTTCCAGGCCAGGACCGCGACGAACATGGCCACGAAGCCCGCGGGCACCGTGCCTCGCACGGCGGAGACGCCCATGCTCACGGCGCCGGCGGCCATGGCTGCGAAGCCGATCGGTAGCGACCACCGCTGACGCGTGTTCCGGAACCCGAACACCTTCTCGGACATCGGCCACCTCCTTCTCCACACCTGTGACGGCGGGGGCCCGGTGTCGGCTCCCCGGTCAGCGTGGGCGCGCCCGGCCGATGCTCAGAGTCGCAGCAGTCCGGCCTGCGCGGGCTCGAAACCGCACGCGGAGAGGTAGAACGGGGCCAGGTCCGGGGTGAAGTCGACGTGGAGCCACTCGCAACCGACTGCTCGCGCGTTCGTCACGGCGACGTCGACGACGTCCCGGCCGACGCCCCGGTGCCGCAGCCTGTGGGCCACCATGACGTCCTGCAGCCAGGCATGCGTGAGACCGTCCCAGAGCACGTTGACGAACCCGACCAGGCCGTCGACGTCGCGTGCGGTCACCCAGCCGAGGCTGTGGGCCACGACGAGTCGCTCCCAGTCCCACTCGTCGTCGCCGAACACCCGCGTCCCGAACGCCTCGGCGTGCAGGGCGTTGACCTCGGCGTTGGTGAACTCGCCGCGCCAGGTAGGGATCAGGTCCATCGCCGCACTGTCGCAGCGCTCGCCCGCGCGGCCAAGCGCCTTCTGCCGCGCCCTTCGTGGCGCCACCGCAGATGCGGGAGTACCGCACAGGTCTGCGGGCTGCCCGGCGACGGCTCGGACCGGGCTGGTTCGTGCCCGGCCCACCGGGGTATCCAGACCGGTGCACCCACCGAGCGCACCGTCCCGTCGACGGCACGGGGTCAGAGGCATCGAGCACGAGAGGACGCCCAATGGACGACGACAGCACGACCCACGCGACGAAGGGCGTCACCGTCGACCTCCTGGGGACGGTCGACCTCGGTCCTGAGATCGAGGGGATGGCAGGCCGCCGGCTCCGGATGCGGAAGGTGACGATCGAGCCCGGCGGCGTCTTCGGCCCGCTCCACGACCACGTCGGCAGACCCGGGCTCGTCTACGTGCTCCGGGGGACGATCACCGACCACCGGGACGGCGTCGCGACGCAGTACGGGCCCGGCCCCGGCTGGCCCGAGGACCGCACCACGCTCCACTGGCTCGAGAACACCGGGAGCGTCACGGCCGTGGAGATCTCGGTCGACATCGTCGACGCGTAGCGCCCGGGCGGCGGCCCGTCACACCGCGACGAGGACCGCCCCGAGCGCGACGAGCCCGGCACCGAGCCACACCGTCCTCGGACGGGGCCCCGGTGTCAGCGCGACCGCGAGGAGCACCGACGCCTCGCGCAGCGTGGCGACGCGGCCGGCGTCGGCGCGCTGGAAGGCGAGCAGGACGAGCAGGTACGCCAGCACGACGCCGACCCCGACGAGCGCGCCGGTCCGCAGCGCCGCCCGCAGCCTCGACCACGACCGCAGGGCCAGGGCGAGGAACAGTCCTTGGAGGAACAGCGTCACCGACAGGTAGCCCGCCGCGGCGAGCGGCGGCGCCGCGCCCGCTGCGCCCGCCGCGTCGGCGAGACGCCGGACCGCCGCAGCGTCCATGACGCTGTAGGTCGCGATCGCGACGCCGACCCCGAGCGCCCAGCCCAGCGACGCGTGCTCCCCGAGGTCGCGCGCCACGCCGGCGACGAGCACGAGTCCCGCAGCGAGGGTCACCGCGCCGGCCACGGCGGCGAGACCCGGGGCCTGGCCCAGCAGCAACCAGGCGCCGGCCGTGACGAGCAGCGGCGCCGTCCCACGGCCCACCGGGTACGTCACGGCGAGCGACCCGCGCCGGTACGCCGCGGCGAGCAGCCCGCAGTACACCGCCTCGGCCACCCCGGAGAGCACCGCGAGACCCCACACCGCCGCCGGCCAGCCGCCGGGCACCCCGCCGGCCACGGGTCCGGCGCCGACCGGCGGGCGCAGCACGAGGGCGGGCGAGAGCACCGCGGCCCCGGCGAACCCGGCGACCGACAGCACCGCGACCCGGTCCTCGATGCCGTGCACGAGGCGGTTCCACAGCGCGTGGGCCACCGCGGCCGCGAGCACGAGCGCGAGGGCGGTCGCGCTCACCGCCGGTCCCCCGGCGACCCCGCGCCCGGTACGCCGACAGGCACCCGCCGTCCGCGAACCGCTCCCACGGCCCGCCGCGTCACAGCGTCGGCAGCACCAGCCGCCCCGCGGCGTCGCGCCGCAGCTCGACCGCCTCGGTGACGGCGGCGACGGGCACCGGCCCGTACACGTGCGGGTACACCTCGTCCGAGCCCGGCGCCGGCTCGACCCGGACCGCTGCGCCGAGCCGTGACCGCTCGACGACGAGCAGGACGAGCGGCGCGTCGACCCCGGCGTAGTGCCGCGCGGCCGTCGCCGCGACCTGCTGCGCGAACGACGCGTGCACGAACCCGACCTCGTCGAGGCTGTGCCCGATCGTCGAGACCCGGTACTCCCCCGCCCGGCGGGCCCGGTCCCAGTCCTCCCGCAGCGCGATGTGGAACAGCCGCTTCGGCCCCCGTGCGAGGCCCACGAGGAGGGCCGCAGCGGCACCGCGCCCCGTCCACGCGACGATCTCGTCGTCGTCCTCGTCGAGGCCGCCGAGGCTCCCGGAGATCTCCCAGCCCTGCCCGGCGAGCAGCGCCCGCATCGCGACGTTCGACCGGTTCGTCGACGTGAAGACCCGCTCGCTCACCCCGGCCCCGACGGCCGCGCAGAGCAGCGCCGAGCCGACGCCCTGACGGCGCGCGGCGGGCGCGACGACGAGCAGGTCGACG
The DNA here is from genome assembly GCF_002198675.1 of Kineosporia sp. R_H_3. Lineage (GTDB taxonomy): Bacteria > Actinomycetota > Actinomycetes > Actinomycetales > Kineosporiaceae > R-H-3. The sequence continues at coordinate 39,722 of NZ_MWLL01000129.1, read as the reverse complement.
AAGTCGCGGCCGAAGAAGTGCCCGTGCCGCAGGACGGCGAAGCCTGCGAGCCGGGGCCCCTCACCCGCCGGGGCCACGAGGCAGAGGTTGTCCCGCCGGCCGTGGAGCGCGTCCTCGACGAGGGTCGCGCGGGCGACGTCGGCCCCGCGCGAGAGCGGGTCGACCTCACCGATGGCCGGGGCGTCGTCCGGGGTCGCCGGGCGGATCCGGGTGGGCACGCCTGTCCCGCCGCTCAGTGCGCGCAGGCCGCGGCCGCGAGCTCGCGCAGGCGCTTGATCTGGCCCGCCGCGTCGTCCGCGCCGTAGACCGCCGAGCCCGCGACGAACACGTCCGCGCCGGCGTCGGCGCAGCGCTCGATGGTGTCCTCGGAGACCCCGCCGTCGACCTGCAGCCACACGTCGAGGCCGGACGACGCGATCGCCTCCCGGGTCCGCCGGATCTTCGGCAGGCAGACGTCGAGGAACGGCTGGCCGCCGAACCCGGGCTCGACCGTCATGACGAGGATCATGTCGAACTCGGGCAGCAGGTCGAGGTACGGCTCGATCGGCGTCGCCGGCTTGAGCCCGAGACCGGCCCGGACGCCGAGCGCCCTCAGCTCACGGGCGAGCCGGACCGGGGCGCGCGCGGCCTCCGCGTGGAACGTCACGCTGCGCGCCCCCGCGTCCGCGTAGGCCGGCGCCCAGCGGTCCGGGTCCTCGATCATGAGGTGGGTGTCGACCGGGATCGGGGACACCTTCACGAGCGCCTCGACGACCGGGGCCCCGAGCGTGAGGTTCGGGACGAAGTGGTTGTCCATGACGTCGACGTGCGCCCAGTCGGCGTCGGCGATGCGGTCCAGCTCCTCCGCGAGGCGCGCGAAGTCGGCGGACAGGATGCTCGGCGAGATCTGCAGGGCCACGCCGGGAGCCTACCGGCGGCGCCCGGCAGGGCTCCTCGACCCGCGAGGCGCCCCGCGGGTCAGGCCGTGCGGCGCAGCAGCGCGACGAACATCGCGTCGGTGCCCTGCACGTCCGGCCAGAGCTGGACGGCGGGCCCGGGCCCGGCGTCGGACAGCCGCCCCTGCGTGGCCTCGCCGAGGACGGCGCGGGCGTCGAGCCGCTCGACGTCGCTCCGCTTGCGGAGCACGTCGTCGACGACGAGACCGGTCTCGGCCGGGTGCGGCGAACACGTCACGTACGCCACGACGCCCCCGGGCCGGACGGCGGCCAGCGCCGAGCGGAGCAGGTCCCGCTGCAGCGGGGCGAGCCCGGCGAGGTCTGCGGGGGTGCGCCGCCAGCGCGCCTCCGGACGGCGGCGCAGCGCGCCGAGCCCGGTGCACGGCGCGTCGACGAGCACCCGGTCGTAGAGGTCCGCCTCCTCGTCGGCGAGCTCCCGCCCGTCCCCGAGCCGGACGTCGACCGCTCCCGGCCAGCGCCGGACGACCGCCGCGACCGATCCGCGGACGAGCTCGCAGCGGTGCGGCGTGACCTCGTTCGCGACGAGCCGCGCACCGGCCGGCAGGGCACCGGCCTCCCGGCGGCCGCCGAGCAGCGCACCGAGGACGGCGGACTTGCCGCCCGGGCCGGCGCACAGGTCGAGCCAGCGGCCGCCGTCCGGGCCGTCGAGCGGTGCGGACGCGAGGGCGAGCGCGACGAGCTGGCTGCCCTCGTCCTGCACGCGTGCCCGGCCGTCGCGGACCGCCTTGACGTCCGCCGGGACGCCCGTCATCGGCACCGCGTACGGCGAGTACGGCTCCCGGGCGGTGTCCGCGACCGCTTGCCCCGCAACGCCTTCCGGCGTGTCGTCGGCGGCGCCGGGCAGCTGCGCCCGGAGCTCGTCGGTCGTCACGAGCCCCGGCAGGGCCGCGAGCGTGACGACCGGCCGCGCGTTGTCGGCTGCGAGCACCTGCTCGAGGTCCGCCGCGTCGCGCCCGTTGAACCGCAGCGCGTCCCGCAGGGCGCGCACGATCCACACCGGGTGCGAGTACCGGACGCCGAGCGCACCGTCCGCGTCCGCCGCGGCAGCCTGCGGCCCGGCGACCTGGTCGAGCCAGCTGTCGAGGTCCTGCAGCGCGAGCTTGCGGAGCACCGCGTTCGCGAAACCCGCTGCGCCCTGGCCGATCTCGGACCGCACGAGGTCGACGGTCGCGTCGACCGCGGCGTGCGCGGGCACCCGCATCCCGAGGAGCTGGTGCGCCCCGAGCCGGAGCGCGTCGAGCACCGCGGGGTCGACGTCCGTGAGCGGCCGGTCGACGCACGCCGCGAGGACGGCGTCGTAGGTGCCGCGCCCGCGCAGCGTGCCGTAGGCGAGCTCGGTCGCGAAGCCGGCGTCCCGGCCGTGCAGCTTCGCCTCGCGGAGCAGCCGCGGCAGCACGAGGTTGGCGTAGGCGTCGTCGGCCTGGACGGCGACGAGCGTCTCGAACGCGACGACGCGGGCCGGGTCGACCTCGCGGCGCGCGACGTTACGGGTCTTGGCGCGCGCGGGCGCGGCACCTGCCCCGCGCGGGCCGCCGGACCTGCGGCCGGCCGGGCGCGGGCGTTCCTGGGGGCTCATTCGAAGACCTCTCCGGCGTCGATCCGCAGACCGCGCGCCCAGTCGGCCGCCGGCATCGGTCGCTTGCCCTGCGGCTGGACCAGCCCGAGCTTCACGACCCCTCCCCCTGTGACGACGTGCACGTCCTTGCGTCCGACGACGAGCGTGCCCGGGCGGGCACCGCCGGCAGCCGGGTCGGGCGCGTCCGCGGGAGACTGCTCCTGCGGCACCGGTGACACGGGTCCGAGCTTGACCCGCTCGCCGCGCAGCGTCGTCCAGGCCCCGGGCTCGGGCGTGCAGCCACGGACCCGGCGGTCGACGACGAAGGCCGGCAGCGACCAGTCGACGCGTGCCTCCTCGACGCTCACCTTCGGCGCCAGGCTCACGCCGTCCCCGCTCTGCGGCACCGCGGACAAGGACCCGTCCTCGATCCCGTCGAGGGTCGCGACGAGCAGCCCGGCGCCCGCCTGCGCGAGCCGGTCGAGCAGGTCGCCCGAGGTGTCCCGCGGCCGCACCGTCTCGGTGAGGACGCCGTAGACCGGCCCGGTGTCGAGGCCCTCCTCGAGGAGGAACGTCGACGCCCCGGTGACCGGGTCGCCGGCCATCACCGCACGCTGCACGGGAGCGGCGCCGCGCCACGCGGGCAGCAGCGAGAAGTGCAGGTTGACCCAGCCGTGCTTCGGCACGTCGAGAACCGGCCGCGGCACGAGCGCGCCGTAGGCGACGACCGGGCAGCAGTCCGGCGACAGCTCCCGGAGCGCGTCGAGGAACTCCGGCTCGGACGGCCGCCCCGGCACGAGCACCGGGACGTCGTGCGCGTCGGCCCACTGCCCGACGTCCGACCGCACGACCTTGCGGCCGCGCCCGGCGGGCGCGTCGGGGCGGGTCACGACGGCGACGACCTCGTGGGACGACGCGGCGATCGCCTCGAGGGACGGGACGGCGACCGCGGGCGTGCCCGCGAAGACGACTCTCATCTCAGAGCGCGCGCCCGAAGGTGGCGTGCGGGCTCTGCTTGACGACCGGGGCCTGCCCGGCCCACTCCGCCTCGCGGATCGCCTTGAGGGCGAGCTTGCGCTGGTCGCGGTCCATCCGGTCGATGAAGAGGATGCCGTCGAGGTGGTCGGTCTCGTGCTGGATCGCCCGGGCGAGCAGCTCGCTGCCCTCGATCGTCACCGGCTCGCCGTTCTCGTCGAACCCCTTCGCGACGACGCGCAGCGCCCGCGGGGTGTCGTAGTAGATGCCCGGGAAGGACAGGCACCCCTCCTCGCCGTCCTGCAGGTCCTCGGAGAGGTCGAGGTCGGGGTTGATGAGGTGGCCGAGGACGCCGTCCACGTAGTACGTGAACACCCGCAGGCCGACGCCGATCTGCGGGGCCGCGAGGCCGGCGCCCGGCGCCTCCATCATCGTGTCCTGGAGGTCCTTGACGAGGATCCGGAGCTCCTTGTCGAAGTCCTTCACCGGTTGGGCCTTCTCCCGGAGCACCGGGTCCCCGAACAGGCGGATGGGCTTGATCGACACGGACGCTCCTCGTCAGACGGTGAGACCGCAGTCTACGGGCGTGCGGCGGGCTCCCTGAGGTCGAGGCCGATGTCGAGGACCGGCGCCGAGTGCGTCAGGGCGCCGACGGCGAGGAAGTCGACCCCCGTCATCGCGACGTCGCGCGCCCGGTCGAGGCTCAGCGAGCCGCTCGACTCGGTCCGTGCGCCCGCCGAGCGGGCGACCTCGACGGCGGCCCGGGTCGTCGCGAGGTCCATGTTGTCGAGCAGGACGAGCGTCGCCCCGGCGGCCACCGCCTCGACGACCTGCTCGAGGGTGTCGCACTCGACCTCGCACACGACGTCCGGGTGCACGGCGCGGACGGCGGCCAGCGCCGCGGTCACGGACCCGGCGGCCAGCACGTGGTTGTCCTTGACGAGGGCCTGGTCGGCCAGGCCCATCCGGTGGTTGCTGCCGCCGCCGCAGCGGACGGCGTACTTCTGGGCGGCGCGCATCCCGGGGACGGTCTTGCGGGTGTCGCGGACGACCGCGCCCGTGCCCTCGACGGCCTCGACCCAGGCGGACGTGAGGGTCGCGACCCCGGAGAGCTGGCCGACGAGGTTGAGCGCGCTGCGCTCCCCGGTGAGGACCGCGCGCGCCGGGCCGGTGACCGTGAGCAGGACGTCGCCCGGGGTGACGCGGGTGCCGTCGGCGACGTGCTCCACGACGGCGGCCCTCGCCTGCTCGGGCGCCAGGCCGGCGCCGCTGAGGACCTGCTCGAAGACCGCGCGGGCGACGGGCAGCCCGGCGACGACCCCGGCGCGGCGCGCGACGAGGTCACCGGTGGCGACGGCGTCCGCGGCGACCGTCGCGAGGGTCGTGATGTCGGTGCCGCCGGCGAGGTCCTCGTCGAGGGCGAGCGCCGCGAGCCGGCGGCACTCCTCGGGGGCGAGTGCGTGCGTGCTCATGGCCGGACCTCCAGGCGGACGGTGCCCGGCGTCCCGGGCGCGTGGGCGACGACGGGGTGGAGCCACGCGTCGTCCGGGGCGGTGACGTCCGTGCGCCGGTGGCAGCCCCGGCTCTCCTCGCGCAGCAGCGCGGCGGCGACGAGCACGGAGGCGACGGCGTGCAGGTTGGTCGTCTCCCAGTCGGCGAGGCCGGGCACGCCGACCTCGGTCGGGGTCGGGCGCACCAGGTCGGCGAGCAGCGCCGCCCGGGAGGCCAGGGCCACCGGGTCGCGCAGGACGCCGGCGTCGCGGCTCATCCCCGCGGTGAGCGCCGCCCGGGCGCCCGACGCGACGAGCCCGCCGGACGGCGTCCGGCCGGCGCCCGCTCCCGGTGCGTCGGCACGGCGCCGCGGCGGCAGGTCCGCCCGGAGCAGGGCGGCGAGCCGGCGGCCGACGACGAGCGCCTCGAGGAGGCTGTTCGACGCGAGCCGGTTCGCACCGTGGACGCCGGTCCGCGCGACCTCCCCGACGGCGAACAGCCCGGCGATGCTGGTCCGCCCGGACAGGTCCGCGACGACCCCGCCGCACGCGTAGTGCGCCGCCGGCAGGACCGGGACCGGCTCGGTGACCGGGTCGACCCCGGCGGCCCGGCAGGACGCGAGGACCGTCGGGAAGCGGCGCTCGAGCAGGGCGGCACCGAGGTGCCGGGCGTCCAGGAGCACGTGCCCGGCGCCGGTGGCCGCGATCCGCTCGCCGATCGCCGCGGCGACGACGTCCCGCGGGGCGAGGTCGGCGAGCGGGTGCCGGCCGGCCATGAACCGGGTGCCGCCGGCGTCGAGCAGCACGGCCCCCTCGCCACGGACGGCCTCGGAGACGAGCGGGCGCTGGGCGCCGGTCTGCCCGGGGCGGCGGGCGGCGAGCGCCGTCGGGTGGAACTGGACGAACTCGGCGTCCGCGACGGCGGCCCCCGCGCGGACGGCGGCGGCGAGCCCGTCACCGGTCGCGACGGCCGGGTTCGTCGTGGAGTCGAAGACCTGGCCGTGGCCGCCCGAGGCGAGGACGACGGCCCGGGCCGCCACCCGGACGACCTCGCGGCAGCCGCCGTCCGGCCCGAGCCGGGCGAGCAGCGCGCCGACGACCGTGCCGTCGTCCGCCGTGAGCAGGTCGAGGAGGAAGGTGCGCTCGTGCACCCGGGCCGCGCCCGTGCCGAGCACCGCGGACTGCAGCGTCCGCTGCACCTCGAGCCCGGTCGCGTCGCCGCCGGCGTGGATGATCCGGGAGCGGCTGTGGCCGCCCTCCCGGGTCCACGCGAGGGCCCCGTCGGCGTCGGTGTCGAACCGGGCGCCGGCGGCGAGCAGGGCCCCGACCGCCACGGGCGCCTCGGCGACGAGCGTCGTCACGGCCGCCTCGTCGGCCAGGCCGGCCCCGGCGGCGAGGGTGTCGGCGACGTGCAGGGCCGGCGCGTCGTCCGGCGCGCCCCCGGTCGCGATCCCGCCCTGCGCCCAGGGTGTGCTGCCCTCGCCGACGGACGCCTTCGTCACGAGGTCGACGCGCAGGCCGCTGCCCGCCAGGTCGTGCGCGACGGCGAGGCCGGCGATCCCGGTGCCGACGACGAGGACGTCGGTCTCGAGCGTCGTGGTCGCGGCCGGTGCGGCGAGCCGGGCGACGACGGGTGCGGACGCCGTCCGCCCGACGACCGGACGCGCCCGCCCGGCCCGGTCGGACCGCTGCACGGGGACGGTCGTGGCCACCGCGCTCACTCCCCGCCCGCGCTCGGCGAGCCGATGGCGATCATCCGCTCGACGGCGAGCCGGGCCTTCACCGCGACCGCGGAGTCGACCTCGACGACGTCCCGGCCCTCGCGCAGCGCGGTGAGCAGGTTCTCCGGCGTCGTCATCTTCATGTAGGGGCAGACCGCCCGGTCGCTCACGGCCTCGAACACCGTGCCCGGGTTGGCCCGCCGGAGCTGGTGGAGCATCCCCGTCTCGGTCGCGACGAGCACCCGGCCGGCACCGGTCCGCCGGGCGGCGTCGACCATGCCGCCGGTCGAGACGATCCGGACCCGGTCCTTCGCCACGGCCCCGCTCGCGACGAGGCTCAGGGCGGACGTCGCGCAGGCGCACTCGGGGTGCACGAGGACGTCGGCGTCCGGCTCCGCCTCGACCCGGGCGCGCAGCACGTCCCCGCCGATCCCCTCGTGGACGTGGCACTGGCCCTGCCAGATCTCCATGTCCGCGCGGCCGGTGACCCGGCGGACGTGCTCGCCGAGGTGCCGGTCCGGCAGGAAGAGGATCGTGCGGTCCGCGGGCACGGAGCGGACGACGTCCGCGGCGTTGGACGACGTGCAGCAGATGTCGCTCTCGGCCTTCACCGCGGCGCTCGTGTTGACGTACGCGACGACGACCGCCCCCGGGTGCAGCGCCTTCCAGGCGCGCAGCTCCTCGACGTGGATCGTGTCGGCGAGCGAGCAGCCGGCGGCGGCGTCCGGGATGAGGACGGTCTTGTCGGGGCTGAGGATCTTCGCGGTCTCGGCCATGAAGTGGACGCCGCAGAAGACGATCTCGCGGTTCGGTGCGGTCGCCGCGACCCGGGACAGCGCGAGCGAGTCCCCCACGTGGTCGGCGACGTCCTGGATCTCGGGGCGCACGTAGTTGTGCGCGAGGATCAGCGCGTCCCGCCGGGCCGCGAGCTCGCGGACCTCGCGGAACCACTCCTGCGACGCCGTGCCGGCCGCTGCTGCGATCGCCTGGCTCATGGCTCCTCCGTCGTTCCCGGCGCGGTCCTGACCATCAGGTTTCCGCCTGCCGGACGCTCTGGTTATCGACTGGTCGTCGATAACTGCTGGGAGGACGATAACATGAGCCCCGTGAGCCTGACCCGACCGCCCGAGCCCGGACCGCCCGACGTGGCGCACGGAACAGCGCAGCCGTCGCGGCACGAGGTGCTCGGCGTCGTGCTCCAGGTGCGGGACGACGTCCTCCACGTCCTGCTGTGGCGGCGAGCGCTCGCCCCCCACGCCGGTCGCTGGTCCCTGCCCGGCGGCACGCTCGGCCCGGCCGAGGACCTCCGGGAGTCGATCCGGCGCCAGCTCGCCGAGAAGGTCGACGTCCGCGAGCTCTCCCACCTCGAGCAGCTCGACAGCCGCGGCGCCCCGCGCCGGGTGCCCGGCGAGCGGGTCGTGGCGACGACCTATCTCGGGCTCGTCCCCGGCCACGTCGACCCGCACGTGCCCGCGGACACCCGCTGGCACCCGGTCGACGCGCTCCCCCGCCTCGCGTTCGACCACGCCGACGTCGTCGAGGCCGGTCGCTCCCGGCTGCGCTCCAAGCTGTCGTACACGAACCTCGGCTTCGCCCTCGTGCCGCCGACCTTCACGATGAGCGAGCTCGCCCGGTACTACCGCGCCTGCCTCGGCCACGAGGTCGACGTGACGAACCTGCAGCGCATCCTCGCCCGCCGCGACCAGATCGAGCCGACCGGCGACGTCCTGCGCTCGGGCCGTTCCGGCGGCCGGCCGGCGGCCGTGTACCGGTTCCGGCACCCGACCCTCGAGGTCACCGACGCCTTCGCGGTGCTGCACCCGCCGCGGGTCGCGGCGCCCGGCTGACAGTCACGGCCGGGCGCACGCCTCCAGGACCTGCGCCACGAGACGCTCGACCCCGGCGGACGTGTCGAGCAGCAGCCGCGGTCCGTCGCGCTCCTCGTCCCACGGCACGTACCCGCCCTCGGACGCCTCCTGCCACGTCGGCACGGTGAGCCCGTCGAGGTCGCTCACCCGGGCCTCGACCCGGCGCCGGTGCTCGGCGACGTCCGAGGTCGTCAGCTCGACGACGACGAGCCGGGCGCCGGCCTCGGCCGCGAGCCCGCGCCAGCCCGACCGGGCCTGCGGCACCGGGTTCACGGCATCGACGACGACCGGGGTCCCCACGCGCAGCGTCGACGCGGCGACCTCGTGCGCGACGGCGTAGCCGACGACCCCGACCGGCGGCTCGGCGAGGCCGCACCGGACGACGACCGCCTCGACGGCGTCCACCCGCAGCAGCGCCGCACCGAGCCGGCCGGCGACCAGCCGGGACAGCGTCGTCTTGCCGGTCCCCGGCCGGCCCGCGAGGACGACGAGCATCACGCGCCGACCTCCGCCAGCGCGGCGCGGAGCAGCGCGCCGAACCGCTCGACGCTGCCGCCCGCGGCCTCGAGGGCGTCCGCGTCGAGCAGCGTCACCCAGCCGCCCGCGTCCAGCCGGCCGACGACGACGGGCAGCACGGGCGTGGCGGCGACGAGGGCGGCGTCGCGCTCGTCCCGGTGCACGGCGCGCACCGGGACGGCGGACCCCGCGACGAGCGCGTCCCACTCCCGCTTGCGCCGCACCGGCGAGTGCGTGACGTCGCACAGGGCGCAGTGCCGCCGCCCGAGGAGCTTGCCGACGACGTAGGCGACCTCGCCCCGCAGGGTGTGGTCGGCGTCGTAGACCCCGACGACCTCGACGACAGTCATCCCCGCACCGTAGGCCGCGCGACGCAGGACCGCCCCCGGGACCGGGCCGCCGGTGGCCTTCGCCCCTGGCCGCGACGCGGCCCGGGTGATGGTCTGGAGGGACGAGGCGGCAGCGGACGGTGTCGCGTCGGCCCGTCCCGGGCTGCTCCCCGCGGGGGTGCGTCATGAGACGGACGTTCCGGACGACGGCCGCGGTCTGCGCGGTCCTCGTCGTCGCTGCGTGCGGGACCGGCTCCGGGCCGGCGGGCCCGGACACGTCGGCCACCGGCTCGTTCGGCGGCACGACCAGCACCGCTCCGACCACACCTCCGACCACACCTCCGGACGCCGGGCCGACCACCGCCGCGACGACCGCGACACCCGGCGCCTCCGCGCAGCTGGCCCGGTTCTTCCGGGTCGTCGTCGCGGCCGACGCCCGGGTGCGGGCCGTGGCCCGGCGCGTCAACCAGGACATCGGCACGGACGTCATCGACCCGTCGGCCGCTGCGGACCGCGCGGTGACCCGCCTCGACGTCACCGACGTCGCGCGGGCGATCCCGGCGGGGACCCCCGTCGAGTTGCAGCGGTCTGCGCTGGGCCTGTACGCCAACCTCGTCTCCCGGCGGAGCTCCCTCGTCCGCTTCACCGAATACTCCGGCAACGGCCCGCTGCCCCGGACCTCCGAAGAGGCCCGGGACATCCTCGGGTGCCTGAGGAACGGGGCCACCCCGGCGGCCAACTTCGCCGCCGACCTGGCGGCCGCTCGGCGGCTCGCGGCCCGGACCCCTGCCTTCGTCGTCCGGGCCCCGTCGTCGCGGGCCGCCGCGGACGTCGCGATCCGCGCCGCCTACGTGGACATCGCCAACGGCGGGTGCGACACGTGCGGCGGGTACGCGCCGCGCCCGGGTCCGTCGCTGCGGGTCGTCTGGGGCGAGGTGCCGGGCTGGGACGACGTGACGTTCGACGGCCGGGTCGGGCCCGCGAGCACGATCGACGAGCTCGGCGGCATCGCCTTCACCGCCCGGTACCGGCAGGGCACGGGCTGGCGGGTCGAGCTCAACGCCTGCTGACCGCCGTCCGCACCGGCGGGCCCGTGGTGGAGACTGGTCGTCGGCCTCGCGCGGCACCGAAAACGAGTTGAGCCGATCATGGTCCCGGCGGGAGCGTTGAGGTGTCTGCGTCGCAGCGGACCCCCACGACCCGAAAGGACCCCACGTGCGCCTCCTGCGCGATCTGTGGGCCACCTCGCCGCGCTCGACCGCGGCGATCGCCTGCCTGATCGTCCTCGGCGCGATCGGGGAGGCGGCCGGTGCGGCCCTCGCCGGTCCGGTCCTCGTCGACCGGTCCACGGTGCTCTTCCTCGTCCTCGCGGGCGCGCTCGTGCTCAAGGTCGCGGGCCAGGTGCTCGTCGGCCTCGTCGCAGCGGCGCTCACCGCCGACTGGTCGGCCGACGTCCGGCGCCGGCTCTGCCGCGTCGCGCTCCTGCAGCCGATGCCGGCGCTCGACGCGACCCCGGTCGGCGAGCTCCTCGACCGGATCGACGGCGACGTCTACCAGGTCGGCTCCGAGCTGCGCGGCTCCGGCGTCCGGCTCGCCCAGTCGGTGACCGGCGCCGTGCTGTCCGTCGTCGCCGCGACGGTCGTCTGGTGGCCGGCCGGGGTGACGATGCTCCTGCTCGTCGCCGGGCTCTCGCTCGCGCTGCGCCGCCGGATCGGCGCGATCGCCCCGGCCCGGATGTCCGAGGAGGAGGCCTGGTCCGACGTCGCCGCCGTCATGGAGGAGGGCATCCACGGCCAGGACGACGTCCGCACGACGCTCGCCCAGCCCTACGTCCTGCGCCTCTACGCGCGCCGCGCGAGCGAGGTGCTCTCCCGCGGCCGCACCGTCTGGCGGCTCTCGGCGCACGTCACGACGATCGCCTCGGTGGCGTCCCGGCTCGCCATCGCCGGGCTCGTCGTCGGCGGCGCCTGGGCCTTCGCGGCCGGCCGCGTGGACGGCGCCCAGCTCACCTCGGTGTGGCTGCTCGCCGTCTCGTTCGGCGTCACCGTCGAGCACGTCACCCGGATGCTCCCCGACCTGCAGAGCACGCTCGGCGCCTGGAGCCGGATCCAGCAGCTCGCCGGCTCCGAGCAGGAGCCGGTCGGCGGCCGGCCGCCGGTCGAGGGCGACCTCGAGGTCCGGCACCTCACCTTCCGGTACGCCGCCGGGGAGTCCGCCCGCGGCCCCGTGCTCGACGACGTCAGCCTGCACTTCGCCCGAGGCCGCTCCTACGCCCTCGTCGGGCGCACCGGCTCGGGCAAGTCGACGCTCGCCAAGGTCCTCACCCGCGCGGTCGACGTCCCGCGCGGCACCGTGCTGCTCGGCGGCCACGACCTCGTCGACCTCGACGTCGAGCTGCTGCGCCGCTGGGTCGCGCTCGTCCCGCAGCGCACCGAGATCCTCGCCGGCACGCTCGCCGAGAACGTCGCGCTCTTCGACCCCGCCCTGCTCGACCGGGCCGGGGCGGCGCTGTCCGAGCTCGGGCTCGACGCCTGGGTCGCCGAGCTGCCCGACGGGCTCGCGACCCGGCTCGGGGACGGCGGCCACGTGCTGTCCGCCGGGCAGGAGCAGCTCGTCGCGTTCGCCCGGATCCTCGTCCGCGACCCCTACGTCGTCGTCCTCGACGAGGCGACGGCGCGGCTCGACCCGGCGACCGAGGCACGCGTCCAGCAGGCGACCGAGCGGCTGCTCGCGGGGCGGATCGGCATCCTCATCGCGCACCGGCTCTCCACCGTCGCGCACTGCGACGACGTCGTCGTCCTCGGCGACGGCAAGGTGCTCGAGGCAACGGCGCTCGCCCGCTCGCGGCGCTTCGCCGAGCTCCTCGCGGCCGGCCGGCTCGACGACGAGGACGACGCCCCGGCCGACCCGCTGCTCGTCGGCGGCGGCGCGGACCCCCTCGACCCGCCCGGGAGCCCCGGCACCGGTGCGGCGCCGTCCGGCGGCGGCACCGCGCTCGCCGTCCGCGAGCCCCGGACCGGCGCCGTCCCGCTGCCGCGCCCGACGGCCAAGGCCGAGCCGCCGCCGCTGCCGGACCCGCCGCCCGCCCGGACGCTGCGCGAGATCGTCCGGCTCGTGCTCAACGACAAGCGGTACGGCCTCGCGTCCGTCGGCGTCTGGACCGTCATGGTCGTCGTCGGCCTCGACGGCTCGGTGCTGCCCGTGCTCTGGGCGGGCATCGTCGACGGCACCGGGAGCGTCTTCTGGCCGGCCGCCGGGATCGTCACAGCGCTCGTGCTGCTCTCCCCGACGCCCTGGCTGACGAACCGCTGGTTCCCCGAGTGGTGGGTGCGGCAGATGCTCCGGATCGGACTGCGGCTCGTCCAGGGCCAGACCGGGCCGCGCCGGGTCAGCGCGCACACCCCGGCCGAGGTCGTCGCCCAGGCCGGCGACACCGAGCGCGTCGTCATGCTCGGCGACAACGTCATCGACACCGGCATCGCGCTGGCCGCGGCCGTCGCCATGACCGTCGTCGCGGGCACGCCCGTCCCGGCGATGTTCTTCCTCGGCACGATGGCCGTCTCCGGCCTGGCCGCGACGGCGTTCGGGCCCCGGCTCGCCCGCTCCGCGCGCCGGACCGTCGCGGCGCGCGCCGCCTTCGCGACCGCGCTCGTCTCGACGCTCTCCGCGGCCCGGACCGTCAAGCTCGCCGGCGCGACCGGCCCCGTGCTCGACCACCTGGCCCGGCTCGACGCCGACCGCAGCGAGCGGCAGCGCCGCGAGATCGCGACCCAGGTGTGGGCCCGCTCGACGCCGTCCGCGACGAGCGGCCTGCTGCCCATCGGGGCCTGGGCGCTCTACCTCGCCGGCGACCTGTCGGCGGCCGCGACCCTCGTCGCGGTGTCGACGCTCGCCGCGGCGAACTGGTTCGCATGGACGACGGCCTCGCTCGTGTCCTCGATGCCCTCGGCCCGGGTGTGGACCCGGCGGACGGTCGCCATGGCCGGGGTCGCGCAGTACTCGGCCGCCGTGCCGGGCGTCGACATCTCGGCCGGCACGGCGCCCGCCCCGGTGCCGGCGCCGCGCCGCCCGCTGCGCCGGCTCGACCTCGTCGGGTTCGGCGCGGTCCACGAGGACGGCACGGTCGGCGTCCGCGGGCTCGACCTCACGGTCCGCCGCGGCGAGCTCGTGCTCGTCGTCGGGCCGGTCGGGTCGGGCAAGTCCTCGCTGCTGCGCGCGCTCGCGGGCATCGTCCACCACGTGGGCGACCTGCGGTGGAACGGCGACCCCGTCGTCGACCCGGAGGCGTTCCTGCGGCCGAACCAGGTCGGCTACGTCGCCCAGCTCCCCCGGGTGCTCTCCGGCACGGTCGCGGACAACATCCGGCTCGGGCACGAGGTCGACCCGGTGGACGCCGTCTCGACGGCCCAGCTCGACCACGACCTCGCGGCGGCGGGCGGCGGCCTCGGGCTCGTCATCGGTCACAAGGGCACCCGGCTCTCCGGCGGCCAGCTCCAGCGGCTCGCCCTGGCCCGCGCGCTCGCACCGCAGACGGAGCTGCTCGTCGCGGACGACGTGTCGTCCGCGCTCGACGTGCAGACCGAGCTGGCCCTGTGGCAGGCGCTGCGCGACCACGGCGTGACCGTCGTCGGGTCGACGTCCAAGCGCGCGGCGCTCGTCCGGGCCGACCGCGTCGTCGTCCTCCAGGGCGGCCGGGCCGTCGACCAGGGCACCTGGTCCGAGCTCGAGGGCCGCTGGTCGCACCTCGCGGGCTGAGCCCGCTCTGACGCCGTGCTGACGTGACCGGTGTCCCCTGCACCCATGCAACCGACCCTCACCGTCAGCCCACCGGCCCTCGTCGACGAGCGGGCCGTCCGCGCCGCCGCCGGCCTCACGCTGGTGCTCGGTGCCGTCGCCTTCTCCGAGGCCCTCCTCGCGCAGGACTACGTGCCGCTGCGGCTCGTCACGGCCTTCTTCGCGGTCGACTTCGCGCTGCGCGTCACTGCCGGACCGCACCGGTCCCCGGTCGGCGCGGTCGCCGGGCTGCTGGTCCGGGGACTGCCGCCGGAGCCGGTGTCGTTGCGCCCCAAGCGGTTCGCCTGGTCGCTCGGGCTGGGCATGTCGGTCGCCATGACGGGGATCACGAACGCCGGCGTCACGGGCTGGCTCCCGCGCAGCGTCTGCCTGCTCTGCCTCACGCTCATGTGGCTCGAGGCCGTGCTCGGGGTCTGCCTGGGGTGCCAGGTGCACCGCGTCCTCGTGGCCCGAGGGATCGTCACCCCGGACCCGGCCCTCGTCTGCGCCGACGGCGCGTGCGACGTCAGCCCAGGTCGTCCGGGTCGAGCCTGACCCGGACGGCGCCCGGCTCACGGCGGGCGCTGCGCACCGCGGCCGCGGCGTGGAGGGTCCGCGCGAGCTCGGCCCGGGCGGCGCGCGGCGCCCGGACGATGAGGCGGACGTGCTCCTCGCCGCCGTCGAGCGTCGGCGGCGCGACCGTGGCGGTGGCCCGCGCGGGCGGTGCCCGGTGCGCACCGACGGGCTGCTTGCCCGGGGCCGGCCGGGCGCGGGCCGGCGCCGCGGGCGCCCGGGTCCGCGCCTCGTGCGGGACGGGCCCCAGCGTCTCCGCCCCGTCGGGCAGGGTCGCCACCGCGAGCAGCGAGGCCACCGCGGCCGCGGGCCCGTCGAGCGTCGCCGCCGTGACCGCGGGCGGCAGCCGCAGCCCCGCCCGCTCCTCGAGCTCGCGCGCGGCGAAGTGCGCGGGGTCGCCCCGGAGGAACGCCTCGACCGCCGCGGCCGCCGGATCCGCGACGACGACGACGAGGCCGCCCTCGCCCCCGGGCCGCACGAGCGCCGCCGCGGCCCGCCAGCGGCGCAGCGCCTCCTCGCCGGCGCGCAGGTCCGGCCGGGCCAGGAGCGTGTCGCCGTCGAGGAGCACGGCCGCGGCGTAGCCGCCGGGCGCGCCCGGTTCGATGCCGGGTGTCGCGAGGACGATCGCCCCGGACGGCGGCACGGCGGGCAGCGTCCGGGTCGGCCGGGAGACGACGACCTTCGCGCCGGGGAAGGCCCGGCCGAGCTCCTCGGCGGTACGGTCCACGCCGATCCGGCTCGCCCGCAGCGCCCGGCCGCTGCAGTGCGGGCACTGCCACGCGACGGCCGGGCGGCCGCACCAGGTGCACTCGGGGGCCGCCGCGACGAGCCCGGGCGCGGCGTGCGGCAGCCGCAGCGGACCGTGGCAGTGCGCGCAGAGCGCCGGACGCCGGCACGTCTGGCACGCGACCCGTGGCACGTACCCGACGAGCGGCACCTGGACGAGCACGCTCCCCCGGCGCAGCCCCTCCTGGACGGCCCGCCAGGCCGGTGCGGGCATCCGGGCGGCCCGGGCCGCGGCCTCGTCGGGCCGGGCGGCCTCGTCGGCGAGGACGACCCGCGGCCACCTCGCCCGGACCACGGCGCGCGACGCCTCGACGGGGCGCGCCCAGCCGTCGGCGAGGAGCAGCGCGGTCTCCGTCGTCCGCGACCAGCCGCCGAGCAGCGCCCCCGCACCGGCCTGCTCGGCGCGCAGGACGAGCACCTCCCGGGCATGCGGGTACGGCGCGTGCGGCTCGGCGTGGGAGTCGTCGCCGTCGTCCCAGAGGACGACGAGACCTAGGTCGGCGACCGGGGCGAACATCGCGGCCCGGGTGCCGACGACGACACGGACGCCGCCGCGCAGCGCCGCGAGGAACGCCGTCCATCGGGCGGCCGGGCCGAGGTCGGCACCGATCCGGGTGTGTCGGCCGGGGCCGAGCACCTCGCCGAGCGCGACCTCCACCGCGTCGGCGTCGCGGTGGTCCGGGACGACGACGAGGCTGCCCCGGCCGGACGCGGCCGTCGCGGCGACCGCCGTCGCGACGGCGCGGGTCCACCCCGGGCCGGGCAGCGCCGTCCAGACCGCGCGCGGGGAGCCGCCCGCGGCGAGCCGGGCGACGAACGCCGGGCCCGCGACGTAGTCCTGCCAGGGACCCTCGTCGACCGGTCCGGGAACCGCCCCGGCCGGCTCGTCGGGCGCCGCCGGCGCGGCCTTCTCCGCCGCGGCGTGCCGCGGCGGGACGGCCAGGCGCAGCACGTCGACGAGGCTCCCGGCGTACCGGTCGGCGACCGCCCGGCAGAGCGCGAGCACCTCGGGGGTGAGCACCGGCTCGGCGGAGACGACCCTGCGCAGCGGGGTGAGCGCCCCGGTGTGGTCCGTCGTCGCGGCGCGCTCGACGACGTACGCGTCGACGTCCTGCCCGGCGAACCGCACCCGCACCCGGGTGCCGGGCCGGGCCGCTGCGGACAGCGGCTCAGGCACGGCGTAGTCGAAGACCCGGTCGAGATGCGGCAGCGGCACGTCGACGACGACCCGGGCGACCGGCAGCTCGGCGGCGACCGGCGGCGGGGCCGCCTTCGCCCGCGGCCGGGCCCGCACCGCCGCCCGGATGAGGCTCAGCTGCTCGCCCGGCCGGTCGTCGGGCCGGTCGGCGGGCGCGTCGTCCCGTGCGGCGGCGTCCTCGCTCACCCGGTGCGGTGCCTGCCGGTCAGCCGACGGCGGACTGCAGCGCCTGGACCCGGTCGGTCCGCTCCCACGTGAGGTCGGGGAGCTCGCGGCCGAAGTGGCCGTAGGCGGCGGTCTGCTGGTAGATCGGCCGCAGCAGGTCGAGGTCGCGGATGATCGCGGCCGGACGTAGGTCGAAGACCGCGTCGATGGCCTTCTGGATCCGCTCGAGCGGCACCGTCTCGGTGCCGAAGGTCTCGACGTACAGCCCGACCGGGTGCGCCTTGCCGATCGCGTAGGCGACCTGGACCTCGCAGCGGCGGGCCAGGCCCGCGGCGACGACGTTCTTCGCCACCCAGCGCATCGCGTAGGCGGCGGAGCGGTCGACCTTCGACGGGTCCTTGCCGGAGAACGCGCCGCCGCCGTGGCGGGCCATGCCGCCGTAGGTGTCGACGATGATCTTGCGCCCGGTGAGCCCGGCGTCGCCCATCGGGCCGCCGATCTCGAACCGACCGGTCGGGTTCACGAGCAGGCGGTAGCTCGAGGAGTCGATCGAGACCTCGTCGAGGACGGGCTTGACGACCTTGTCGGCGATGTCGGGCTGGAGCAGGTTCTCCAGCGAGATGTCGCCCGCGTGCTGCGAGGACACGACGACGGTGTCGAGCGCGACGGCGCGGTCGCCGTCGTACGCGATGGTGACCTGGGTCTTGCCGTCCGGCCGAAGGTACGGGACCTCGCCGGACTTGCGCACCTCGGACAGCCGCTGCGCCAGCCGGTGCGCGAGCCAGATCGGCAGCGGCATCAGCTCGGGCGTGTCGTCGCAGGCGTACCCGAACATGAGGCCCTGGTCGCCCGCGCCCTGCAGGTCGAGCGGGTCCTCGCCGGCCTCGACCCGCGCCTCGTAGGCGGAGTCGACGCCCTGGGCGATGTCGGGCGACTGCGACCCGATCGAGACCTCGACGCCGCAGGTGCTGCCGTCGAAGCCCTTCGTCGAGGAGTCGTACCCGATGTCGAGGATCGTCTGCCGGACGATCGCGGGGATCTCGGCGTACCCGGCGGTGGTCACCTCGCCGGCGACGTGCACGAGACCGGTCGTCACCATCGTCTCGACGGCGACCCGGCTCTTCGGGTCCTGCGTGAGCAGCGCGTCGAGGATGCCGTCGCTGATCTGGTCGCAGATCTTGTCCGGGTGGCCCTCGGTGACCGACTCCGAGGTGAAGAGGCGCTTGCTCACGATGCTCCTGTCAGACGGACGTGCGTGCGGTGTGGTCCGGCGCACCAACTGTAGCCAGGTGCACCGACGGGACATGTCGTGCGGGCACCGCCGGAACGGTCCCGTGAAGGCACGGCGACGTGCCGTTCACAGGACGTCGACGTCGCTCTCACCGGCGTCGTCGTCGTCGGGCGCGCCGGTGTCGAGGCGGCGCCGGACGGCGTCCCAGACGGCGTCCGCGACGGCCTCCTTCGTCGACAGCGGCACGGGGACCGCGCCGCCGGCGGCGTCGAGGACCGTCACGGCGTTGTGCTCCTGCCCGAAGACCTGCCCGCCCGAGACGTCGTTGACGACGAGCAGGTCGCAGCCCTTGCGGGCCAGCTTGCGACGGGCGTGGGTGAGGACGTCGGCGGACTCGTCGCCGGTCTCGGCGGCGAATCCGACGACGACCTGGCCGGGCCGCCGGCCGGCGACGAGCTCGGCGAGGATGTCGGGGTTGCGGACGAGCCGCACGACGGGCGAGTCGTCCGGGTCGTCGGTCTTCTTGATCTTGTGCTCGGCGACCTGCGCGGGCCGGAAGTCCGCGACCGCCGCCGCCATGACGACGACGTCCGCGTCACCGGCCGCGGCGAGCATCGCCGTCCGCAGCTCGAGCGCCGTCCCGACGGCCGTCACCTCGACGCCGCCGGGCACCGGCAGCACGGTGTTCGCGGCGACGAGGCGCACGTGGGCGCCGCGCGCCGCGGCCGCACCGGCCAGCGCGAACCCCTGCTTGCCCGAGGAGCGGTTGCCGAGGTAGCGCACCGGGTCGAGCGGCTCCCGGGTGCCGCCCGCCGAGACGACGACGCGCAG
Source organism: Kineosporia sp. R_H_3 (assembly GCF_002198675.1). Classification (GTDB taxonomy): domain Bacteria; phylum Actinomycetota; class Actinomycetes; order Actinomycetales; family Kineosporiaceae; genus R-H-3. The sequence goes on along the minus strand of NZ_MWLL01000129.1, from coordinate 20,755 downwards.
CCCGGCGAGGTCGCCGGCGTCCGCGCCGCCGCGGGCGAGCAGCCGGACGGCCGCCGCCGCGATCGCCTCCGGCTCGGGAAGCCGGCCGGGGCCGGTGTCGGCCCCGGTGAGCCGCCCGCTCGCCGGCTCGAGGACGACGACGCCCCGCGCGCGCAGCAGCGCGACGTTCGCCCGGGTCGCCGGGTGCTGCCACATCTCGGTGTGCATCGCCGGGGCGAGCAGCACCGGGCAGCGCGCGGTGAGCAGCACGTTCGTGAGCAGATCGTCGGCGAGGCCGTGCGCGGCCCGGGCGAGCAGGTCCGCGGTGGCCGGCGCGACGACGACGAGGTCGGCCCGCTGGCCGAGCCGCACGTGCGGCACCTCGTGGACGTCGTCCCACGCCGACGCGCTCACCGGGTGCCCGGACAGCGCGGCCCACGTCGGCGCGCCGACGAACTCCAGCGCGGCCCGGGTCGGGACCACCCGGACGTCGTGCCCCGTCTCGGTGAGGATCCGCAGCAGCGTGCACGCCTTGTAGGCGGCGATCCCCCCGGACACGCCGAGGACGACGCGCGGCCGCGCGTCGTCCGTCGGGAGGGTGTCGCTCAGCGTCGTGGCTGCGATCGGGGCCGGCTCGGCGGAGCCGTCAGCCCTCGGTGGGCTCGGCGACGAGCAGGCCCTCGTTGATCTCGCGCATGGCGACCGAGAGCGGCTTCTCCTGGACGTGCGTCTCCACGAGCGGGCCGACGTACTCGAGCAGGCCCTCGCCGAGCTGGGAGTAGTACGCGTTGATCTGCCGCGCGCGCTTCGACGCGTAGATGACCAGGGCGTACTTCGAGTCGGCGACCTTGAGCAGGTCGTCGATCGGGGGGTTGGTGATGCCTTCGGGCGTCGCGGTGATGCCGGACACGCGTCTCCTCAGGGAGCTGGTTTCGTCGGACGGGCCGGTCGGCCCTGGACTGCCTCAGACCGGCCTGTCGGCCAGCGGGTGAGGGATCAGCCCCATGCATTGTACGAGTTCGTCCGTCGCCCGGTTGACATCGTCGTTGACGATCGTCTTGTCGAACTCCGGCTCGGCCGCCAGCTCGACGCGCGCCGTGCTCAGCCGGCGCTCGCGCTCCTCCTCGCCCTCGGTCCCGCGGCCGACGAGCCGGCGGACCAGCTCGTCCCACGACGGGGGCGCGAGGAAGACGAAGAACGCCTCCGGCATCGTCTGCTTGACCTGCCGCGCGCCCTGGAGGTCGATCTCCAGCAGGGCGGGCCGGCCCTGCCGCAGCGCCTCCTCGACGGCGGCCCGCGGAGTGCCGTACCGGTTGACGCCGTGGACGACGGCCCACTCGAGGAGCTCGCCGCCCGCGACCATCTCGTCGAAGCGCTCCGGCGTCACGAAGTGGTAGTGGACGCCGTCCACCTCACCGGGCCGCCGGGCCCGCGTCGTGGCGGACACCGACAGCCACACCTCCGGGTAGCGCTGCCGGATGTCCGCGGACACGGTGCCCTTGCCCACCGCCGTCGGACCTGCCAGGACGGTGAGCCGTCGCGCCGTGGTTCCCCCCTCGGTCACGACGTCGGCGTCAGCGGCTGAAGCGCTCGATGAGCGCCGCGACCTGGTTGGAGCCGAGGCCGCGCACGCGACGGGACTCGGAGATGCCGATCTCCTCCATGATCTGGCGCGCCCGCACCTTGCCGACGCCCGGGAGCGCCTCGAGGAGGGCCGAGACCTTCATCTTGCCGACGATCTCGTCCTGCTGGCCCTCACGGATCACGTCACCGAGGGAGCCCTGGGAGTACTTGAGGCGGTTCTTCACCTCGGCGCGCGCACGCCGGGCCTCGGCCGCCTTCTGGAGGGCTGCTGCACGCTGCTCGTCGGACAGGGGAGGAAGTGCCACTCACGTCACCTCGGTCGATCGTCTGGCAGCCGTTGGGCCCGTCGCCAGGAAAGGTCCGTCGCCACCGGTCGGCAGGGGGCACGACCAGCGCAGCGAACCTACCCACTCGGCCCGTTCCGGAGCAACGCGGCCCGCCCCGAGTCCGAAGCGCGGACGGTCGCGGCGTCGAGGAACGGGTCGACGGCGGCCCGGAAGGCGGCCGGCGCCTCGACCCACGGGTGGTGCCCGCAGCCCGGGAGGATGACCGACGTCCGGTCCGGGAAGAGGTCGGCGAGGGCGAGGACGGGCGCCACGCCCGTGAGGCAGTCCCGGTCCCCGCCGACGACGAGGACCGGCGCCCGCACGTCCCAGAGCCGGGCGGCGAGGTCGGCGGGCGGCAGCGTCGCGAACCAGGCCTGGGCCGCGGCGAGGCTCCACGGCCCGACGAGGGCATGCGTGCGCGCGGTGTCGTCCCAGGTCGCCCAGGCCGCGGGCGCCGTGCGCCGCTCCCAGGCGTTGAAGGCCGCGTCGTCGGTCGTGTCGGGCCCGTCGTGCAGCGCCGCCCACGCGTCGTCGAAGGCGGGCTCCCCCGCCCGCGCCGCGGCGAGCACCGCCGCGTCGCCGGGCTCGTCGACGAGGTAGCCGGTCGGCGGGCAGACGAGCACCATCGCTGCGAGGTGGTCGGCGTGCTGGGCGGCGTAGGAGACCGCCAGCCGGGTCCCCGCGGAGTGGGCGACCAGGACGAGCCGTTCGGCCCCCAGCGCGGCGCGCAGGGCCTCCAGGTCGTCCGCCTGGCGCCAGTACGACCCCACCTCCGAGTCCGCGGGGGCCGGCGACTCCCCCACGCCCCGCAGGTGCGGGACGACGAGGTCGGCGACGTCGGTGAGGCCCGCGAGGTCGCCGAGGTAGTCCGGGTGCCGCCCCGCACCGCCCGCGAGGACGACGACGGGCGGGTCGGTGGGCCGACCTCCGCCGCGCACCTCGTGGTGCAGCGCGGTCCCGTCGGGGCCCAGGTAGGTCGGCACAACTCGAATCTACGGTGCGTGACGCTTCGATCACGCAACGTTTCAGATGTGACCGTTCGCAGGCTGTCAGGCCCCGGCGAGCACGCGACCGACCTCGTCGAGCGTGCGTGCGGCCGCGGCCCGGAGCCCGGCGACGTCGGGCCCGCCGCGGAGCACCTCGCGGCTCGAGCTCGGCAGGACGGCGGGCAGCGCGGCACCGAAGACCGAGCGCAGGTCGTCCGCGGTGGCGCCCTGGGCGCCGATCCCCGGTGCGAGCAGCGGGCCGCCGACCGCCAGGTCGTGCACCTGCCCCGAGCCGCCGATCGTCGCGCCGACGACGGCGCCGACGCTGCCCAGCGGGGCGCCCGCGGCGAGCTCGGGCGCGTTGAGCGCCCGCAGGTCGTCGAGCACCGCCTGGGCGACGGTCCGGCCGTCCGCGACGCGCGCGTGCTGCACCTGCGGGCCCTCCGGGTTGGAGGTCAGCGCGAGCACGAAGACGCCCCGGCCGGTCTTGGCCGCGAGCTCGAGCAGCGGCGCGAGCGAGCCGACGCCGAGGTACGGCGAGGCGGTCACGGCGTCCGCGGCGAGCGCGGAGCCCTCGCCGACGAACGCGTCGGCGTAGGCGGCCATCGTCGAGCCGATGTCGCCGCGCTTGGCGTCGGCGATCGTCAGCGCGCCGGCCTGCGCCGCCTCGGCGAGGACCCGCTCGAGGACCGCGACCCCGCGCGAGCCGTGCCGCTCGAAGAACGCGGCCTGCGGCTTGAGGACGGCGACCCGGTCGGCGAGCGCCTCGACGACGGTGAGCGAGAACCGCTCCAGCCCGCCGACGTCGTCGGCCAGACCCCACTCGGCGAGCAGCCCCGGGTGCGGGTCGATCCCCACGCAGAGCGGCCCGCGGGCCGCCATGGCCTCGTGCAGCCGGGTGCCGAACGGGGACCTGCTCGTCGACGTGCTCATCGGGCGCCCTCCCGGGCCAGGACGGTGTGCGCGTGGCCGACGGCGTCGGCCACGCCGGCGAACCCGCGTGCGGCGAGCGCCTGCGCGAGCTCGGCGCCGACGCGCAGCGGCGCCGACGGGTCGTGGAATGTCGAGGTGCCGACCTGGACGGCGCTCGCCCCGGCGAGGACGAACTGGAGCGCGTCGAGACCGGTGAGGATGCCGCCGATGCCGACGATCGGCGCCGTCCGCAGGTCGCCGCGCCGCATCGCGGCGTGCACCTGCCAGACGCAGCGGACGGCGATCGGCCGGATCGCCGGGCCGGACAGCCCCCCGGTGACCCCGGCGAGGACCGGGCGCATCGTGTCGGTGTCGACGACCATGCCGAGCGTCGTGTTGACCATCGCGAGGCCGTCGGCGCCGTGGTCGAGGCACGCCCGGGCGATCGCGACGATGTCGGTGACGTCCGGCGAGAGCTTGGCGAGCACCGGCACCCGGCCGCCGACGACGTCGACGACCCCCGAGACCACCTCGGCCGAGGACCCGGGGTCGCACGCGAAGACGAGCCCGCGGTTGGCGACGTTCGGGCAGGAGATGTTCACCTCGACGGCGCCGACGCCCGGCTCGTCGACGAGACGGCCGGCGAGCTCGGCGAACTCGGCGGCGTCGTTGCCGGCGATCGAGACGACGGCGGTCGCGCCGTGGTCGCGCAGCCACGGCAGGTCGTGGGCGAGGAACGCGTCGATGCCGGGGCCCTGCAAGCCGATCGAGTTGAGCATCCCGGACGGCGTCTCGGCCATCCGCGGGGTCGGCCGCCCGGAGCGGGCGTCGCGCAGGATCGACTTCGTGACGACGGCGCCGAGCGCCGCGACGTCGTAGAGCCGACCGAGCTCGCGGCCGGCGGCGGCGCAGCCGGACGCCGTGAGCACCGGGTTCTTCAGCTCCAGCGTGCCGATCGCCGTCCGCGGGTCGAAGCCGACGGCCGGACCCGCGCTGCCGGCGGAGGTGGCGGTGGTCGTCATCAGTGCCCCTTCCCGGCCGCGACCGGCGCGCCGAGGCAGTCCGCCGGCACGGCGCTCGTCGCGCCGCCCGGGCCGATGCTGATCGCGTCCCAGCGCACCCGGTCGCCGTCGAACGTCGGGCCCTCGACGCACGAGCGCGTCATCCGGGTCACGCCGTCCTCGCCGCGCACGGGCAGCACGCACGTCATGCAGACCCCGATGCCGCAGGCCATCGACTCCTCGACGGCGAGCCACGAGGTGCCGCCGGCACCGGCCGCGACCTCGTGGACCGCCCGCAGCATCGCCATCGGGCCGCACGCGTAGACGACGACCCCGTCCCGGGCGAGCGGTGCGAGCGCGTCGGTGACCCGGCCGCGCAGCCCGGCGGACCCGTCGTCCGTCGTCACGTGGACGAGGTCGGGGCCGACGACGGCGGCGGCCTCCTCGAGGCCGAAGAGCTTGTCCCTCGAGGCGGCCCCGAGGACGACGTCGACCCGGTGCCCGGCGTCGCGCAGGTCCCGGGCGAGCCAGACCAGCGGCGCCGAGCCGTAGCCGCCGCCGACGAGGACCGTGGGCGCCCCGACCTCGGGGGCGGGGAAGGGCCGGCCGAGCGGCGCGACGACGTCGAGCACGTCGCCGGCCCGGCGGCGGGTCACCCACTCGGTGCCCGGGCCGTGCGGCGCGACGACGATCTCGAGGGTGTCCGCACCGTCGAACCGCCGGTCGCCCGGGGTCGCGGCGTGGATCGAGACCGCGCGCCGCAGCAGCATCGCCGTGGGCGGCTCCCCCACCGCGAGCGCCGCGAACTGGCCGGGCAGCGCGCGCCGGGCGGCCTCGCCCGCGTCGAGGACGAGCCGCCGGTAGGCACCGTCCGGCTCGTTCGCGAGGACGGCGCAGCGCACCTGGACCGGGTCCGGACGGCGGTCGCGGGCGCCCAGGGTCTCGGCGGCCGGGACGCCGGCGGGCGCGGGCCCCGTCACGGCGCTCACGCCCGGGTCCCGAGCTCGGGCCGCACCCGCAGCGCGTGCTCCTGGAGCGAGGCGACGTGGATCGGCTCGTCGCGGGCGGCCTCGATGGCCTGGACGGCCGCCGCGAGCTGCTGGACGGTCGTGATGATCGGGGCGTCGACGGCCGTCGTCGCCGCCCGGATCTCGTAGCCGTCGAGCCGGGCCGCCGGCCCCTCCGGGGTGTTGACGACCATGGCGACCTCGCCGGCCGTGATCCGGTCGACGATCGTCGGCTCGCCGTCCGGCCCGCGGCCGCTGGAGTGCTTGCGGACGACGGTGCTCGGGATCCCGTTGCGGCGCAGGACGGTCGCGGTGCCCGCGGTCGCGAGGACCTCGAACCCGAGGTCGACGAGCCGCTTCACCGGGAAGACGACGGCCCGCTTGTCGGTGTCCGCGACCGAGACGAACACCCGGCCGGCGTCCGGCAGCCCGCCGAACGCCGCGGACTGCGACTTCGCGAAGGCCCGCGGGAAGTCCGACGCGATCCCCATGACCTCGCCCGTCGAGCGCATCTCCGGGCCGAGCAGGCTGTCGACGACCTTGCCCTCCGGCGTCCGGAACCGCTTGAACGGCAGCACCGCCTCCTTGACCGAGACCGGCGCGTCGTCCGGCAGGGTCGCGCCGTCGCCGGTCGCCGGGAGCATCCCCTCGGCCCGCAGGTCGGCGACGGTGGCACCGAGCATGATCCGGGCCGCGGCCTTCGCGAGCGGGACGGCGGTCGCCTTGGAGACGAACGGCGCCGTCCGGCTGGCCCGGGGGTTCGCCTCGAGGACGTAGAGGACGCCGCCGGCGAGGGCGAACTGGACGTTGAGGAGCCCGCGGACGCCCACGCCCTTCGCGATCGCCTCGGTGCTGCGCCGGACCCGCTCGACGTCCTTGTCGCCGAGGGTCACCGGCGGCAGGACGCACGCCGAGTCGCCGGAGTGGATGCCGGCCTCCTCGATGTGCTCCATGATCCCGCCGAGGTACATCTCGGTGCCGTCGTAGAGCGCGTCGACGTCGATCTCGATGCCGTTGTCGAGGAAGCGGTCGACGAGCACCGGGTGCTCCGGGCTGACCTGGGTGGCCCGGCCGATGTAGTCGCCGAGCATCTCCTCGTCGTAGACGATCTCCATGCCGCGCCCGCCGAGGACGTACGAGGGCCGCACGAGCACCGGGTAGCCGATCTCGTCGGCGATCTCCTTGGCCTCGAGGAAGCTGCTCGCCATCCCGTGCTTCGGCGCCGGCAGCCCGGCCTGGGCGAGCACCCGGCCGAACGCGCCGCGCTCCTCGGCGAGGTGGATCGCCTCCGGGCTCGTGCCGACGATCGGGACGCCCGCGGCCTTGAGCCGGGCCGCGAGCCCGAGCGGGGTCTGCCCGCCGAGCTGGACGATGACGCCGACGAGCTCGCCCGAGCCCTGCTCGGCGTGCACGACCTCGAGGACGTCCTCGAGGGTGAGCGGCTCGAAGTAGAGCCGGTCGCTCGTGTCGTAGTCCGTCGAGACGGTCTCGGGGTTGCAGTTGACCATGACGGTCTCGAACCCGGCGTCGCGCAGCGCGAACGAGGCGTGGACGCAGGAGTAGTCGAACTCGACGCCCTGGCCGATCCGGTTCGGGCCGGAGCCGAGGATGATCACCTTGCGCCGCGCGGACGGCGCGACCTCGTCCTCCTCGTCGTACGACGAGTAGTGGTACGGGGTCGTGGCCGCGAACTCGGCCGCGCACGTGTCGACGGTCTTGTAGACCGGGCGGACGCCGAGCGCGTGCCGCACCCCGCGGACGACGTCCTCGGGCATCGAGCGGAGCTCACCGATCTGGACGTCGGAGAAGCCGTGCCGCTTGGCCTCCCGCAGCAGGTCGGGCGTGAGCGCCGGGGCGCCGGCGACCTTCGCCGCCACCTCGTCGATGAGCAGCATCTGGTCGAGGAACCACGGGTCGATGCCGGTCGCCGCGTGCAGCCGCTCGATGCCCGCGCCGCCGCGGATCGCCTGCTGCACCTGGAGCAGCCGCTCGTCGGTCGGCCGGCGCGCGGCCTCGACGAGGGCGTCGACCTCGGCGGAGGTGGGGGTCGGGCCGGTCCAGTGGAAGGACGCCCCGCGCTTCTCCAGCGACCGCAGCGCCTTCTGCAGCGCCTCGGTGAAGCAGCGCCCGATGGCCATCGCCTCGCCGACGCTCTTCATCGTCGTCGTGAGGGTCGTGTCGGCGGCGGGGAACTTCTCGAACGCGAATCGCGGGATCTTGACGACGACGTAGTCGAGCGTCGGCTCGAAGGACGCCGGCGTCTTGCGCGTGATGTCGTTGGGGATCTCGTCGAGGGTGTAGCCGACGGCCAGGCGCGCCGCGATCTTCGCGATCGGGAAGCCCGTCGCCTTGGACGCCAGCGCCGACGAGCGGGAGACCCGCGGGTTCATCTCGATGACGACGACGCGGCCGTCCGCCGGGTCGACGGCGAACTGGATGTTGCAGCCGCCGGTGTCGACGCCGACCTCGCGGATGACCGCGATGCCGATGTCCCGCAGCCGCTGGTACTCCCGGTCGGTGAGCGTCAGGGCCGGCGCGACGGTGATCGAGTCGCCGGTGTGCACGCCCATCGGGTCGAGGTTCTCGATCGAGCAGACGACCACGACGTTGTCGTTGCGGTCCCGCATGAGCTCGAGCTCGTACTCCTTCCAGCCGATGATCGACTCCTCGAGGAGGACCTCGGTCGTCGGCGAGTACTGCAGCCCGGCCCCGGCGATCCGGCGCAGGTCCGCCTCGTCGTACGCGATCCCGGAGCCGAGGCCGCCCATGGTGAACGAGGGCCGGACGACGACGGGGTAGCCCAGCTCGGCCGTCACGGCGAGGCACTCGTCCATCGTGTGGCAGATCGACGAGCGGGCCGTCGAGGCGTCGAGCCCGTACTTCTCGGCCACCCGGTCGACGACGCCCTTGAACTGCTGGCGGTCCTCGCCGGCCTCGATCGCGGCGACGTTGGCGCCGATGAGCTCGACGCCGTACTTCTCCAGGACGCCCGCGGCGTGCAGCGACATCGCGGTGTTGAGCGCCGTCTGGCCGCCGAGCGTCGCGAGCAGCGCGTCGGGCCGCTCCTTGGCGATGATCGCCTCGACGACCTCGGGGGTGATCGGCTCGACGTACGTCGCGTCGGCGAACTCCGGGTCGGTCATGATCGTCGCCGGGTTGGAGTTCACGAGGACGACGCGCAGCCCCTCCTCGCGCAGCACCCGGCACGCCTGGGTGCCGGAGTAGTCGAACTCGCAGGCCTGGCCGATGACGATCGGGCCGGAGCCGATGACGAGGACGCTCTTGAGATCCGTGCGGCGGGGCATCAGGCCTTCTTCCCGGTCTGGTCCGCCATGAGGTCGGCGAACCGGTCGAACAGGTACGCGGCGTCGTGCGGCCCGGCGGCCGCCTCCGGGTGGTACTGCACCGAGAACGCCGGAACGTCGAGGCAGCGCAGGCCCTCGACGACGCCGTCGTTGAGGCACACGTGGCTCACCTCGGCGCGGCCGAAGGGGGTGTCGGCCGGGCCGTCGACGGGGGCGTCGACGGCGAAGCCGTGGTTGTGCGCGGTGACCTCGACCTTGCCGGTCGTGCGGTCCATGACCGGCTGGTTGATCCCGCGGTGGCCGTAGCCGAGCTTGTACGTGCCGAAGCCCAGTGCCCGGCCGAGGATCTGGTTGCCGAAGCAGATGCCGAAGAAGGGGATCCGGCGGCCGAGCACCTCGCGGAGCAGCTCGACGGGGTGCGTCGCGGCGCCCGGGTCACCGGGGCCGTTGGAGAAGAACACCCCGTCGGCGCCGGTCGCGAGGAGGTCCTCGATCGTCGCGGTCGAGGGCAGGACGTGCACCTCCATGCCGCGCTGCGCCATCCGGTGCGGGGTCATCGACTTGATGCCGAGGTCGACCGCGGCGACCGTGAAGCGCTTCGTGCCGATCGCCGGGACGACGTAGGCGGCGTCGGTCGAGACCTCGCCGGCCAGGTCGGCGCCGGTCATCTGCGGGGCGCCCCGGACCTCGGCGAGCAGCGCGTCGTCGGACCGCTGCGCGGCGGCGCCGGAGAAGACGCCGACCCGCATCGCGCCGCGCTCGCGCAGGTGCCGGGTGATCGCGCGGGTGTCCACGCCGCTGATCCCGACGACGCCCTGGGCGGCGAGCTCGTCGACGAGCTCGCGGCGGGAGCGCCAGCTGGACGCCCGCCGGGCGGGGTCGCGGACGACGTAGCCCGCGACCCAGATCCGGCGGGACTCGCCGTCCTCGTCGTTGACGCCGGTGTTGCCGATGTGCGGCGCCGTCATGACGACGACCTGCCGGTGGTACGACGGGTCGGTGAGGGTCTCCTGGTAGCCGGTCATGCCGGTCGAGAAGACCGCCTCCCCGACCGTGGCGCCGACGGCCCCGTAGGCCTGGCCGCGCCACGTGCGGCCGTCCTCGAGGACGAGCACCGCCGGGGCGGGGCCCGTGGTCGTTCCGGTCGTGGCGCCGGTCGTCGCGTCGGTCGTGGCGGTCATGCGTCCCTCCCGGGGGTCGTGCTCGGGCGCGGCGCGGCGAGCTTGCCGTCGAGGACGGTCGGGTGGCCGGCGTAGAAGGTCGCGACGACCTGGCCGGGCAGCTCACGGCCGCGGAACGGCGAGTTGCGGCCCATCGTCGCCATCGTGTGCGGCTCGACGGTCCAGCGGGCGGCCGGGTCGACGAGCGTGAGGTGGGCGGGCTCGCCGACGACGAGCGGGCGGCCCTGGTCGGCCACCCGGCCGATCCGGGCCGGGGCCGCGGACATCCGCTGCGCGACACCGGCCCAGTCGAGCAGCCCGGTCTCGACCATCGTGTGCTGGACGACGGACAGCGCCGTCTCCAGCCCGGTCATCCCCATGGCGGCCGCTGCCCACTCGCAGTCCTTGTCCTCGACCGGGTGCGGGGCGTGGTCGGTCGCGACGATGTCGATCGTGCCGTCGGCGAGGGCCTCGCGCAGCGCCATGACGTCCTCGGCGGTGCGCAGCGGCGGGTTCACCTTGAAGACCGGGTCGTAGCTGCGGACCTCCTCGTCGGTGAGGAGCAGGTGGTGCGGCGTGACCTCGGCGGTGACGTCGATGCCGCGGCCCTTGGCCCACCGGACGATCTCGACCGAGCCGGCCGTCGACAGGTGGCACACGTGCAGCCGGGAGCCGACGTGCCCGGCGAGCAGGACGTCGCGGGCGATGATCGCCTCCTCGGCGACCGCCGGCCAGCCGCGCAGCCCGAGGACCGCGGAGACCGCGCCCTCGTGCATCTGCGCGCCGTCGGTGAGCCTCGGCTCCTGCGCGTGCTGGGCGACGACCCCGTCGAACGCCTTGACGTACTCCAGGGCGCGGCGCATGAGGACCGCGTCGCTCACGCACTTCCCGTCGTCCGAGAAGACCCGGACCCCGGCCGCGGAGTCGGCCATCGCGCCGAGCTCGGCGAGCCGCTCCCCCGCCAGGCCCACCGTCACGGCGCCGACCGGGCGGACGTCGACCCAGCCGGATCGCCTGCCGAGCCGCCAGACCTGCTCGACGACGCCCGCGGTGTCCGCGACGGGGTCGGTGTTCGCCATCGCGTGGACGGCGGTGAAGCCGCCGCGGGCGGCCGCCTGGGAGCCGGTCTCGACGGTCTCGGCGTCCTCCCGGCCCGGCTCGCGCAGGTGGGTGTGCAGGTCGACGAGCCCCGGCAGGAGGACCAGGCCATCGGCGTCGAGCACGCTCGCGCCGGCGGCGGACAGGCCCGGGCCGATCTCGGCGACGACGCCGTTCTCGACGAGGACGTCGGTCGGCTGGCCGCCGAGGACACGCGAGCGCCGGACCAACCAGGTCGTGCCGGCCGTCGTGCTGGTCACGGGAGGACCCCTTCGGTGAGAGCGACTTCGTCGGCGGGCGGGCCGGCGGGCGCGAGGTCGCGCGCCCCGGCGAGCAGCAGGTAGAGCACGGCCATCCGGACGGCGACGCCGTTCGTCACCTGCTCGACGATCGTCGAGCGCGGCGAGTCGGCGGCGTCCGCGGAGATCTCCAGGCCGCGGTTCATCGGCCCGGGGTGCATGACGACCGTGTGGTCGGGCAGCAGCCCGACGCGACGGGCGTCGAGCCCGTAGCGGCGCGAGTACTCGCGCACGCTCGGGAAGTACGACGCGTTCATCCGCTCGGCCTGGACCCGCAGCATCATCACGGCGTCGAGGTCGCCGTGGGCGCCCGCGAGCGTCGCGTCGAGGTCGTACGAGACCTCGCACGGCCACCCCTCGACCCCGACCGGCAGCAGGGTCGGCGGTGCGACGAGGACGACGTGCGCGCCGAGGGTGTTGAGCAGCAGCACGTTCGAGCGCGCGACCCGGCTGTGCAGGACGTCGCCGACGACGGCGACCCGGCGTCCCGCGAGGTCGGCTCCCGTCGCGTTCTCGACGAGGTGGCGACGCATCGTGAACGCGTCGAGGAGCGCCTGCGTGGGGTGCTCGTGGGTGCCGTCGCCGGCGTTGACGACGGCGCCCCGGGTCCAGCCGGCGTGCGCGAGCCGGTGCGGTGCGCCGGACGCCGGGTGCCGGACGACGACGGCGTCCGCGCCCATCGCCTCGAGGGTGAGCGCGGTGTCCTTGAGCGACTCGCCCTTGGAGACGCTGGAGCCCTTGGCGGAGAAGTTGATGACGTCCGCCGAGAGCCGCTTGGCCGCCGCCTCGAAGGAGATCCGGGTCCGGGTGGAGTCCTCGAAGAAGAGGTTGACGACGGTCCGTCCGCGCAGCGTCGGGAGCTTCTTGATCTCGCGCCGCTGCGTGGCGGCCATCTGCTCGGCGACGTCGAGGACGGTCACGGCCTGCGCCCGGTCGAGGTCGGCCGCCGACAGCAGGTGCCTCACGCGGACACCTCCGCGGCGTCCGACTCGATCCGCACCTCGTCGGTGCCGTCGACCTCCTCGAGCGCGACCCGGACCCGCTCGGACAGCGACGTCGGGAGGTTCTTGCCGACGTGGTCCGCCCGGATCGGCAGCTCGCGATGGCCGCGGTCGACGAGGACCGCGAGCCGGACGGCGCGCGGCCGCCCGAGGTCGGAGAGCGCGTCGAGCGCGGCCCGGATGGTCCGCCCGGAGAAGAGCACGTCGTCGACGAGCACGACGACCTTGTCGTCGATGCCGCCGTCGGGCAGCTCGGTGGGGGCGATCGTCCGGACCGGCTGGCGGCGCAGGTCGTCGCGGTACATCGTCGCGTCGAGCGAGCCGACGGGGACGGGGCGGCCCTCGATCTCGGTGAGCCGGCGGCCGAGCCGCGTCGCGAGGGTCACCCCGCGTGTCGGGATCCCGAGGAGGACGAGGTCGTCGGCACCTTTGTTGCGTTCGAGGACCTCGTGGGCGATCCGGGTCAGCGCCCGGCGGATCTCAGCGGCTTCGAGCACGGTTCGGCGCGCGGTCACGCAGCCGACCTCCTTCCCCGCCTCTCGGGACGGGTCGTTAAAGGGGGCGGTCGTCGCAGGTCGGGCGGGGGTCCGCGGGTTGCCCCGAGAGCGTCCGGCGTCCTGCACCGTCGAGGCTAGCAGGGGGCCCGCGGGCCCGTAGCGTGACCCCGCAACCGGGCCACGCCGCGCCGCGACCGGTCAAGAGTGGTCGGGTGGTGTCCACCATTCGGTGGGCGACATATCGGGGCAGAACCGAAGAAAATCTACGCCGTTCGGGTGGAGATCACGACGAGTTCGGCGATCCTGCTTGACGAGAAACGTAACTCTCCGTGACCATCAGCGCATGGCCTCCGACTACGCCCGGGCACTTGGCGCCCGACTCCGCGCGATCCGCACCCAGCAGGGTCTGTCCTTGCACGGTGTCGAGGAGAAGTCCGAGGGCCGCTGGAAGGCGGTCGTCGTCGGCTCCTACGAGCGAGGTGACCGCGCCGTGACCGTCCAGCGGCTCGCCGAACTCGCCGACTTCTACGGCGTGCCGGTGCAGGCGCTCCTGCCCGACGCAGCCCCGACAGGCAGCAGCGAGCCGCCGCCGAAGCTGGTCCTCGACCTCGAGCGCCTGCAGTCCGTGCCCGCCGAGAAGGCCGGTCCCCTCGCGCGGTACGCCGCGACGATCCAGGGCCAGCGCGGCGACTACAACGGCAAGGTGCTCTCCATCCGCACGGACGACCTCCGCACGCTCGCCGTGATCTACGACGTGCCGCCGGCCGTCCTCGCCGAGCAGCTCATCGCGTGGGGCGTCCTCAACGCCGACGCGCGACGCGCCGTCGCCGCCGAGGACTGACAGCAGCGGAACGGCCCGGACGCCCCGCCTGCGCGGGGGCCGTCCGGGCCGTCAGCTTGTCCGGGCGCCCCCGCCGGGGTCTGCCCACCGGTGTCAGGCGGGGCGTCCCGCCACGGTGAGCAGCCGGCCGAGCAGGCCGTTCACGAAGGACGGCGACTCGTCGGTCGACAGCGACCGGGCGAGCTCGACGGCCTCGTCGATCGCGACGGCGTCCGGGACGTCGTCGTTGTAGAGCAGCTCCCAGGCGCCGATCCGCAGCACGCAGCGGTCGACGCCGGGCATCCGCTCGAGGGTCCAGCCGTGCGAGTAGGTCGAGAGCAGCTCGTCGATCCGCTCGCGCTCGGCCACGACACCCTCGACGATCTGCGCCGAGTAGTCCCCGACCGGGGGCTCGGCGGCCTCGCGCCGCTCGCGCAGCACGTCGAGGGCCGCGAGCCCGCGCTGGTCGGCCTCGAAGAGGATGTCGAGGGCCCGCTTGCGGGCCTTGCTCCGGGCGCCCAAGAGCTCAGTTCACCCGGCCGAGGTAGCTGCCGTCGCGGGTGTCGACCTTGACCTTCGTGCCCGTCTCGAGGAAGAGCGGCACCTGGATCTCGTAGCCGGTCTCGACCGTCGCCGGCTTGGTGCCGCCCGTCGAGCGGTCGCCCTGCAGGCCCGGCTCGGTGTAGGTGATCTCCAGGACGACCGAGGTCGGCATCTCGACGTACAGCGGGATCCCGTCGTGCGTCGCGACCATGGCCTCCATGTTCTCCAGGAGGAAGTGCGCGGCGTCCCCGACCGTGGTCTCCGGGACGAGCAGCTGGTCGAACGTGTTCGTGTCCATGAACACGTAGTCGGTGCCGTCCTTGTACAGGTACTGCATGTCCCGCTTGTCGACGGTGGCGGTGTCGACCTTCGTGCCCGCGTTGAACGTCTTGTCGACGACCTTGCCGGACAGGACGTTCTTCAGCTTCGTGCGGACGAACGCGCCGCCCTTGCCGGGCTTGACGTGCTGGAACTCGACGACGGCCCAGAGGTTGCCGTCGAGGTTGAGCACGAGGCCGTTCTTCAGGTCGTTGGTGGTGGCCACGGTTCTGCCTTCATCGGTGTCGCGGGCACGCGTGCACCCGTCGGAGGTGTCAAGGGTCTGTGCCAGGGGTCTGGCGGACCGTCAGATCCTACCGGGCGCGCGCGGCGACGGCGCGCAGCGCGAGGTCGTAGGAGCCGAGGCCGAACCCCGCGACGGTGCCCGTCGAGACCCCGGCGACGACGCTCGTGTGGCGGAAGGTCTCGCGCGCCGCGGGGTTCGACAGGTGCACCTCGACGAGCGTCAGGCCGGCGCTCGTGACCTGCGCGCAGGCGTCGCGGACGGCGTAGCTGTAGTGCGTGAACGCCGCCGGGTTGAGCACGACGTGCGAGCGGGTGTCGACGGCCTCGTGCAGCCAGCCGACGAGCGTGGCCTCGTCGTCGGTCTGCCGGACGTCCGCGGCCAGGCCCAGCTCGGCGGCCACGCCCCGGCAGCGCTCCGCGAGGTCCTCGATGGTCTCGTGGCCGTAGACCTCCGGCTCCCGGGTGCCGAGCCGGCCGAGGTTGGGGCCGTTGAGGACGAGGACGCGCGGGCTGCTCACGGCCGCCGAGCCTAACGGCCCCGTTCCGCCACGACGAGCAGGTACTCCCACTCCATGACGCCGTCGGCGAGGGCGTCGTCCCCGAGGGCCGCCAGGGCGGCGTCCAGGGCCGCGACGTCGTCCGGCCGGTCCACCAGGGCCGCGTAGGCGGCCACCGTCGGCCCGTAGGCGGCCTTGAAGAGGTCGCGCCACTGCACACCCGAGGTGAAGCCCTCGACGACCACCTGGCGCCGCTCGAGGTGCAGGGAGGTCACCCCGGCGCCGAGCAGGGACCGCACGTGGTCCTCGTCCCCCCACAGCGGCGGCGGCTGCGCGCCGGGCGGCGGCGGGGCCGCGAACGGCTTCATGGCGGTGAAGAGCCGCCCGATGAAGCCCTGCGGCGTCCAGTTCGCCAGGGCGACCGTGCCGCCGGGGCGGGTGACCCGCAGCAGCTCGGCGGCGGCGTCCCGGTGGTGCGGGGCGAACATGACGCCGACGCTCGACAGGACGACGTCGAAGTCGCCGTCGCCGTAGGGCAGCGCCTCGGCGTCGGCGACCTGCCAGTCGAGGCGGGCCGCGACGTCGGCGCCGAGCGCGGCCGCCTCGGCCCGGCCCGCGTCGAGGAGCTCGGGCGTGAGGTCGGACGCGACGACGGTCGCGCCGCGGACGGCGGCCGGGATCGCCGCGTTGCCGGCGCTGGCGCCGACGTCGAGGACGCGCTGCCCGGCGCGGACGCCGGCGGCCTCGACGAGGTCGGCGCCGAGGTGCGGGATGACGCGGTGGGCGACGGACGGGAAGTCCCCGAGCGCCCACATCGCGGCGTGACGGGCCTTGAGGGCCCGGTCGGCGTCGTCGCCGACGTGGTACGCGGTCTGCTGTGCCGTCTGCTGTGCGCTCTGCTGCGCGGTGTTGGTGGACATACGGCCACCGTACGAACCGGTCGGTACCGCACCTAGTACACGATCTGTACCTCGATCTGTACCGTGGAGCGATGGGTGCCCCCTATCACCAGTTCTGCCCGGTGGCGAAGGCGATGGAGCTCCTCGACGAGCGCTGGACGCTCCTGCTCGTCCGAGAGCTCGTGACCGGCAGCGAGCGGTTCAACGACCTGCGGCGCGGGCTGCCCCGGATGTCGCCGACGCTGCTCTCCCGGCGGCTGCAGCAGCTCGCCCGGGCGGGCGTCGTCCGCCGGGTCGAGGACGGCGCGGACGTCCGCTACGTGCTCACCGACGCGGGCCGGGAGCTGCGCCCCGTCGTCGAGGCGCTCGGCGCCTGGGGCACGCGCTGGATCGGCGAGATCGGCGACGCGGACCTGGACCCGAAGCTGCTGCTGTGGGACATGCACCGCAACGTCGACCTCGCGGCGGTGCCGTCGCGCCGGACCGTCGTCCGGTTCCGGTTCACCGACCCCGGCGTCGTCGACCGGGACTGGTGGCTCGTCATCAGCCCGGACGACGTGGACGTCTGCGACGCCGACCCGGGGCACCCGGTCGCCGCGTCCGTCACCGGGTCGCTGCGCGGCGTCACGCGCTGGTGGAACGGCGACCTGTCGTGGCCCGCCCTCGTGCGGTCCGGCACGGTGGACGTCGAGGCGCCGTCCGGCGTCCGGCGCGCGCTGCCCGGGTGGTTCGCCCGGTCGCCGTTCGCCGCGGTCCCCCGGCCGCCGACCTCGGCCGGGCGGGTCGAGGTGCCGGCTACGCGCTGACGGCCGCGTACGCCCCGACGAGCAGGTCCGGGCCGGGGCCCTCGAGCCGGGCGGGCCGGCCGACGTCCTCGAGGACGACGAAGCGCAGCAGGTCGCCGCGGGTCTTCTTGTCCCGGCGCATGACGTCGAGCAGGGTCTCCCAGCGGCCCGCCGGGTAGGTCAGCGGCAGCCCGAGGGTGCCGAGCACCTCGCGGTGCCGGTCGACGAGGGCCGGCGGGGTGCTCCCGGCGAGCCGCCCGAGCTCGGCGGCGAACACCATGCCCAGGCTCACCGCCGCGCCGTGCCGCCACGTGTACCCCTCGACCTGCTCGACGGCGTGGGCGAACGTGTGGCCGTAGTTGAGGATCTCCCGCAGGTGGGACTCCTTGAGGTCCTCGGTGACGACGCGGGCCTTGACGGCGACGCTGCGCTCGACGAGCTCGCGCAGCACCGGGGAGTCCCAGGACGTCGCGGCGTCGCGGTCGGCCTCGACGAGGTCGAGGATCCGCGGGTCGGCGATGAAACCGGTCTTGACGACCTCGGCGAGGCCGGCGACGAGGTCGTCCGGCGGCAGCGTCGACAGCGCCGACAGGTCGCAGAGCACACCGGCCGGCGGGTGGAACGCGCCGACGAGGTTCTTGCCCTCGGCGGTGTTGATGCCGGTCTTGCCGCCCACCGCCGCGTCCACCATCGCGAGCAGCGTCGTCGGCACCTGGACGACCCGCACCCCGCGCAGCCACGTCGACGCGACGAAGCCCGCGAGGTCGGTCACCGCTCCCCCGCCGACGCCGACGACCGCGTCGGTCCGGGTGAAGCCGGCCCGCCCGAGGACGCCCCAGCAGTCGGCGAGGACGTCCGCGGTCTTGGCCGCCTCGCCGTCCGGGACCTCGGTGACGTAGGCCTCGAAGCCGGCCGCGAGCAGGTCCGCCCGGACCGCCTCGCCGCGTGCGCGCAGGCCCGCGGGATGGACGACGAGCACCCGCTGCGCGCCCGCGAGCAGGCCCGGCAGCGCGCCGAGCAGGTCGTGCCCGACGACGACGTCGTAGGCGTTCGGGCCGGCCGGGTCGCCCGCGGACCCGGGGCCGACGCGCAGCCGGGTCGCGGCGCTCACGCGTCCGCCCGCAGGCCGAGCGCGTCGAGGACGGCGTCCGCGACCTCGTCGGGGCTGCGCCCGTCGGTCGCGACGACGGCGGTCGCGACCCGCTCGTAGACCGGCCGCCGGCGCTCCATGATCCGCAGCCACTGCGCGCGCGGGTTCCCGAGGAGCAGCGGCCGGTCCCGGTTGAGGCCGATCCGGCGGGCCGCGTCGGTGACCTGGACGTCGAGGAAGACGACGGTGTGGCCGCGCAGGGCCTCCTCGGTGAGCGGGTCCATGACGGCGCCGCCGCCGAGCGCGAGCACCCCGGGGTGCTCGCGGAGCGCGGTCGCGACGGCGGCCCGCTCGAGGTCCCGGAACACCGGCTCGCCGTCGTCGACGAACACGTCGGAGACCGACTTGCCGGCGACCGTCTCGACGTCGGCGTCGGTGTCCCGCAGGGCGAGCCCGAGACGACCGGCGACGAGCCGGCCCACCGTCGACTTGCCCGACCCCATCGGCCCGACGAGCACGACGGCGGGGCGCACCGCTGCGGCGTCGTCCGGTGCCGCGCCGCTCACGAGCCCTCGCTGCGGAGCAGGTCCGGCAGCGCGTCGAGGTAGGAGCGGACGTTGCGGGCGGTCTCGGCGACGCTGTCGCCGCCGAACTTCTCCAGGACGGCGTCGGCGAGTACGAGCGCGACCATCGCCTCCGCGACGACCCCGGCGGCCGGGACGGCGCACACGTCGGAGCGCTGGTTGATCGCGACGGCGGCCTCGCCGGTCGCGACGTCGACGGTGTCGAGCGCGCGCGGGACGGTCGAGATCGGCTTCATCGCGGCGCGCACGCGGAGCACGTCACCCGTGCTCATGCCGCCCTCGGTGCCGCCGGCGCGGCCGGTCCGGCGCCGCAGGACGCCGTCCACGCGCTCGATCTCGTCGTGCGCGGCGGACCCGCGGCGCCGGGCGGTCGTGAAGCCGTCCCCGACCTCCACGCCCTTGATCGCCTGGACGCCCATGAGGGCGCCGGCGAGCCGGGCGTCGAGGCGGCGGTCCCAGTGCACGTGGCTGCCCAGGCCCGGCGGCAGCCCGTAGGCGACGACCTCGACGATCCCGCCGACGGTGTCGCCGTCCTTGCGGCACGCGTCGATCTCGGCGACCATCGCGGCGCTCGTCGCGGCGTCGTGGCAGCGCACCGGGTCGGCGTCGAGCGCCTTGACGTCGTCCGGGCCGGGCAGGTCGCTGCCCTCGGGCACCTCGACCGGGCCGATCCCCACGGTGTGGCTGACGAGCCGGACGCCGGCGGCCTGCTCGAGGAACGCCGAGGCCACCGCGCCGAGCGCCACCCGGGCCGCGGTCTCGCGGGCGCTGGCCCGCTCGAGCACCGGGCGGGCGTCGTCGAAGCCGTACTTCTGCATGCCGACGAGGTCGGCGTGACCCGGCCGGGGCCGGGTCAGCGGGGCGTTGCGGGCCTGCGCGTCGAGGACGTCCTGCGGCACCGGGTCGGCCGACATGACCGTCTCCCACTTGGGCCACTCGGTGTTCCCGACCTCGACCGCGACCGGGCCGCCCTGGGTCAGGCCGTGCCGCAGCCCGCCGAGGAACCGGACGGCGTCCTGCTCGAACTTCATGCGCGCGCCGCGGCCGTGGCCGAGGCGGCGGCGCTCGAGCGCAGCCTGGACGTCGTCGCTGGTCACCCGCACACCGGCGGGCAGACCTTCGAGGACGCCGACGAGTGCGGGGCCGTGGGACTCCCCCGCCGTGAGCCAGCGAAGCATGGGAGCGATCCTCCCACGCCCACCGGGTCAGGCGTCGACGCGGGTGCCCGCCCCGACGCAGATCGTCTGGGCAGCGCCGGACTTCCAGGACACCTTCGCGCAGGTGGCGCTCGAGGTCCCGGTGTACTCCAGGTCGGTCACGACCGTGTCGTTCGGGGAGGCCGCCGCCTGCTCCTCGCCGTTGACGACGAAGACCGCGTCGCCCGCCGCGCCGGTCAGCGACAGCAGGTACACGTAGGTCGGCGTCTCGGTGACGGTGGCCGTCGCGGTCTTCGTCCGCGTCCTCGTCGTCGTCCGGGTCGACGTCTTCGTCGTCGTGACCACCGAGCTGACGGTCTTGACGACCGTCGTCACCGCGGCGGGCGTCGTCGTCGTGGTCGCCGTCGTCCCGGCCGAGCCGGTGCCGGCGGCCGCGGCCTTGCCCGAGAACGGGTTGCGGTTGGCGGGGCGGACGGTGCCGGTCGTCGGGACCGCCGTCCCGGTCGCCGTCGCGCTGCGCGTCGAGCGGGCCGCCGTGGCACCGGTCGCCGTGAGGTCGTCACCGCCGCCGCCGAGCACGACGAACGCGACCGCGCCGAGGACGACCGCCGCGGTGACGACGGTCGTCAAGACCGTCAGCTCGGTGGTCACGACGACGAAG
>NZ_MWLL01000128.1 GCF_002198675.1 Kineosporia sp. R_H_3 | reverse complement strand
TGTGCGCGGCCGCCCGGGCGGCCGCGCACACCGCGGAGCAGGCGGCCGCCGGGTGGCGCGAGCCGCTCGACCCGGACGACGCCCGTGCCGCGCTCGAGATCGCGCGGGCCAAGGAGGGCTCGTTCCTCAAGGTCTTCAGCGGCGCCTGGCGACAGGTGAAGGGCACGGTCCGCAGCCGCTTCGACGGCGGTCGGCGGGCCGTGCCGGTGACGGTGACCCAGGCTCTCGCCCTGCTCGTCGAGGCGCAGTCCGCGGCCGCCGAGGCGGACCGGCTGGCCGCCGCGGCGCGCAGCGGCTGGGGGTACCCCGACCCGGTCGCCCTGCTCGACCGGCTCGGCGCCGCCCGGCGCACCGACGACCGGGCGGTGCTCGCCGTCCACGACGCGCTGGCCCGCAGCGAGGACGACCGGCTCGCCCGCGGCCTCGCCGAGGCCGGCAGCCGGCTCTCGGTGCTCGCCGAGCAGCTCGACGGGCTGCTCGTCGACGTCGACGACCTGCCGCTCGGTGCGCTGGCCGACCTGCTCGACGGCCTCGCCGGCCCGGCCGGGGCGGCCGGGCTCCGCGCGCTCGCCCCGGCGCTGCGGGCGCTCGAGGAGCACCCGTCGGTGGCCTCCGCGCTGCGCCGGCTGCCCGTGCCGCCGGCGGCCGTCGAGCACGCGGTCGCCGCCGCGGCCCTCGACGACGTCCGCGCGCAGGTGCCCGCCGTCGGCGGGTTCGACGGCCGGGACCTCGCCGAGGCGGTGGGCCGGGTGCAGGAGCTGCTGCCCCGGCTCTTCGCGAGCGACGCCGAGGTGGTCGTGGCCCGGGTCCGGGCGCGGTTCCTCGCCGGCGTCGCGCACGCCACGCGGTCGGTGACCGGGATGACGCCGACCGAGCGGGCCGCGAAGCAGGCGTGGACGGCCGGCCGGCGCGAGCTCGAGCACGAGTTCGGCAAGGTCATGCGGTACCGCTCGATCCGCGACCTCGCCTCGGGCGACCCCGGAGCGGTCGTCGCGGCGCTGCGACCGGTCTGGCTCATGAGCCCGACCTCGGTGTCGGACACCCTGCCGCTGGACCCGTCCCTCTTCGACGTCGTCGTCTACGACGAGGCCAGCCAGATCCCGGTCGAGGAGGCGGTGCCCGCGATGCACCGCGCCGAGCAGGTGGTCGTCGTCGGCGACCAGATGCAGCTGCCGCCGACCCAGTACTTCTCGACCCGGCCCGGCGACGACGTGCCCGCAGAGGCTCCCGAGGGCGCCGAGGACCCGGACGACGACCGGGTGGGCGTCGTCCTCGACGGCGACAGCTTCCTCGCGCAGAGCGCCGTCCGGCTGCCCTCGACGATGCTCACGTGGCACTACCGGAGCCGGTTCGAGGCGCTCATCGGGTTCAGCAACGCGGCCTTCTACGCGTCCCGGCTGTCGACCGTGCCGGACCGCACCGTCGTCCCGGGCGCCCGCCCGGAGGTCGTCGCGCACCTCGCCGCCGCGGACGACGCCGGCGGCGACCCGGCCGCCGTCGACCCGGCCGAGGTCGAGGCCGGCCTCGACGCGCTGCTCTCCCGCAGCATCAGCACGCACCGGGCGGTCGGCGCGGTCTACCGGCGACGGACCAACCCCGGGGAGGCGGCGTACATCGCGGCGCTCGTCCGGGCCCTGCTCGCCCGCCGCACCGGGCTGACGATCGGGGTCGTCGCCTTCAGCGAGGCGCAGCAGACGATGATCGAGAAGGCCGTCGACCGGCTCGCCGAGGCGGACCCGGAGTTCGCCCGCGCCTACGAGGCCGAGATCGCCCGCGAGGACGACGACCAGTTCGTCGGCCTCTTCGTGAAGAACCTCGAGAACGTCCAGGGCGACGAGCGGGACGTCATCCTCATGAGCGTCTGCTACGCCCCCGGCCCGGACGGCCGGATGGCCATGAACTTCGGCCCGATCAACACCCGCGGCGGCGAGAAGCGGCTCAACGTCATCTTCAGCCGGGCCCGCCGGCACATGGGGATCGTCTCGACGATCGGGCCCGAGGCGGTGACGAACACGTACAACGACGGCGCGAGCACCCTGCGCCGGTTCCTCGCCTACGCGCAGGCGGTCTCGGCCGGGGACGACGCGGGGGCCGCGGGCGGGGTCGCGGTGACCCGCGACGTCGGGCAGTCCCGCTTCCGCGCGGACCTCGCGCTGCGGCGCCCGGGCGACGCCGAGCACCGGGTCGCCGTGCTCGTCGACACCCCGGCGCGGACGGCGGCCGAGGCGGTCGACGAGCGCGTGCTCAGCCATCCTGCGGTCCTGCGCGCGGCGGGCTGGGACGTCGTCCACGTGCTGACGAAGGACTGGTTCGAGGACCCGGCCACGGTCGTCCGCACGCTCGCGGAGCGGGTCGGGGCCGGCGCCGACTAACCGGTCGCAAACAGTTCACCGGTGACAACGGCGCGACCGGTCAGTCGACGGGCCGGCCGGAGCTCCGCCGTCGGGCGGTGTCGGACGGCCGTCGTACTGTCGACGCATGGACGTCCGCCTGGCCGACGCAGAGCTCGAGGCGTTCCTCGACGCCTTCAACGCGGCGCCCGCCCCGCCCGCGACGTCCGTCGGCGCGAGAGCACTGCGCGCCGGCGCGCACGAACGGGCCCTGGCCCGGCCGCCCGGCCCGCGGACGGCCGGCGTCCACGACCTCGCCGTCCCGGGCGGCCCGGCCGCCCGCCTCTACCGTCCGACGGGCTCCGAGCCCGGGCTCGTCGTGTGGTTCCACGGCGGCGGCTGGGTGGTCGGCGACCTCGAGACGCACGACCGGGCCTGCCGCCGGCTCGCAGCACGGTCGGGGCTCGCGGTCCTCGCGGTGGAGTACCGGCTCGCGCCGGAGCACCCGTGGCCGGCGGCGGTGGACGACGCGGTCGCCGCCGTCCGCTGGGTCCGGTCGGGCCCGGAGGTGCTCGGCGCCGTCCCCTCCCGGCTCGCCGTCGCGGGTGACAGCGCCGGCGGCACGCTCGCGACCCTCGCCTGCCTGCGCCTGCGCGGCGAGCACCCGGAGGCACTGCCGGACGCCCAGGTGCTCGTCTACGCGAACACCGACCTCACGGCGTCCGGCGGCTCGATGGACAGCGAGGGCCACGGCTTCGGCCTCGAGCGCGAGGGCATCGAGTGGTTCTACGACCAGTACGTGCCGGACCGCGCGCTGCGCTCCGACCCGCGGGTCAGTCCGCTCGCCGAGCCCGACCTCACGGGTCTGCCGGCCGCTGTCGTCGTCACCTGCGAGCACGACCCGCTCCGCGACCAGGGGGAGGCCTACGCCCGCCGGCTCGAGGAGGCCGGGACGCCGGTGACCCTGCGCCGCGAGGCCGGGATGGTGCACAACTTCCTGCTGTGGGACCTCGCGTCCCCGGCCTGCGCAGCGGCCGGCGACCGCGTCGCCGACGACCTCCGGCGGCTGCTCGCCGCGGCCTGAGGTCGGTCAGGAGGCGCTGCGCCGCCGCGCACCCGGCCCCAGCCGGCCCGCGACGTCCCGCATCTGCGTGACCTCGTGGCCGCCGGCGCAGCGGACGACGAGCTCGACGGGCTCCCCGCAGCCGCGGTGCTCGAACTCGATGGGCGGGCCGTCCGGGTCGACGAGGTAGCGGTTCCCCCACGCCTGGAAGGCGATGAGCACCGGGTAGAGGTCGAGACCCTTCTGCGTGAGGCGGTACTCCGAGCGGGCCCGCTGACCGGGCTCCCGGTACGGCACCCGGCGCAGGATGCCCGTGTCGACCAGCCCGCGCAGCCGGGACGTGAGCACCTGCCGCGGGATCGCCGTCCGCACCGTGAGGTCGTCGAAGCGGCGGACGCCCTGGAAGATCTCGCGGATGACGATGAGCGACCACTTGTCGCCGATCTCCTCGACCGCGCGCTGGATCGTGCAGTTCTCCGCCGACCAGTCGAGCGCCGGCGGCTTGGCCGCCTCGGCGCGCACGTCGTCCCCGGTCATGGGACCAGCGTAACCCCCGGAGCCCGTCTGAGTTCACTTGACAGACTCAGATGCTCCGACGAGGCTGGGTTCATGAGACGTACCCAGGGGGACGACATCGTCGTCCGCACCGCCGGCCCTGACGACGCACCGGGACTCGACGCGATGCTGCGGTTGCTCACCCCGACCTCGGCGTTCATGCGGTTCCTCGTGGGGTTCGGCGAGCCGAAGCCGGGCCTCGTCCGGGCGCTGCTCGCGACCGGGCCGCAGCGGGGTGCGCTCCTCGCGGTGCTGCCGGGCGGCACGGCCGTCGGGCACGCCTGCTGGAGCGTGGACGACGCGGGCGCCGTGGACGTCGGAGTGGTCGTCGTCGACGGGTGGCAGCGGATGGGCGTGGGGCGGCGCCTCGTCGGGACGTCGCTGGGTCACGCCCGCGACGTCGGCGCCGTGACGCTCCACCTGGACGTCCACCCGATGAACCGGGGGCTGCTCGCGACGCTGCGGCGACGACTGCCGACCGCACGGCACGCGCTCGCCGACGGGCTCGTCAGCATCGACGTGCGGCTCGCGGACCTCTTCTCGGCCGCCGTCTCCCCCGTCTCCCCCGCCGTCTCCGCCCCGGCGGAGGACGCCGCCGTCAGGGCAGGTGGTACCCCACCGCGTCGATCCGCACGGACGGACGGCCGGGCGTCCCGTTGACGACGATGCTCACGCGGTGCCGGCCCCTCGGGAAGGACTGCGAGAACAGGGTCTGGCGGGCCGTCGTGGTCGCCGCCTGCGTGTCCACGGTCGCCTGCAGGACGCCGTCCACGTAGACCTTCATCCGGCCGCAGGTCGCGCACCGGGTGCCGACGACGGTGATCCGGGAGCCCCAGGTCGCGGTCCGGGTGAGCCTGGAGCCGGCCGTGACCGACGTGGTGACGGTGCCCTTGTACGCCGCCTTCGAGGCGGACCGCGTCCACGACCCGCGGGTGACCTCGAGCGAGCGGTCGTCGTAGGAGACGCTCGCGCCGCGCCACGTCGACCACGGGCCGACGTTGCCCGCGGCGTCCGTCGTGCGGGCGGAGAACTGGTAGACCGCACCCGCGGTGAGCGACGTCCCGAAGGTGCCGCTGCGTGCGGTCGTCGTCCGCCAGAGCCGTGCCGGTCCGCGCACCACCCTGCCGGTCGACGACATCGTGACCTTGCGGACCCGGACGTCGTACCGGGCCGCGGGGTTGGGTGCGACGTCCGAGGCGGCGGCCCAGCGCACCTTCAGCCGGGCCGCGGTGCCGGCGAGGGCGGAGGTGACGGTCGGCGTCACCGTCGTCGTCGTGGGCGTGCGGTCGACCGCGACGACGCCGGTCGCGGCGTGGACGCCGTCCAGCGCGCGCACCCCGCCGTCACCGTCTGCCGCGTCGCCCGTGAGCGTCCACGTGTACGGGCCGTCGGCGACGAGGGCGCCCGCGGTGTCGCGGCCGTCCCAGACGATGTTCCGGATGCTGCCGTCCGGGGCGGTCCCGGTGAGGCTGCGGACGACGGTCGTGCCCTTGCGGATCGTCAGGGTCACCGGCCCCAGCGGCTTGGTGACGTCGATCTTCGGGGCCCAGGTGTCGCCGCGGCCGTCGCCGTCCGGCGACAGCGCCGTCCCGACGACACCGAGCAGCCGCGGCCGGCGCGCGTGGTCGAACGGGAGCGTGCTGACCCGCGCGTTCCCGGCCTCGTCCCGCCAGGCCAGGAGCCCGTCGTCGAGGGCGATGTCGAGCACCTCGGACGTCGTCGTCACGAGGTCGACCGGGGCCGCCGAAGCGGACGTCGTGTCGAGCACCCTGATCGTCGACCCCGGGTCGGAGTGGATCACCCAGGCGAGGACGCCGACGTCAGCGGTGACGAACTGGCCCTTGCCCTCCAGCGACCGGGTCACGCCGGTCCGCAGGTCGAGCACCGTCATCGACGATCCGTCGTTCTCGGACCACGCGGCGGTGTCGCCGCCGAGGGCGACCCGGGCGACGCAGCCGGTGTCCCCGGGGTCCGGGACGCACCGGGACGCGCGCAGCACCCGCGGGTTCGTCACCGACCGCGGGGCCTCGACGTCGAGCAGGGTGACCTTGCCCGTGTTGTCGGAGGAGAGCACGAGCGGGCCGAACACCGACGACTGCGTCGGCACCGCCGCCCGGGCGAGGATCCGGCCGTCGGCCCGGACGACCGTGCCGGTCCCGAGGCCCGTGTAGGTCCCGACGCTCGCGTAGGGGCCGGACAGGTCCAGCGTGGTCGCGAACGGGACACCGTTCACCAGGGGCCCGAGCGCGCCGCGGTCGACGAACCGCAGCTGCGGGGTGCCTTGGGTCTGCGCGACCTCCATCACCCCGCGGCCGGCCGAGAAGGCGGCCGGCCGGTCGAACCGCGGACCGGCCGGCACGAGGGTCTCGGCCCCGAGGGCCAGGGCCGGTGACCGGGTGACGCTGCGCCACCAGACCTTCTCGAACGCCGCCTTCTTGACCGTCGAGTCCGTCGTGTAGACACGCCCCGCGGCGAGGTCGACGTCGCGGACCTCCGCCCGGGCGGCGGGCACCGTGGCCACCCGGGTCGCGGTGCCGTTCGCGCTGATGTCGTACAGGCCGGCCGTCGCGGCGGTGCCGCCGGTCGCGGCCCGCACCTTCGTGCCGATGCCGATGACTCCCCCGGACGAGATCGTCGTCACGATCGGGGTGCGGGTCCCGGTGCGCCACACGACGGCCCGGTTCGCCAGCGCGTTCCCGCCGTAGACCAGGTACGCGACGCCGCCGTCGAAGACGGTCACCTGCCACGCCCGGTGCGGCGGCCTGATCGTCGTCACCGGGCCGCCGGCGAGGGCCCGGCGCGACACCGAGTACTGGTCGGAGGAGACCCACGCGACCGTCGTGTCGTCGAGGGCGATGGACTCGTAGTCCGTCGTGAGGACCTCGTAGGTCCTCGTCGTGAGGTCGAACAGGTAGGTGCCGCTCGTGTCGTCGGTGCGGGTCAACCGGACGGCGGCGTGCGTGCCCGCCATGGGGGCGTGATCGACGGGGACCTGGGCGACCCCGGTGAGCAGGGTGGTCGTCGACGAGCCGGTGTGCAGCCGGAGCACCCCGCTGCCGGTGAGCTCCAGCCACCCGGCCGCGCTCTCGCCGACCCAGCGCCCGCTGCCGAGGTCGGTGTCCTGGGTGACCCCGGTGACCGGGTCGTGGACGACGCGGTGCCCGCGGACGGAGTCGGTGGCCGGCACGTAGACCGTGTAGCCGCCGCGCATCGACGAGCCCACCATCACCCACGAGTACGCAGGGACGGTCCGCGGGGCGCTGAACCGGGTCATGAGGCCAGACGTCCCCCGCAGGAACGCGCCGTCCGCCTCGTACCCGGCCGTCTGCCGGACGACGGCCGCGGAGGGGGACGCCGCCACGAGGGACAGGCTCATCGCGGTCGAGACGTGCCGGGGCACCGCCACGCTCGTCGGCACCGCGGCGTCGGCCCGGCCGCTCCCGGCACCGACCACGCCGACGGCGGTGACCGTCGTCGCGGCCAGGGCGACCACGGCGAGCAGTGCGGTGCGTCGACGGACGCCGGCCTCGACCCCGTTGCCGATCATGCCGTCGAGCATCGCAGACGGTGCGCAGCGGCGGCAGCGTTCGGCAGAACCGGTCTCAGCCATCCCCTCCGGGCGGTGCGGCGTCCCAGCCGTAGGCCCGCTCGACCCGGGCGACGCGCAGCTCGTAGTGGTCGTACCAGGCGGCGCGACCCTGCTCGCGGGTCGCGGTGTGCTCGGCGTCGTGCTTCCAGGCCAGGACCGCCTCCGGCGAGGACCAGTACGACACGGTGATCCCGAACCCGTCGCCGTCCCGGGCGCTCTCGATCCCGAGGAAGCCGTCGTACGTCGCGGCGAGGTCGACCATCCGCCGGGCGGCGGCGGCATAGCCGTCGTCCGGGCCGGTCCGGCGCCGCGAGGAGAAGACGACCGCCCAGTACGGCGGTTCCGGGAGCCGGGCGAAGGTCTCGTCGGTCATGCCGGCGAGCATCCCGCGCCCGGGGGCACCGCCGCACCCGGGTTCCGTCGAGCGGTCAGGAGCGCGTGAGCCTCTCCTCGATGAGCGTCTCCGGGAGGTCCTTGGTGCAGAAGAACCAGTCGACGCACTCGACGCCCTCGACCTCGCCGTCCATGCGCTCCTTCGCGGTGCCGCACGAACCCGGCGGCGGCACGATGACGGGCTCGCCCGGGAGCCAGTCCGCCGGCGTGGCGACCCCGAACTCGTCAGCGGTCTGCAGCGCCACGACCATGCGGAGGAGCTCGGCGACGTTGCGCCCCAGGGAGAGCGGGTAGTAGACGATCGCCCGGACGACACCGGCCGGGTCGATGACGAACACCGCGCGGACCGCCTGGGTCGTCGCCTCGCCCGGCATGATCATCCCGTACCTGCGGGCGACGTCCATGGACACGTCGTCGATGAGCGGGAACGTCACCTCGACGTTCTTCAGGTCGCGGTAGACCATCTTCTCCTGGATGGTGCGCAGCCACGCGATGTGGCTGTAGAGCCCGTCGACCGACAGCCCGACGAGCCGGGTGTTGTACCGGCGGAAGTCGCCCTCCATCGACGCGAAGGTCATGAACTCGCTCGTGCAGACGGGTGTGAAGTCCGCGGGGTGCGAGAAGAGGACGACCCACTCACCCGCGTAGTCGCCGGGGAAGCTGATGTCGCCCTGCGTGGTCCGCGCCGTGAAGGCGGGTGCCGGGTCGCCGATCCTCGGCATCGTCACCGGGACCTCAGTGGTGTCCATGGTCGTCCTCTCGTCCAGCAGCGATGGCCGGAGAGCACGTCGGACCGGCGGTTCCATATACCCCCCGGGGTACGCGGTCAGCCTAACATCCCGCATCCGTCCGGGCCCGGGCCCGAGGGCCCGCGGCCCCGCGGGTGGAGCATGGTCGGCATGCTGCGCCCACTGCCCGTCCTCGTGCCCGTCCTCGTGCCCGTCCTCGTGCCCGTCGTCGCGGCCGTTCTCGTCGCCGGCTGCACGGGCGGCTCACGCGCCGACGTGCCCGCCCCGACGAAGAGCGTCGCGGCCGCAGCGGGGACCGTCGTCCTCGGCAAGGCGGACGGCTGGCGGCCCGCCCTCGCGACGGACGCCGACGCGACCTCGCACTACGCGGTCGTCGAGATCGCCTACGACGCCGCGAGCGCGCGGCGGGCCTGGGCGGAGAACGCCCCGACCGGTCCGGTCCGCACGGGGCCGTCCGCCGGACCGGGTCTCTACGGGCGCCTCGAGGACGTCGACCTCGCGCGGCAACGGATCGTCGTCGTCTCCACCGGGGAGTCGGGGACCTGCCCGTCCTGGGTCACCGGGGTCGCCGTCCGGCCCGGCGGCACCCTCGAGGTGACGCAGGGGTCGATCGACCCGGCGGCGACCTGCACGGCGGACCACCGGCCCTACCGGACCGTGCTCGCCGTCGACGTCGACCGGCTGCCGGCGCCCGGCGACCTCACCCCGCCACCGACGGTGCTCTTCGACGGCTCGGAGGTCGGCAGCGGCGCTCCCGTCGTCGCCTACCCCTTCGCCCCGACGGGCTGACCGGACCCGCACGGCGTCGTGTACGGCACGCTCGGCACGTAGCGACGCCACTCCTCGGCGCCGATCGGGTCGCCCGCGAGCGCGCACACCCGGGCGGCCGCGGCGTCCACGTCGAGCGTCCACGTGTACACGGCCTCCGGCCCGCCAGCGGCGGAGACCTGGTCGCCGTCCGGGCGCAGCGCCACCGAGTAGAGCGGCACCCGCCCGGCGGCACCGAGCGCGGCCACCTGCACGGGCTCGGCAGGGTCGCTCGTGTCGTACACCCGCAGGACGCCGTCCCCGCTCGCCGTCGCGAGACGCCGGCCCGCGGCGTCGAAGGAGACCCCGAAGACGTAGTCGCCGGGGCCGGTGATCGGGCGGCCGGTCCAGCGCGGGGCCTGCGGCGTGCCGAGGTCGAGGAAGCGCACGGTGCGGTCGGCCGACCCCACCGCGAGGATGCTGCCGTCGGGGGTGAAGGAGAGCCCGTAGACCTGCAGGGCCGGTCCGCCGTCGCGGGGCGCGCTCGCCACCTTCGTCAGCGTCGGGCCGTCGGCCCGCCAGATGTCGACGCCGCCCCCGGTGCCGGTGCCCGAGGCGAAGAACCTGCCGTCCGGCGAGGCGGCGAGCGCGTACACGACACCGCCCGGTTCGACCTTGTCCCCCAACGGTTTCGGCGCCGCCGGGTCGGTAACGTCGGTGAGCACCAGGCTCGCGTCGTCGGAGCCGGTGACCAGCCGCCGGCCGTCCGGGGTCAGCGCGGCCGACTGGACGAGGTCGCTCTGCCGGGTCAGCGGCTCCCCCACCGGAACGGGGACGTCACCGGCCGCCGCCGCGCCGAGGTCGTAGAGCCAGGTCGTCCCGTTCCGGCCGCCGGCCGCGAACCGGCGGCCGTCCCGGGACACCGCGAGGGTGCCGGCGAACTTCTCGCCGCCGTCGACCGGCGTCGGCGCCCGGAAGTTCGGCGTCAGCGGCCGGGTGCGGAACGGCAGCGAGACGTCGAGCAGGCGCGCGCTGTCGAGCGAGGTCATCGCGAGCACCCGGTCCGAGCCGACGTACGCGAGCGCGAACGTCCGGCCGCCCTCGATGCCGCCCATCGGCAGCGGCGCCGGCCAGAGCCGGACGGCGCCGTCCGCGCCCGCGGTGGCGAACCCCGAGCCGCCCGGCAGGTAGACCGCCGCGGTGAGCGGGCCGGGGTTGCCGACGTCCGCGACGAGCCCGTAGGTCGCGGTGTCGTAGACCCGGGTGCGGCTGTCGGCGCTGCCCGCGACGAGCGTCGTGCCGTCCGGGCTGAACGCGACGGCGTTCACGTAGGACTGCGCCCCGGACAGCGTGCGGGCCCCGCCGGCGTCGGGGGCGGCGCCCGGTGCGGGGACGACGGCGCCCGCGGGGGCCGCCAGCGTCCAGACGTGGGCGAGGAGGTCCTTCGCCCCGGCGACGAGGGTGCGGCCGTCCGGTGCGAAGGCCAGCGACGTGACGACCGCGGTCGGCCCGGTGAGCGCCGGCGGGACCGGCCGGACTCCGTCGCGCAGGTCGAAGCGGTGGACCCGACCCGCACCCGGCCCGGCGTCCGTCCCGGCCGCCAGCACCTCGCCGGTCGCGTCGAACGCGACGGACTGCACCGGTTCTCCCACGTCGACCGGCTCCGTCAGGGCCGTCGCTGCGGTGCCGCTGACGATCCACAGGCCGACCCGCCCGCCCTCGGAGCGGACGGGTGACGTCAGCGCGGCGGCCAGCACGCCTCGCGCGGAGAAGGCCAGCCCGAGGACGGTGAGGCCCCGGGTGTCGAGGCGCGCGACCGGGCGCGGTCGTGACGGGTCGCTCGTGTCCCAGAGCCGGACGGCGCCGCCGAGACCGCCGGTCGCGACCCGGCTGCCGTCCGCGTTGACCGCCACGGCGTAGAGGTCGGGATGCGCCGCGTCCGCGTAGGCGTCGTCGACCGTGGCGACCCGACGCGGAGGCCCCGCCGAGGCCTCGCCGCGGGGCTCGCTCCACAGCCGCAGACCGCCGCCCGCGCCGATCGCGGCCATGAGCCGGCCGTCCCCGCTCACGGCGACGGACGCGATCCCGCCCGGGCCGTCGAGACGCCGGGACAGCGGCACCGCCGTCGCGTCGAGCAGGGCCGAGCGGGCCTCGACCGTGGGCGCCGTGCGGTGGGCGAGCAGGGCGAGCTGGGCCGAGACGACCGGGTCCGTCGTCCGGATCCGGTTCGCCGCCTCGGCGAGCTGGCGGGAGAGCGCGAGGTCACGGTCGCTCTCGGCGTCCGCCCGCAGGGTGAACGTGTAGCCGGCGAGGGCGAGGACGGCGAGGAGCGCGGCGGCGAGGCCGGTCGCGAGGAGCTGGAGCACCCGGGTGCGGCGGCGCTCGCGCGCGCGCTCCTCGGCGGCCCGGGTCGCGGACGCCCGGAGGAAGTCGCGCTCGACCGACGTGAGGACGCCCGCGTGCGCCGATCCCTGCGCCCACTCGCGCAACGCCTCGAGCCGGGGGCCGTGGAGCAGCCGCCCGGGCTCGCGGCCGGAGCGGTCCCACGCGGTCGCGTCGTCCGAGAGCCCGCGCTGCAGGAGGAGCCCGGCGCGGTCCTCGTCGAGCCAGGCGCGCAGCCGGGGCCACGCGACGATGAGCGCCTCGTGCGTGATCTCGACGTGCGTGCCGCCCGCCGTGAGCAGCCGCGCCGACACGAACGCCTCGACGACGTCCCCGATGCCAGCGCCCGCGCCCGGGTCGTCGGCCGCGTCGAGGGCGTCGATGTCGTCGTGGCTGACCCGCCGGCGCGCGTCGGCGGTCTCCTCGCCGACCGCGACGAGCCGGGTGAACAGCCGCCGGGCGAGCTCCTTCTCGTGGGTGCCGAGGCCGGCGTAGACCCGTTCTGCGGCCTCCGAGACGGCGCCGCCGATCCCGCCGGCGGCGAGGTAGTCGGCGACGGTCAGTCGGCCCCGTCGCCGCTGCCAGGTCTGCAGGAGCGCGAAGGACAGCAGCGGCAGGGCCCCGGGTTCGTACGCGGCGCCGTCGGTGCGCCGCCCGTCGGTGCCCCGGCCGTCGGGGGCGACGTCGCGGAGCAGGACGTCGACGAGCCCGTCCTCGAGCGCGACGCCGGCCAGGGCGGCGGGGTCGGTGACCGCCCGGACGAGCTCGGCGCGGGTCATCGGGCGGATGAGGAGCTGGTGGGTCTGGAGCGCCTCGGCGAGCGGTTCCGCGGCGAGGGCCTGGGCGTAGAAGTCGGCGCGCAGCCCGGCGACGACGGCGACGGACGGCGCGGACGCCGCCAGCGCCGCGAGCCGACCTGCCGCCGTCCGCCACTCGTCCTCGGGGACGCCCGTCGTCCACAGCTCCTCGAGCTGGTCGACGACGACGAGCACCCGCGCGCCCTCCGCGACGGCGGCCCCGGCGGCCTCGGTGACCTCCGCGACCGCCCCGACGGGGTCCGGTCCCGGCGTCCGGACGACGAGGCGCCACCCGTCGTCGACGAGCCGCGCCGCGAGGCCGGCCCGGATGAGCGAGGACTTGCCCGAGCCCGAGGCGCCGACGACGACGACCGGTCGGGCCGGGGCACCGTCGACGACGGACACGAGGCGGTCGGTCAGCTCCTCGCGGCCGCAGAACCAGCGGGCGTCCTCGACGTCGTAGCCCGCCAGGCCCTTGTAGGGCGCCGGGCTGTCACCGGTGCGCTGGCCCGCGACGCGGCGCACCCGGTGCAGGGCGTCGAGCCAGGCGGTGACCTCCGGGCCGCGCAGCCCGACCGCGACGAGGATCCGCTCGACGAGGTCGCCCGCGGCGATCGTCGGCAGGTGCCGGCCGGACACGTATCCGCCGACGGTGCTGCTGCTCGCCCCGACCGCGCGGGCCAGGTCGCGCACCGAGAGCCCGGAGCCCTCGCGCAGCCGCTGCAGGCCCGCCGACCACTCGGCGGGGGTCGTCATGGTCCGTGGGTCGGGGTGCCCGTCGGGTGGGTCGGTCGGCATGGCGTCGTGCACCCCCCGTTCGCTCCCCGCCCCGTCTGCAGGGAAGCACTCGGCGGGCCGCACAGTAGCCACGGGATCGGCTCGTGGGCAGTGCCCTGCGCCACGTCGTGCTCAAGAAAGTCCTTGCTGCACATGCATTCGCATGATCGACCGATTCGTCTCACATGGCGGATGCGCAGCCGGACGACGTCTCAGCCGTGCGAACCCACCGGGACCACCCCCGTCGCCGTCGTCCGCGGCCGGGGCGGGCACCACCCGGCGCCGCGCCCCGGCCTGCATCCCCGTCGGACGACGCCAGCCTGCCCCGCGCACCGGGCCGGTGGACAGGGAAGCGGTGTCAGTTGACAACCACCGGACAAGTGCCGCGCAGGGACCGATGCCGCTTGCCGCGCGGCCGGGACGCTGCTGGGATGAGGTGATCACGGGGCGAGGACGGTGCGGTGACCGCAGGCGGCGACGGGGCTGACCGGGTCCGCGGGGTGGGGGACCGCCGCGGTTCTCCGGACGGCGCCGCGCACCCGGCCCTGCACGCGTTCGCCGCCGACCTGCGCGCGCTGCTCGCGGCCTCCGGGGTGCCGAGCCTGCGGGCGCTGGCCCGTCGCGCGCACTACTCGCACACCGCGGTCGCCGCGGCGGCCGGCGGCAAGGCGCTGCCCTCGCTCGAGGTGACGCTCGCCTTCGTCGGCGCCTGCGGCGGCGACCGCCTCGTCTGGTCCGGGCGCTGGCACACCGTCCGCGCCGAGCTCGACGCCGTGACGTTCGACCCGGCGGACGCCGCCCCGCCGTGGCCGGTGCAGCCCGTCGAGGACGGCGCCGACCCGGAGCAGGCCGGCTGCGCGGCGGACGCCGTCACGGTGCACGCGTGCAAGGTGGCCCGGCACGACGCGCGCACGATGGTCGGCCAGCTCGAGCTGCGCTACTCGCCCCGCAAGCACGCGGCGTGGGGCCGCTTCCAGGGCTTCCCGCACCTGGACCACCTCGCCGGGGAACGGGAGGTCCGGCTCGTCGTCGGCGTCGCCCGCGAGCGCGACGGCCGCCGGCAGGAGTACGAGCTCGGCTACGCGTTCGACTGGCACTACGGCGACCTGCTGCTCACCGGGCGCGGGCCGGTCCACGCGTTCGTGCGGGTCCTCGTGGACGGCACCGAGATCGCCGCCGGGGCGACGGAGCCGCGCACGCTGTCGTGAGGCGCGGCTACCGCAGGATCTCCGGCGTCTCCCAGTCCTTGCCGTGCACGGTGTGGTCGAGGAACGCGAAAACCGTTGTGTACCAGACCTTCGCGTGCTGCGGGCTGAGGATCCAGTGGTTCTCGTCGGGGAAGTACAGGAACTTGTGCGGCATCGTCCCGTCCGCGGCGCCGCGCTCGGCGAGCTCGGCCCACAGCCGCAGGCCCTCGCCGATCGGCACCCGGTAGTCCTTGTCGCCGTGGACGACGAGCATCGGCGTCCGGATCTCGTCGACGAACCGGTGCGGGCTGTTCGCGAGCGCCATCTCGGCCGTCATCTCCCGGCGCCAGTAGTACGCGGCGTCGGTCGTCGGGCCGAACTGGTCCAGCGCCCACAGGCTCGCGTGCGTGACGATGCCGGCGAACCGGTCGGTGTGCCCGGCGACCCAGTTCGCCATGTAGCCGCCGAACGAGCCGCCCATGGCCGCCGTCCGGGTCTCGTCGACGTCCGGCCGGGCCTCCGCCGCATCGGTGACCGTCATGAGGTCGGTGTAGGGCTCGGCGCCCCAGCGGCCCCAGCCGCGCTCGACCATCCGCTGCCCGTACCCGGTCGACAGCGCCGGGTCCGGCAGCAGGACGGCGTAGCCCTGGGCGACCGCGAGCCACGGGTTCCAGCGCCACGACCAGGCGTTCCAGGAGCCGAGCGGGCCGCCGTGGATCCACAGCAGCAGCGGTGCCGCCGCCGCCGACGCCCCCTCCGGCAGGCAGAGCCACGCCCGGACGGCGGTGCCGTCCTCGGCGGTCGCCGTCAGGGCGTCGAGCCGGCCGGGCAGGGCTGCCGGGGCGACCGGGGCCGGCAGGTAGGTCGGGTCCTGGTCCGCCGTGACCGCGTCGAGGCGGACCGGGGCCGGTGCCGCGTCGACCGCGGAGCGCAGCGCGTAGACCGACCGACCGTCCGGCGAGACGAGGACGTCGGAGTAGGCGCCGTGGTCCCCGGTCAGCCGGGTCACCGTGCCGTCGGCGACCTCGACCCGGAACACCGGCGCCGTCCCGTCGGAGTCGGCGACGACGAGCAGGGCCCGGCCGTCGGGCGTCCAGCGGGCCCGCCCCGGCCAGCGGTCCCAGTCCTGCGCGAGCAGCATCAGCTCGTCGAGCGCGACGTCGTAGACGCCGACCCACTGGTCGGGCGGGGTCGTCGCCGTCGTCCGGCTGTGCACGGTCACCGCGAGCCGGTGCCCGTCCGGGGAGAACCGCGGCCCGCCGTACTCGAGGTCGGGGTCGTCGAGGACGATCCGGTGCGCCCCGGTCGCGACGTCGACGAGCGCGAGCGCCGAGCGGTTGCCCCCGCGCTCGGTCACCTGCCAGGTCGTCGCCACGGTGCGGCCGTCGGGGCTGACGTCGAACGCGGCCTCGTCGAGCGCGCGGCCCGGCGCCGGGGTGAGGTCGCGCAGGGCGATCCGCCCGGGCTGCGCGGCGCCGGCGCCGTCCGGGGCCGTGCCGTCCGGGGCCGCGCCGTCCGGGGCCGTGTCGGCCGCGGACGTCGTCCCGCCGGCCAAGGACGCCGGCCGCGGCCGGTCCGGCGTCCTTGGCCGGCGGGACGACGACCGCGGCGGGCGCGGCGGGCACCCGGCCGGCGAACAGGCGCACCTGGTCCGGGCCGAGGTCGTGGTCCCAGTACCGCACCGGGTAGCTCTCGTGGAGGATCGCGGACACCTTGCGGTCCTTGCGCTCCTTGCGCCGCCGGGCGTCGTCCTCGGCGGTGACGGACGACGGCATCGTCGCCGAGCGCAGCACGACGGTGCCGCGGTCGCGGGCCACGACGAACCCGCCGACCCCGCCGGGCCGGGTCGCGACGACCCGGGCCTCGCCGCCGCGGGCCTCGAGCAGCCACAGCGCCGGCTTCGCGTCGTCCGCGTCGCCGCCGGCCTCGACGTCCGGCCGGGTCGAGACGAAGAGCAGGCCGCCGTCGGGCAGGAACGCCGCCGTCGACTCGCCCTTGGCGCTGCGGGTCAGCCGGCGCGGCTCCCGGCGGCCGTGCGGGTCGAGCTCCCACAGCGCGCTGCCGTACGTCGTCCGCGCGGCGTCGATCGTCGCGACCGACGTCACGAGCCGCTCGCCGTCCGGGCTCAGCGCGAGCCCGCCGAACCGCGGCAGCGCGAGGTAGGCGTCGAGGGCGTGGAACGGCGTCGGCGGCTCGGTGGCCACGGGTTCGGTCGTCACCACCCTGTGCTATCACGCGGCGCCGCCGGGCGCTGCACCGGCGAACGGCGGGTCAGCGGGTGTCGAGCAGCAGGATCCCGGTGCCGCCGGTGAGCAGCGCCGCCCTCGAGCCCGTGGCGTCGAACGCGAGCCCGCGGTCACCGGACTCCGCCCAGCCGGGGATCCGGCCGGTGCCCGTCCGTCGCAGCGCCCCGGAGCGGGACGGCGTCCAGAGCGCCGCCTGCCCCTTGAGCTGCACGGTCACGACGGTGCCGTCGGCCGGGTCGGCGGCGAGGTACGCGGTCTGCGCCGGCAGCGTCGCCGTCCGGCGGGCCCGGCTCCGGGTGACGTCGTAGGCGCCCGCGGTGTCCCCGGTCGTGTAGAGCGTCCTGCCGTCCGGGGAGAACGCGAGGTCGAGCTGGCCGGCGGTCTTCGTCGGCACCGTCGACACCCGGCGCGGCGACGCCGGGTCGGTGGTGTCCCAGACGACCGTCCCGTCGTACGAGGCACCGGCCAGCCGGCGGCCGTCCGGGCTCCAGGCCAGGGCCATGGCGTCGCTGCGGGTCGTGAGGACCGGCCCGGCGACGAGGCGGTCGCCGGTGACCTCCCAGAGCCGGACGCGGTTGTCGTACCCGGCGGTCGCGAGCCACCGGCCGTCCGGGCCGAAGAGCACGTCGGGCACGTACGACGTCAACGGCCCGACCGTCTGCAGCCGCCGGGGGCGCGCCGGGTCCGCGACGTCCCAGAGCATGACGGCGCCGTCGTTCCAGGACGCCGCGAGCAGCGTGCCGGCAGGGTCGAGCGACACGGCCGTCGCCCAGCTGAACGAGGGGTCGTCGGGGTTCACCGGCGGGCGCGGGTCGTCGACCTGCCCGACCGGGACGATCCGCGCCGTCGCGCCGGTCGCGTCGACCCGGAACAGCCGGACGAGGCCGTCGTCACCGCTCGCCGCGAGGAGCGAGCCGTCGCCGGAGAGCGCCACCGACCGCGGCATGGAGCCGTCCGGCTCGTGGGTCGCCAGGACGTCGAGGTCGCCGTACCTGCCGTAGTCGGCGAGCGCGACCGGGGCCGGCACGTCGGTCGCCGACCCGACGGGGGCGTCGGGGTCGACCGGTGTGCCGACAGGGGTTTCGGAAGGGGTGCCGACGGGGGTGCCGACCGGGGTGCCGACCGGGGCCGGGCCGTCGGCGGGCAGCGTCAGCCGGTCAGCGGTCGTGGTGCTGCCCCGCGAAGGGCCGAGCGCCAGGGCGCCGAGACCGACGACCGTGACGACCGCGGCGGCCGACCCGACGACGGCGAGGCCGCGGCGGCGCCGGACGATCCGGGTCCCCCGCGCCCGGGCGGCGCGGACGGCGGCGACGGGGTCGACGACCGGCACCGGCCCGTGCCGGAGCGCCGTCCGCAGACCGTGCTCCACCGGGTCGGCGTCCTCGGGCAGGTCGCCGTCGAGGCGTTCGAACCAGGACTCCTGCGGGGTCATCGCCGGCCCTCCGTCCGCGCCGCTGCCCCGACGGCGTCCTCGAGCACGAGGACGCGCAGCCGGTCGAGCCCGGCCATCGCGTGGCTGCGGACCGTCACCTCGCGGATGCCGAGGACCTCGGCGATCTGGGCGTCGGGCAGGTCCTCGTAGTGCCGCAGCACGAGCACCGCCCGCTGCCGGGTGCTCAGCCGCGACAGGTACCGCAGCATCGCGTCGCGCTCGGCCTGCCGCGCCGTCCCGTCGTCCACGCCGACGACCGGCAGCGCGCCCGGGTCCGCCGGGACCTCCGTGCTCGACCGGCGACGCCGCCAGGACAGGCACTCCCGCACGACCATCCGGCGCACGTAGGCGTCGGGCGCGTCGAGCCCGCGGATCCGGGACCACCGGGCGTAGACCCGGCCGAGCACCTCCTGGACGACGTCCTCGGCGCGGTCGGGGTCGCGGGAGATGTAGCGGGCGAGGACGACGAGGGCGCCGTACCGGGCGGTGACGAAGGCGTCGAAGGCGCGCTCGGCGTCGTCACGCACGTCGACCCACCCGGTGGCTCCCGACCGGACGAGGTCCAGGTCGGCGGCGGGGACGACCGACACGAGGCGGTGCTCCTTCCGGGTGCCCTGCACGGTGCGGGAGCACGACGGACGCCGCGCCACCGGACGGGCCGTGCCGTCGCGACCCCTCCCGGCGACGGTCCGTCCCGAGGACGCGGGCCGCACGGGGCCGGTCCGCGTCCTTCACCTGGTCCAAGGGCGCGGGGACCGCCCGCCGTTGAGCCGGACGGGTCGGCAGTCGTGTGACCTGGGTCACTCGCCCTGCTCGCGCGCGGCCTTCTCCCGGTCGTCGACCGCGGCGTCCGAGGCCGCCATCCGGGCGAGCATGTCGTTGTAGGCGTCGAGCTCGGCGTCGCCGTCGCGGTCCGCGGCGCGGTCCAGCCGGCGCGCCTCGCGGGTGTCGGACATCGACCACTGGACGGCGAGGATCACCGCGAGCGCGAGCGTCGGGATCTCGCCGATCCCCCACGCGATGCCGCCGCCGGCGCGCTGGTCCTCCAGGAGCGAGGCGCCCCAGGTGCGGCCGACCGAGGCCCAGTACGACTCCGCGAGGACGGTCGTCGTCTGGATGAGCGCGATCCCGAAGAACGCGTGGAAGGCCATCGTGATGAAGAGCATGACGAGCCGCAGCGGAGGCGTCGGGCGGTGCGGGCCGGGATCGACGCCGATCATCATCCAGGCCATGAGGTAGCCCGCGAAGAGGAAGTGCACGTGCATGAGCTCGTGCCCGACGTGCGTCGTGAGCGCCACCTGGAACAGGGGCGAGAAGTAGAAGAGGACGAGGCTGCCGGCGAAGAGGAACGAGACGACGACGGGGTGCGTGAGCACCTTCACGTAGCGCGACTCGGTGATGCCGACCGCCCACTCGCGCGGGCCGCGGCTGCCGTCCGCGCGGGGGTGGACGGCGCGCAGCAGCAGGGTGACCGGCGCCCCGAGCACGAGGAACAGCGGCGCCGCCATGCTCAGGGTCATGTGGCCGATCATGTGCGCGCTGAAGAGCACCCGGCCGTAGGCGGCCGGCGCACCGCACGTGACCCAGACGAGGATCGCGATGCCGACGAACCAGGAGATCGTGCGCAGCGGCGTCCAGCGGTCGCCGCGCCGGTGCAGCCGGACGACGCCGACGAGGTAGGACCCGGCGAGCAGCGCGCAGACGACGACCCAGAACAGGTCCGGCTGCCAGACGGTGAGCCAGCGGGACGGCGTCAGCTCGGGCGGCATCGGGTAGCCGGTGACGGCCTCGGTGGGGCTCAGCGCCGACGTCGCCCCGGTGTCCGGCACGGGCGACGGCGAGCGGGAGAGCGCGACGGCCAGGCCGACGGCGAGCGCCATGACGACGCCCTCGACCGCGGCGAGCCGGGTGAACGCCCCGTCCCGGCCGGCGTCGAGGTCGCGCAGGGTGCTGCTGCGGTGCAGCCAGCCGGCGAACCCGAGGACGACGAGCGCGCCGGTCTTCGCCAGGACGACCACGCCGTAGCGGCTGGAGAGGGCCCCGAGGCCGCCGAGGTGGATCCACGCGTTGACGGCCCCGGAGAGCCCGACCGCGACGTAGGCCCACAGCGCGAGCGTCGAGTACCGGCGGGCGACCCGGGCGAGGTCGCCGCCGAGCGACCGGCGGAGCAGGACGAGCGCGGCGAGCCCGCCGACCCAGACGACGACGCCGAGCAGGTGCAGGCCGAGCGAGGTCACCGCGGTCTCGTGGCTGCCCTGGGCGGACGCCGCGTGCCCGGCGAGCGCGCCGGGGACCAGCCCGCTCGTCGCGAGCAGCGTGAGCAGGCCGACCCCGCGCAGCCGGCGGGCGAGCAGGGCACCGAGGTTGACGGCGAGCGCGACCCCTGCCGTCCAGAGCGCGCCCCGGCCCTCGTCGCTCGTGCTCAGGTACGTGGACCACAGCCGCGGTCCGAAGGTCGGGTCGGACATCGGGAGCCCGGAGACGTCGGCGTACGAGAACACCCCGTCGACCACCGTCGCGAGCGCCCAGACGCCGGCGGCGACCGAGGCCACGCGCAGCGCGGCGGCGATCGCGGCCTCGGCCCGGGCCGGGACAGCGGTCGCCGTGAGCACGAGGGCGCCGATCGTCAGGGCCGCGGCGAGGTCACCGACGACCTTCGCGACGGGGAGGCCGTGGCGGACGAGCGGGCCGGGGTCGAAGAAGGCGAGCTCGACGGAGTCGTCGGCCCAGGCGAGGACGGCGAGGCACGCGACGACGGCGACCGCGGTGAGACCGGCCGCGGCGACGAGGGCGGGCGCCCAGAGTGCCGCCGCACCGCCTGCCGGCCGGGTGCCGGTGCCCTCCGCGGGGTCCGGCGCCTGCTCGCCGGGCAGGGTCGCGTCGTCCGGGACCTGGGTCGTGCTCACGTCCGCCACGGTACGCCGGTCAGGACCGGCGCCGGCCGACGGCGAACCAGGCTGCGGCACCGAGCGCGAGGACGACGGCACCGATGCCGGCGAGCAGGCCCGTCGGGGTGCCGTCCCCGGTCGCGCCCNCGTGGCGGTCGGGGTCGGCGTCGGGGCCGGGGACGTCGTCGCGGTGCCGGTGTCCGTCGGTGTCGCGGTGGCGTCGAGCGAGGGGGAGACGGGCGGGGCGCCGGTGACGACGAAGGACAGGGTGCCGGAGACCGGGTGCCCGTCCTTGCTGACGACCCGGAAGGCCACCGAGTAGGTGCCGGGCAGCTTCGACGGCACGGTGAAGGTCACGGTGCCGGCCTCGACCCGCGGTGCGACCGGCAGCACGGCGTCACCGGGGCCGGTGAGCCGCACCCGGACGAACTCGCGGTCCAGCGGGTCGCTGAAGGTGAGGGTCACGGTGTCCGGCGTGGCCTTCATCCGGGCGCCGTCCTCCGGGTCGGTGCCCGTGAGCCGCGCGTGCGCGGAGCCGGCCGTCGCCGTCGCGCAGACGGCGAGCAGCGCGAGCGCGACGGCCGTGACGGCGCGCAGCGACATGCGGACGGACGGACGGACGGCGCTGACGGAGCTCCCCGGGGTCACCGGACCAGCGTAGGCAGCCGCGCCCGGGACCCGGGACCCAGGGCGGGCGCGGTCACCCGCGCGGTCGCACCCGGTCCGCCCACGGGTGGCCGGGGTGCGCCCGGTCGAGCGCCGCGGCGAGCCAGGCCCGGCGGGCCACGGACAGTCGCGGCAGCGTCGCCGCGAGATCGGCCTCGTCCTTCTCCCGGGCCGCCTTGGCCTTGAAGAGCAGGACGACCTCGGGGACGACGTAGGGCACGCCGTCCGCCGTCCGGTCGAGGACCTCGGCGTACGGCCGGCGCAGCGTCGTGTCCCGGCGGCACACCC
Organism: Kineosporia sp. R_H_3; assembly: GCF_002198675.1. Taxonomy (GTDB): domain Bacteria; phylum Actinomycetota; class Actinomycetes; order Actinomycetales; family Kineosporiaceae; genus R-H-3. The sequence continues at coordinate 16,505 of NZ_MWLL01000128.1, read as the reverse complement.
AGGTGCCGCCGTCGTGCGGCTCGCGGAAGACGTCGAGCACGTAGGCCTGCGCGGCGGCGTCCCAGCCCCACGTCTGGTGCAGCAGCGCCATCGCCCGCTCGTCGTCCTCGGGCCAGACCCGGCCGTCCCCGACGACGTGGAACGCCAGGTCGGGCAGCGCCGCCCTGACCGGCCCGAACGACCCCGCCGGGACGACGATCTCGAGGTCCTCGTGGTCGCGCGTCGCGTCGTCCGGCCCGCGCGCCCCGAGGAACAGGTCGACCGCCCACCCGCCCGCGACACCCCACGGCACGTCCACCCCGCGCAGCCGCTCCGCGACCTCCCAGGGCGTCCAGGCCGCCCACGGGATGTCGGCCTCGGTGACCACCCGCCCGCCGGGCGGGACCTCTTCGTCGCTCACGTGCCGATCCTCCCTCCCACGCCGTCAGTTACCAGCGCGTCTGACCCAGCGATCGGGTCGTACGCGCTAGTGGCTGCGAGGGGTGAGGTCGTGGACGGTCATGACCTCGACGGTCCCCCCGCCGGACGCCACCGCGGCGAGGCCGCGCGAGCCGGGCGGCGGGAAGACGAGCGCGGTGACGGACGTCGCGCCGCCGGCGGCGAAGACCTCGACCGAGGAGGTGTCGACGACGACGTCCACGGTCGTCGTCAGCAGGCCGTCGGGGCCGGGGCGGACGCCGGGCAGCGGGGCGGTGATCCGGGCCGGGAAGCCGGGGTGGACGGCGGCCGTGCCGGAGCGCGTGCGGTCGACGACGAGGTACGGGGCGCCGTCCTCGGGGTGCTCGACGAGCACCCGGGTGCGCTCGGTGCCGGTCTGCGCGACGAGGACGTCGACCCCGGCCGTGCCGCCGGGCGGGACGCGGACCTCGATCCGCACGCGGGCGGCGTCCGGCAGCACGTCCGGCAGCGGGGACGACGGCACGACCTCCTGCCCGGCCGGCAGCACCGGACGCTGAACGAGCACGAGCCGGCCGTCGACCTCCTGCAGCGCAAGGGATCTCGCGAGGGTCGCGGCACCGCGCCAGGGCGACGTCGGGGTCCGGTCGGCGTAGAGCCAGTTGCTCATCCAGCCGATCCAGACCGGCGGGTCGCCGTCGGGCAGGCCGCTGAACGTCGAGGCGGCGTAGAGGTCGGGGCCGTGGTCGGCCCACGAGAACGGGCCGAAGGCGTTGCCGGGCAACGGGTCCGGGGTGAACGTCCGGCCGTCGAAGCGGCCGACGGCGTACGCCTGGCCGGAGCCGCCCGCCGGGCCGCCGGGGTTGACCGAGAGGAGCAGCACCCACTCCGAGCGCCCGGGCTCGTCGAGGACGGGCAGCCGGACGAGGTCCGGGACCTCCCAGTAGAACGGCTCCCCCGGGGCGACGGACGACGGCACGTCGTACGGACCCACGGTGCCGGTGCGCTCCCAGTCGATGAGGTCCTCGGACCGCCAGACCTCGACGACGCGCTCGGCCGCGAGGACGAGGACCATGACCCAGACGTCGTCCCGGCCGCCGGACGTGCTGTGCCGGAACACCTTCGGGTCCCGCCACTGGGTCGAGCCGATGTCGAGCACGGGGTTCTTCGGGTGCCGCTCCCAGGTCGTGCCGCCGTCCGCCGACGTCGCGAGCGCCTGCGACTGGACCTGCGTCGTCGGGTCGACGGACGTGTAGACCGCAACGAGCCGGTCGCCGTCCCGCACGGCGCAGCCGGAGAACACGTGCTCCGCCGGCGTCGCCGGGATCGCCACCGGCTCCTCGGCCCAGTGCACGAGGTCCGGGCTCGTCGCATGCCCCCACGACATCGGGCCCCAGACGACGCCGTCCGGGTGGTGCTGGAAGAACAGGTGGTACCGCCCGCCGTCGAGGATCAGCCCGTTCGGGTCGTTCATCCAGGCCCGCCGCGGCGTCGCGTGGATCCGCGGCCGCCACCACGGCGTCGGGCGTCGCGGGTCCGGCCGGTCGTGCTGGTCGTGCCGGTCGTTCTGGTCGTGCTGCTGGTCATCCTCCCCCGAGGGACCCGTCGTCACAGCCGCCGGTCTGCGAGCACGGGGAACCGCTCGCGCCACGCGGCGACGTCGGCGACGTCGATGTCGATGACGAGGACCTCCTCGCCGGTCCCGGCCTGCGCGAGCACCTCGCCGGTCGCGGAGACGACCTGGCTGTGGCCGCCCATCGGGTAGCCGCCGTGCTCGCCGCCGGTGTTGCACTGGACGACGACGAACTGGTTCTCGATCGCGCGTGCCCGGCCCAGCAGCGTCCACGCCTCGACCCTCGGCAGCGGCCAGGCGGCGGGCACGAGGACGACCTGCGCCCCCGCGTCGAGCAGCCGCCGGAACATCTCGGGGAACCGCAGGTCGTAGCAGGTCGCGAGCCCGACGACGGTGCCGTCGGCGAGCGGGAACGTGACGATGTCCTCGCCCGCCTCGAGCAGGGTCGGCTCGCCCTCGCCGAAGCCGAAGCGGTGGATCTTGCGGTACGTCGCGACGACGTCACCGTCCGGGCCGACGACGACCGAGGTGTTCCACAGGCCGCGCCCGGTCTCGCCGCGGGCCTCCGGCGCCGCGTCGTCCGGCACCGTCTCGACGATGCTGCCCGCGTGGACGACGGCACCGATCTCCTTGGCCGCCGCGGCGATCGCGGCGACCGTCGGGCCGTCGACGGTCTCCTTCGCGTCGGCCCACCTGCGGTAGGAGAACCCGGTCGGGGCCCACAGCTCGGGCAGCAGGACGAGATCGGCGCCCCGCTGGGCGCGGACGAGGTCGGCGACCCGGGCGACCCGGGCGGCGACGGGCTCGTCGTCGCCGTAGGCGACCTGGACGACGTGGACGCGCATCCGGTCAGGGTAGGCGACGCCGCCCCTTGGCCGCATAGAGCTTGGCGTCCGCCGTCGCGAGCAGGATCCGCGGCTCCCACGGGCCGATCGCGGTCGCGATGCCGCACGACACGGTCGGGCCGCCGCCCGCGGCGAGGGTGGCGAGGGTGTCCTCGACGAGCCGCTCCATCTGCGCGGGCGACCACTCCGGCACGACGACGCAGAACTCGTCGCCGCCGAGCCGCCCGACGAGCGCGCCCGGCGCGCCCGAGACGTGCGCGGAGAGCACGTCGGCGAGCCGCATGAGCGCCTGGTCGCCGACGGCGTGGCCCTCGGTGTCGTTGATCTGCTTGAGCAGGTCGACGTCGAGCAGCGCGATGGACACCGACCGGCCGGCGGCGGCGAGCTCGCCGAGGGCGTCGTCGAGCGCCCGCCGGTTGCCGACGTGGGTGAGCGGGTCCTCGAAGGCGAGCCGGGCCGCCCGGTCGAGGTTCTCGGCCTGGACGACGACCGTCCCCATGAGGGTGGCCACGGCGGTGAGCAGCTCGATGTCCCCGACCCCGAAGGCGGGCTCGCCGACCTCCGTCGTCAGCCAGAGCTGCCCCCAGACCCGGCCCTCGAGGTAGATCGGGACGGCCGCCGAGGAGTACTTGTGCAGCGAGCGCAGCAGGGCGATCGCGGCCGGGTCGGCGTGCGGGTCGTCGACGGTGTGGATGTACGGCAGCCGGCCGAGCATCGTGTGCCGGATCTGGTCGTACTCGGCGAGCGCGTACGTCTCGGACTCGGGGAAGACCTCCTCCCCGGGGCCGAGGACGCCGACGTTGACGAGGGTGCGGATCTGGGAGTTCTCCCGCTCCCAGCGCTCCAGGGACGCGGACGCCGCGCCGACGATCCGCCGCACCTCCTCGAGCGCGACCCGCAGGAGCTCGCGGATGTCCCGGGAGCCGGCGAGGACCCGGGTGATACCGACGAGCGACCGGAGCCGCTCCTCCATGCCCCGGCGGCCGAGCCGGCGGCGGTCGAGGTCGTCGAGCAGGTCGACGAGGGGCACGATGTCCGGCGGGTCGAGCGACAGCGCCGTGAGCAGCGGGACGACGCTGTCGCCACCGCCACCGCACTCGTGCTCCGCCGCCGCGTAACGGGCGGCGACGACCCGCAGACCGGCCGCGAGCGCGTCCGGCGGCAGGTCGGGCTCGATGTGGAGCGCCTGCGCGACGGCCTCGACGGCGTGCAGCAGCAGGTGCATCTCGGTGTCGTCCCGCACGGCGTCGTGCGCGTCGGCGCTGCACCGGTGACCGGGCCGCGGCCCGTCGTGGGCCCCCGGTCCGACGGCCGGCAGGCGCACGCCGGCGAGCCGGCGCAGCACCGCGGCCGACGCGAAGGCGGGCGGGAGGACGCCGTCGACGGCGATCCGGTGCAGGTCGTGCACGAGCGCGAGCCGGCCGATGGTCCGGACGGCGCCCTCGGACAGCCCGGCGACCCGGCCGGCCTGGGTCGCGACGGCGTGGACGGCGGCCCGCGCGCGGTCCTCGGGGCCGGCGAGGAGGCGGGTGGCGGCGAGCACGCCCGCGTCGAGCGCCGGGTCCCAGCCGTCGTCGTCGTGGCCCGGCCGGCTCCCGGACGGCGGCGGTGCGGTGGCCGCGACGCCGGCGGCGACGGCCTCGGGCGAGGCTCCGGGACCGGCGAAGAGGTAGCCCTGCACCTGCGCGCAGCCGAGCCGGAGCAGGACGTCGGCCTGGTCGGCGGTCTCGACGCCCTCGGCGATGACCGACAGGCCGAGGGTGTCGGCGAGGTCGACGACGACCCGGACGATCGCCCGGTCGGTGCCCGGGCGGACGACCCCCGCGACGAAGCTGCGGTCGAGCTTGAGCACCTGGACGGGCAGCCGGCGCAGGTTGTCGAGCGTCGCGAAGCCGATGCCGAAGTCGTCGAGCGCGATCCGCACCCCGAGCGCGGCGAGCTGCTCGAGCAGCGGCCGGACCCGGCCGGACGTCGCCACCGACTCGGTGATCTCCAGGACCAGGGCGGAGCCGGGCAGGTCGTTGTCGGCGAGCACCGCCCGGACGACGTCCAGGAAGCCCGGCTCCTCGAGCTGGGGCGAGGCGACGTTGACGCTCACGGTGGCGGTGGCGACGGGCGAGGTCCCGGCGCGCCACCGGGCCGCGGCCGCGGCGGCCTTGCGCAGGACGTCGAGCCCGAGAGGGACGACGAGACCGGTCCGCTCGGCCTCCGGGATGAAGCGCGAGGGCTGGACCAGCCGACCGTCGGGCAGCCGGATCCGGGCGAGGGCCTCGAACCCGACGACGTGCCGGGAGGGCAGGACGACCACCGGCTGGTAGTGCACCTCGAGGAGGTCGCGGTCCAGGGCCGCGCGGATCGCCCGGGCGCCGATCGGGCCGTCGTCCGGCAGGTCGGCCAGCGGGTCGGACGGCGGGTCGGCCGGCGGCCCGGGCGTGCGCGCGGGCGCCACGGGCAGTCGCGGCTGCCCCTGCGCTCCGACCGTCATGCCGCTCCCTCGTCCGTCACCGCCGTCGGCCTGTCCTGTCGGCACCGACGGAGCCGTCCTGACCGGTCACGTTCGCGGCATTCTCACGCATGTCGCCCGGCGGTCGCGAAGTCGACCGTGATCCACACTCTTGATTGGCGCATGCAAGTAGTTGGGTGCTACAACTAACTGGTGTCCACCGAGCAGCACGCCGACGCGGTCAGCGCCCTCGCGCACGAGATGGTCCGGCACGTCCGGCTGCTCCACGTCGTGAAGACGAGCCTGTCCGCCGCCACCCCGAACGGCCTCGAGGGCGCCGAGATCGCCCTGCTCATGCAGCTCGTGAAGTGCTGTCCGCGCCGGCAGGGCGAGCTCGCCGAGCTCGCGATGCTCGACCCGTCCACGGTGAGCCGCTACGTCGGGCAGCTCGCCCGGCGCGGCCTCGTCGAGCGCCGCCCGGACCCGGCCGACGGGCGGGCCGTCCAGCTCGTCGCCACCGAGCGGGGCCACGACACCGCGCACGCGATGATCGAGCGCCGCAACGCCGCGCTGCGGCAGATCCTCGCCGGCTGGAGCGAGAGCGACCTGCGCACGTTCACCGCGATGTTCACCCGGCTCAACGACGACGTCGACGCCGGCCGGGCCTCCTTCACGCCGGACGCCGCGCCGTCCCCCGACGCTCCCGCCGGCGACCCCTCCCTCGACGCGCACGCCTCCGACACCGGACCGACCGGTGTCAGCCTCAAGGAGATCTGAATGTCCACCGCAGAAACCGCTCGGTCAGGAGTCACGGCAGCGGCTCCGCCGGAGGGCGGGATCACGCAGCTGACGCACCGTCAGATCATGGTGATCCTCGCCGGCCTGATGTCCGGCATGTTCCTCGCCGCCCTCGACCAGACCATCGTGTCGACGGCCATCCGGACGATCGCCGACGACCTCAACGGTCTGAGCCTGCAGGCCTGGGCGACGACCGCCTACCTCATCACCTCCACGATCGCGACGCCGCTCTACGGCAAGCTCTCCGACATCTACGGCCGGCGGCCGTTCTTCCTCGCGGCGATCGGCATCTTCATCGCCGGGTCGCTGCTCTCCGGCTTCGCCCAGTCGATGTACCAGCTCGCGATCTTCCGGGCGTTCCAGGGCATCGGCGCCGGCGGCCTGTTCTCGCTCGCGCTGGCGATCATCGGCGACATGGTGCCGCCGCGGGAGCGCGCGAAGTACCAGGGCTACTTCCTCGCGGTGTTCGGCACCTCGAGCGTGCTCGGCCCGGTCGTCGGCGGCTTCTTCGCCGGGCAGACGACCATCCTCGGCATCACCGGCTGGCGCTGGGTCTTCCTCGTCAACGTCCCGGTCGGCATCGTCTCGCTGCTGCTCGTCGCGCGGACGCTGCACCTGCCGCACCAGCGCAGCGACCACCGCATCGACTACCCGGGCGCCGTCGCGCTCATCGTCGGGGTCGTCCCGCTGCTCCTCGTCGCCGAGCAGGGCCGCGAGTGGGGCTGGACGTCCGGCCGCTCGATCACCTGCTACGTGCTCGGCGCCATCGGCATCGTCGCGTTCATCGCCGCCGAGCGGGCCTACGGCAAGGAGGCGCTGCTGCCGCTGCACCTGTTCCGCGGCAAGACCTTCGGCGTCGGGTCGCTGCTCAACTTCATCGTCGGCATGGGGATGTTCGGCGGCCTCGCCGCGCTCCCGCTCTACATGCAGATCGTCAAGGGCAAGTCGCCGACGGAGGCGGGCCTGCTCCTCATCCCGCTCATGATCGGCATCATGGGCGGCTCGGTCCTCTCGGGCCAGTTCATCGCCCGGACCGGCCGCTACAAGATCTTCCCGATCATGGGCATGACCCTGCTCGTCATCGGGCTCGGTCTCATGAGCCGGATCGACGCCGACACCTCGATCGCCGTCGTCGACACCTACGCGCTGATCTTCGGCCTCGGGCTCGGCTTCAACATGCAGACGCTCGTGCTCGCGATCCAGAACGCCGTCCCGCCGCAGGACATGGGCGTGGCGACGTCGTCCGCGACGTTCTTCCGGCAGATGGGCGGCACCCTCGGGACCGCGGTGTTCCTCTCGGTGCTCTTCAACTCGGTGCCGGACCGGATCACCACGGCCTTCCGGGAGATCGCCCCGACGGCCGACTTCCAGGCCGCGCTCAAGGACCCGGCCGTGCTCGCCGACCCGGCGAACAAGGTCGTCCTCGACCTGCTGAAGAACCCGGCCGCCGCCGCGAGCGGCGCCGGCGCGACGAACGACTCGTCGTTCATCAACGCCATGGACCCGCGGCTGGCCCGCCCGTTCGTCGTCGGGTTCGCCGACTCGATCTCGACGGTCTTCCTGCTCGCGACGATCGTGCTCGCCGTCGCGTTCGTCGTCGTGTGGTTCCTCCCGGAGGAGAAGCTGCGCACGCAGTCCGGCATCCAGGCCCGTCAGTCGCAGGAGGCCGCTGCCGCGGCCGCGATGGGCGACGGGGCCGCCGGGCAGGCGCAGGCGGTCGAGGACGTCGAGGCGGCGCGCGAGGCGAACGGCACCGCGAACGGCACCGCGAACGGCAGCGTCCGCACCGGCAAGGACGGCGACCCGGGCGTCACGCCCGAGCCCGTCGGCGAGCGCGGCTGACCTCGCAGCACCCGCTCGACCGCAGCGGCCCGCTCCGTGCACGACGCACGGGGCGGGCCGCTGCGTCGTCCGTCAGCCGGCGGCCGGCCCGTCGAGGTCCGCGATCCGGGCGAGCGACGGCCGGCGCCGGGTCTGCTCGTCGCGGGCCACCGCCTCGGCGTCCCGCAGCACCCGCAGCGCGTTACGGCCCGCGAGCGCGCGCAGGTCCTCGTCGCTCCAGCCCCGCCGGGACAGCTCCGCGAACAGGTCCGGGTAAGTCGAGACGTCGCCGAGACCGTCCGGCAGGTCGGTGATGCCGTCGAAGTCGCCGCCGATCCCGACGTGCGCGACGCCGGCGACGGCCCGCACGTGGTCGATGTGGTCGGCCACCTCGGGCAGGGTCGCCCGCGGGGCGGGGTGCTCGGCGCGCCACTGCCGCAGGCGCGACTCCACGGCAGCGAGGTCGCCGCCCGTGCGCGCGACGAGCTTCTTCCGCTCGGCGTCCTCGGCGAGGTAGACGTCGGCGGCCGGCTGGGAGACGAAGCCCGGCACGAACGTCACCATGCAGACGCCGCCGTTCGCGGCCAGCCGCCCGAGGACGCCGTCGGGCACGTTGCGCGGGTGGTCGCACAGCGCGCGGGCGCTGGAGTGGCTGAAGAGGACGGGCGCCCGGCTGGTCTCGAGGGCGGCGACCATCGTCGTCGGCGCGACGTGCGAGAGGTCGACGAGCATGCCGAGCCGGTTCATCTCCCGGACGACCTCGCGGCCGAACGCCGTGAGCCCGCCGTGCACCGGCTCGTCGGTCGCCGAGTCGGCCCACGCGGTGTTGTGGTTGTGGGTCAGGGTCATGTAGCGGGCGCCGAGCGCGTAGAGCATCCGCAGCGCGCCGAGCGAGGAGCCGATCGACTGGCCGCCCTCGACGCCGGCGAGCGAGGCGACCCGGCCGAGCGAGCGGAGCCGGTCGACGTCCGCGCTGCCGAGCGCGAGCCCGAGCCGGTCCGGGTAGCGGCGCAGGAGCAGGTGGAAGGCGTCGAGCTGCTCGAGGGTCGCGGTGACGGCGGTGTCGCCGGGCAGGTCCGAGGGGACGTAGACCGACCAGAACTGGGCCCCGACCCCACCCTCGCGCAGCCGGGGCAGGTCGGTGTGCAGGCCGCGGACCCGGGCGGCGACGTCCATCCGCGTGAGGTCGTAGCCGACCCGCTCGCGCAGCTGCCACAGCAGGTCGTTGTGACCGTCGACGAGCGGGGCACCCTCGAGCAGGGTCCGCATCGAGTCCGCCAGCGGGTCGGGGACGGCCGCACGCGGCATCTCGCCCGCGGCGTCGGGCGCATCGGGCGGAAGGACCGCGCCGGGTCCTTCGGTCTGGCTCATCGTCGTACTCCCGCGAGTCGTCCCGCAGGGGTGGACGCCCTGCGGAACGCTCACGGTAGCCCGACGCGGCGTGACCGGGCCGTGACGGCGGAACGTGTCACGCGCGGTACGGCAACTGTCATCCCGCGCGGGCGGGCCCGCCGGCCCGCCCGCCCGGTGTCAGCCGTCGCCCAGCCGCACCGCCCGGCGCAGGTCCGCGACCTTCGCGTCCCGCTCGGCGACCGGCGCGAGCCCGAGCCCGCGCTCGACCGTCGCGAGGATCGAGGTCGTGTCGTACACCGTGTGGTCGACGCCGCTGCGGTCGAAGCCGGCGCTGACGAGCAGCGCCGGGATCCGGGTACCCGGGCCGAACGCGTCGCTCACGCCGCGGGTCCGGCTGCCCTGCCCCGGCGGCGGGACGTGGTCCCACTGGCCGCCGAACTCGTCGTACGTGACGACGACGAGGGTGTGCTCCGCCTGCGGACCCGTCGTCACCGCTTTCAGCAGGTCGACGAGGTGGTCGCTGCCGTCCGGCTCGCTCGCGTAGCCGGGGTGCTCGTTCTCGGCCCCGAACGGCTTGACGAAGCTCACGGTCGGGAGGGTCCCGCTCCTCGCCGCCGAGAGGAACTCGGTCTCGTCCCGCAGGTGCGAGCGGTACTTGCCGCCGACGGCGAAGTTCCGGAAGTAGTTCAGCGGCTGGTGGTGGAACTGGAAGAGGAAGTCGGGGGTGCCCGCGGCGGCCTTGTCCCAGCCGCCGGAGTACCAGTTCCAGTCGTGCCCGGCGTCCGAGAGCCGGTCGCCGATGTTCGGGTAGACGGCGTCGTCGACGAGCGGCAGCTTCGCCCCGCCGCCGAAGGGCACGGACGACGGCTGCATCGTGTTCACCGCGTAGTCGCCGCACGCGACGGCCGGGTTGGTCGTCGCGAGCCCGCAGGCCTGGGTGAGCTGCCGGTCCGCGACGGCGGTGGTCGGCGTGTAGAGCGGGTACGTCGCGTTCGGGAAGCCGTCGGCGTCGACGACGGAGTGCAGCCCGGCGTTCGCCCCGCCCGGTCCTGCGCTGGTGTCGACGGGGGCTCTGGCCGCGACGAGGTACTGGTGGTTGAGGAAGGACCCGCCGAACGCCGCCTGGAAGAAGTGGTCGGCCACGACGTAGTGCGGGGCGCCCCGGCCGTGCAGGTACCGGTAGACCGGCAGCTGCTTCGTGTCGTAGGTGCCCATCGTCAGGCCGACGGCGTCGCTGCCCGTGACGTACCGGTCCTGCCGGCCGCCGTCCAGCTGGTACTGCTCCTGGTAGAACCGGTGGACGAGGTCCCGGGTGCAGCCGCCGGGCAGGCCCCGGCCCTTCGGGACGCCGTTCGCCGGCCCGAACGCGTCCTGCGGCGGGCACGTGGTGTCGTCCGGGCCGATGTGGTCGTCGATCGTGAACGGCGCGTTCCAGAAGGCGCTCGTGACGCCGTGCGCCGGGTCGCTGCAGGAGGCCGCGAGCGGGGGCGAGGTGAGGTTGACGTCGTCCTGCGCCAGGCAGGCGTACCGGGTGCCGTCCTGGGCGACCTGCGCCGTCCTCGAGCGGGGCGCCGCGGACAGGCCCTCGACCCGGTCGCGGCCGACCCGGCCCCAGCCCCCGTAGAGGTTGTCGAAGCTGTGGTTCTCCTCGTAGATGACGACGAGGTGGGTGAAGTCGCCGACCACCGTCGGCCCGTCGTGGCCGTGCGACCCCTTCGCGGTCGCGCTCGTCGCGGGGACGAGGGCGACCAGCGTCGCGGCGGCGGTGGACAGAGTCACGAGCAGACGACGTCGTCGCACGCGAACCTCCCGAGTCGTCTGAAACCCCAGCAGACCGCCCAACCGCGACACACCGTACAAGTTGTTGAGCGCAAACGAAATGGTCTCGGTCGAATCGGTGGCAGACGACGACCGGCAGGTCGCTCCGTGGGGAGCGCCTGCCGGTCTGCGGGGTTCGGGGTGCGCGGTTCGGGTGCTGCGGGTCAGGTGCCTGTTTCAGGCGGCCTGACGGTCGGCCGTGCTCAGCGCGCGCCCTCGGCGGCGAGCATGTGGCTGTCGTCGCGGACGGTGGCGCCGCGGCCGACGAGGGCCGGGACGAGCTCGCGGCCGTGGTGACCGCAGAAGACGAGTTCGAGACCGCTGCCGAGGCGGGCACGGACGTAGGCCTGCGCGGAGCAGTCCTTCGCGTCGCACCGGTCGAAGACGGTCAGCGGGTCGAGCTCGCGGGCGGTGCTCGAGGACTCCGTCGGGTCGTCGACGAGGGTCGTGTCGAGCTGGGTGTCGGGGCTCGGAACGGTGTTCACATCCTTCTCAACGGCCGGCGGGGCGAGATTGGTCCCCGATCCGGGAGGCGACCCGGGTCACAGTGCGGCGGCCGGTGCTCACGGCGTCGTCAGGGCGTACGACCAGCGGTACGTGCCGGGGCGCAGCAGGTACGCCGGCAGCGTGTCCGGCCCGCAGGACGCCGTCCCGATGCCGCGGTGGGCGGCGTCGAGGTGGACGACCGTCTCCGGGCACGGCACGAGGTCACTGTGGTGGGTCGCGGCGGCGAGGTCGTGGGCGCGGTGGTGGGTCACGCTCACCTGGCGCGGAGCGTCGAGGTGGACGGCGAGCGCCCGGGTGCCGGCGTAGCCCGCCCCGCCGTCGGACCCGCCGTCGGACCCGCCGCCGGGGCCGCCGTCCGAGAGCGTGAGCCAGCGGACCCCGTTGCGGCCGCCGCTCTCCTGGGGGCGGACGTACGGCGTGAACCAGCCGTCGACGTCCATCCCGAAGCCGCCGATCTCGCCGGCCGCCCGGCGGTCCGGGTAGGTCTCCCAGGGCCCGGCGCCGAACCAGTCGACCCAGTCCAGGCCGGGCACCGTCTCGAGGACCGTGCCGACCCGCGGCAGGTCGTCGAGCGCGGCGGGCACCTCGGCGGTCTCGGTGACGAGCAGACCGCCCGCGGTGCCGGGCAGCGGCGTGATCTCCTGCGTGTGCCGGACGACGGCCCCGGACGCCGTGACGACGTCCGCGACGACCCGGACCGCACCGGCGTCGAGCCGGTCGACCGCGACGACGTGCCGGGTGAGCCGGTCCAGGCCCTGCTCCTCCCAGCGCCCCGCGAACCCGCCGATCCGGTCGTTGTCCGTCGGCGCGCGCCACAGCGCGAGCCGCGGAGCGGACGCGAGCAGCGGGTGCACGAGCAGCGCGTCGTCGTCGAGCACGACGTCGGCCGGGCCGGTCGGCGCACCGGCGGGCCGCGAGGGCGCCCCGGCGGTCGCGGCCCGGGCGGCGAGCGGACGGGCCTCGGCGCGGACGAGGACGTGGCCGTGGCAGACCGGGGTCCCGGCCGGGCCCCAGGCCTCGTCGACGGCGGTGACGACGCGGAGCACGAGCCACGCCTCGCCGTCGCCGCCGGGGCCGGACGGCAGGTCGGCGAGCAGGTCGGCCGGCACGGCGACGGTCGCGCTCGCCCCGGGGGCGAGCGCGGGCAGCGGCGCCGGCGCGGTGCGGGCGACCGCCGGGAGGCGCTGGCCGCCGTCGACGAAGAGCGCCCACTCGGCCGCGAGCCGGGACAGGTCGCGCCAGTGCTGGGCGTTCGTCAGGACGACCTCGCCCCACCGCTCCCCCGGGCGCACCCGGACCGGCGCCGCGAGCTGGCGGTGCTCGAACATCGCGGGCTTGGGCGTCCGGTCGGGGAAGACCATGCCGTCGGTGATGAAGTTGCCGTCGTGCGGGGCCTCGCCGAAGTCGCCGCCGTAGGCCCAGCGGTAGCCGGCCGGTGCGACCCCGGGCCGGCGGTGCTGCAGCCCCGTCCCGTGGAGATCAGCAGAGATCCCTTGCGCGTCGACGACGTCGGGGGCGGCGAGCGCCCGGGCGCCCTGGACGCCGACCGGCGCGCCGCCGGCCGCGGGCTGCAGGATGCCGTGGTCCCACATCTCCCAGACGAACCCGCCCTGCAGGCCCGGGGTCGACTCGATCGCGGCCCAGTACTCGGCGAGCGTGCCGTTGCTGTTGCCCATCGCGTGCGAGTACTCGCACATGATGAGCGGCAGCCGCTGGGTGCCGGACGTCGTGTGCGCGACGATCGCGTCGATCGGCGGGTACATCGGGCACGCGATGTCGGTGGCCGTCTGGTCCCAGCCCCAGTCGAACATGATCGCGCCCTCGTAGTGCAGCGGGCGGCTCGGGTCGGCCGAGCGGACCCAGCCCGCGGCGGCGTCGTGGTTGCTGCCGTAGCCCGCCTCGTTGCCGAGCGACCACAGGATGATGCTCGGGTGGTTGCGGTCCCGGCGGACCATCCGGGAGACCCGGTCGACGAACGCGGCGAGGTAGCGCGGGTCGCCGGCGAGGTGGTGGGCGTACGCGTGGCACTCGATGTCGGCCTCGTCGACGACGAACAGGCCGATCTCGTCGGCGAGGTCGAGGAGCACCGGGTCGTTCGGGTAGTGCGAGGTGCGGACGGCGTTGAACCCGAACCGCTTGAGCGCGAGCAGGTCCTCGCGCGCCGTGCGCGCGCTGATGACCCGGCCGGTGAGCGGGTCGAAGTCGTGCCGGTTCATCCCGCGGAGGAACACCCGGACCCCGTTGACGAGCAGGTCCCGGCCGACGACCTCGACGGTGCGGAAACCCACGCGGTACGAGGCGGTCTCGACGACCGCCCCGGCCGGGTCGTGCAGCGTGACGACGAGGTCGTAGAGCACCGGGACCTCGGCCGACCACGGGACGACGCCCGGCACCTGCGTCTCCATCCGGAGCCGGCCCATCCCGAGCGGGCGGCGGACCGCGAGGACGGCGTCGGCGACGAACCGCTCGCCCTCGTCCATCGGGGCGCCCGACGCCTTCGCGTACACGGTCCGCATGGCGAACGCCGGGTCGATCGGGGAGCGCTCCTCGCGCGGGCCGGAGTCGACGGGCTGCGACGGCGGCACCGAGGAGCCGAGCACCGGGACGTCGACCGGCGGCACCGGGACGACGGGCACGCCCGCCCCGCCGACGTCGGTGCGCGCCGTGAGCCGGGCCTGCACCGACCAGCCCGGCGGGACGCCGTCCGACCCGGAGGTCCGCGAGCCCGACGGCCCCTCGACGTCGACGTCGACCCGGAGCGTGCCGGTACGGGTCGCCGCCGGGCCCGCGCCGGTTGTCTCCCCGGCGGCGAGCGGGGCCAGCCCGGCGGTGACCCGGACGTCCGCGAGGTGCACGGGGGCGGTCGCGTAGAGGAAGACCGGACGGGTGATGCCGCCGTGCCACCACTGGTCCTGGTCCTCGACGAACGTCGCGTCGGACCACTTGACGACGACGCAGCGCAGCACGTGCCGCCCGCCCGGCCGGACGACGTCCGTCACGTCGAACTCGGCGGCGAGGTGGGAGTCCTTGCTGACGCCGATGTCGATGCCGTCGACGCTCACGAGGAGCACCGACTCGGCGGCACCGACGTGCAGGACGACGCGGCGCCCGGCCCACTCCGCGGGGACGTCGACGTCGCGCTCGTAGACGCCCGTCGGGTTCGCGGCCGGCGGGTGCGGCGGCAGGTCCGGCCACGGCATCTGCACGTTGGTGTACCAGGGCAGGTCCGCGACGCCGTGGACGTCGTCGAACGTCTGCATCGTCCAGCAACCGGGGACCTCGGCATGCGTCGCGAGCCCCGCCGGTGCCCCGACGCCGGCGCCACCCGCGGTCCGCTGCGCGACGGCGGCGAGCGCGGCCTCGGGGGTGCCGAAGAGCTCGAACCGCCAGACCCCGTCGAGGCCGAGGCGCGGCACACCGTCCTCGCTGCGGTGGGCGAGCGTGTGCATCGGCGACCGCCCCGCGGCGATCAGCTCAGGGCAGTCCCAGGGGCGCGTCGTCGTCACGGGGCATGCCTATCACCCTTCGCCCCTGCGCCCGCGCCCCGGCGTCGCCCGCGCCTCACTCGCCGAGGCGGCGGACGACGTCGAGGCGGGACCGGACCGTGAGCCAGCCGAGGGCGACGGCGAGCAGCGGGACGGCGGCGACGAGCGCGAGGGTCCGGCCGGCAGGCACGACGACGTGCAGGGACCCGAACGAGTAGTTCCCGGACATGCTGCCGAGCCGGACGAGGACCGCCCCGGCGAGGATCCCCGCCGCACCGCCGACGAGTGCCCCCGGGGCCGCGATCGCCCCGGCCTGACCGGCCCCGATCCGGCGCCGGACCGACGGGTCGGCGCCGACGGCGGCCAGGGTGCCGAGGTCGGGCCGGGCGTCGGCGGCGGCGAGCCCGACGGCGATGAACGTGCCGGCGAGCGCCACGAGGACGGCGAGTGCACCGAGGACGAGGAACACCTCCTCGTCGGCGGACCGCTCGCGGGGTGTCTCGACGGCGTAGGACAGGTCCGGCTGGATCCGGGCCAGCGCGACGTCCAGCCGGGCGAGCTGCAGCGGGGTCGGCGCGGCCGCCGGTCGCACGTAGGCCGTGTCGGGCACCAGGTCGACCCCGAACCGCTCGGCCAGCGCGCGCGGCGCGAGCACGTAGTCCAGCCGCTGCGGGCCGTCGACGAGCAGCGCGGGCACCGGTGTCGTGACGGGGCGGGTGACACCGTCGTCCGACGACACCGTCAGCGGGAGCCGGCCGTCACCGTCGAGGACCTGCGGGTCGAAGACGACGACGCTGCCCGCGGCGAGCGCGGCGCGGACCCGGTCGGCGTCGGGCGCGAGGACCGCGGCGGCGGCCGGGTCCACGAAGACCACCCGGTAGGCGGTCTGCGAGCAGCCCCTGGTCGNCGCGGCGGCCGGGTCCACGAAGACCACCCGGTAGGCGGTCTGCGAGCAGCCCCTGGTCGGCAGGCACACCTCGGGGAGCATGACGTTCACGTACCGGTAGGACTCGGCCTCCGTCGGCGTTCCCGCGCCGTACCCGAAGACGACGTCCCGGACGTCGAGGCTCTCCCGCAGGGCCGCCGCGACCCGGCCCGCCTGGCCCTGCGGCTCGCCGGGGGCCCCGGTGGCGAACTGGACCCAGCCGGTGCCCAGCGCGGCCTGCTGACGGTACGACCGCGCGTCCGCGTCCGCCTGGCTCGCACCGAGGACGAGGACCGCCGAGGCGGCCGCGACCGCGGCCACCGTCGCGGCGAGCGCGGGGACGGTACGGCTGCGCTGCCGGGCCGCGTCGCGCAGGGCGAACCGGGCGCTGACCGGCGCCCAGCGGGCGAACCGGGCGAAGACCGCGACGACCGCGGACGACGCGAGGACGAGACCGACCTCGCCGACCGCGATCCCGACGACCACGGCGGCCTGCCGCCCCTGCCCGCCCGAGGCACCGACGACGGCGAGGAGACGCTCG
>NZ_MWLL01000127.1 GCF_002198675.1 Kineosporia sp. R_H_3 | reverse complement strand
CGAGGAGGGGGCCCTCCGGGAGGTGCTGCTCCGGCAGGCGCTGCTCGGGGAGGTGCGGCTCGGGGAGGTGCGGCTCGGGGAGGTGCTGCGCGGGGCGGGCCTCGTGCTCGGTGACGAGACCGGTCGCCGGGTGCAGGAGGGTCCAGACCGCCTCGCCGTAGGAGCCCGGCTCGACGTCGGTCGCGAGCAGGTCCTGGACGAGCCGGCCGACGACGAGCGACTGGAGCACCTGGGCGGCCGCGTCGACGTCGAGCGTCGCGGGCAGCCGGCCGGTCTCCTGGGCGCGGACGACGACCCGGGCGAGCGCCCGGCGCAGGTGGACCTGGGCCTCGGTCGCCGTCCGCAGCACGCCCGGCGCCCGCAGCGCCTCGGCCCAGGCCTGGAGCTGGACGCGGCGCAGGTCGACGCCGCCGTCGCCCGCCGCGGCGTCGAGCGCGTCGACGACGTGCGCGACGGCGTCGGCCGGGTCGGGCGCCTCGTCGTCGGCGAGCAGGTCGGTGAGGGAGTGCGCCGCGGCGTTGAGCGCACGCTCGCAGATCGCCTCGACGAGCTCGTCCTTGCCGCGGAAGTAGCGGTACACCGCCCCGGCCGACAGGCCCGACTCCTCGATGACGTCAGCCATCGTCGCGGCGTGGAAGCCGTTGCGGGCGAAGCGGACGAGCGCGGCGGAGACGATCTGCTCACGGCGGGCGGCGAGGTGGGTGGAGCTGACGCGGGGCACGGGGAGACCCTAAAGCGAACGGTCGTTCCGCTCCGGGAGGCGCGCCCGGCGACCGGTGTGACGCCGTCCGGAGCGAACGTCCGTTCGCTGATCCACCGGTGGCCCGGACTCCGAAGGGGCCGGAGTGTCGGCGGCCGGAGGGAGCGGCCGCGCCGGGATCATCGACCGGGTGATGGGACCGACGCACCGCGCCCTCGGGGCCGTCTTCGGCGTCGGCTACGGCGTCTCCATGGGGCTGCCGGTCGCGGGCGTCGTCGGCTGCGGGGTGCTCGGGACGCTCACGGCGGCCGGGGTCGCGAGCCCGGACGTCGACCAGCGGTGGGGCTGGCGGCTCGCCGACACCCTCACGCCCGACGAGCTGCTCGGCGGTCACGGGCCGATGCAGCACCGGGGCATCACGCACTGGTGGGGCGTCGCCCTCGTCGCGACCGCGGCCTGGCTCACCGCGCTGCTGCCGCTCGCCGGCGACGGCGGCCGGGGGAGCCTGCTCGCGCACGCGGCCGGGGCGCTGCTCGCCGGCTGGTGGTCGCACCTCGTCGGCGACCTCGTCTTCGGCAAGGCGGACGTCCGCACCGGCCGCGGTCCCGGGATCCCGATGATGCCGTGGTGGGGGCACGTGGGCCTGTCCCTGGACGTCGGCGGCCGGCTCGAGCGGCTCACCCAGGCGGGGCTGTGGCTGGTCGTCGCCGGCCAGGTGCTCGCCCACGTCGGGCTGCTCGGGCGTCTGCTCGACGCCGGCCGGACGGTCGTCGCCGGGCCCTGACGCGCGTCCTCTGGTGTCGAAGGCACGCGAGAACTGACTCGCAGAGTGCTCTGCACACCAGAGGACGCCTCCCGGCCGCGCGGTCACGAGGCCGCGGTGTGGTGTTATAGAACGCGTCGACCGGCCCCGGTGAGGAGAGTGCGCATGCCCCCGCAGCTCGACCGCCCGCCGCCGCCGTACCTGCAGATCGTCGAGCACTACCGCGACCGCATCCGCGACGGCCGGCTCGGCGACGGGGACCGGCTGCCGTCGACGCGGCAGCTCGCCCAGGAGTGGCGGGTCGCGCACGCCACCGCCGCGAAGGTGCTCTCCACCCTGCGCACCGAGGGCCTCGTCACGTCCGTGTCGGGCGGTGCCGGCGGCACGCTCGTCCGCACGGCCGACCACGGTGACCCCGCGGACCCGATCAACCGGTCGCACGGGCTGCACCACGTCACGCGCCCGGCGCCGGGGGAGCCCCGGATCGTGTCGGCGGACGTCGAACCGCACCCGCCGGCGCACGTCACCGAGGCGCTCGGGCTGGCCCCCGGCACCGCGGCGATCCGGCGACGGCAGGTCGTCACGGCGCGCGACGTGCCGCTGTCGGCGTCGACGGGCTGGTTCGCCGGGAGCCTCGCCGGCGACGCCCCGGACCTCCTGCGCACCGAGCGGGTCCCCAGCGGGACCGCCGCCTACGTCGCACGCTGCACCGGCCGCACGCTCGCGACGGGCCGGGACGAGATCCGGATCGTGCCCGCCGACCCGACGACCGCGGCGACGCTCGCCGTCGACGAGGGGACGTCGGTGCTGCTCACACGCAGCTGGGTGCTCGACCGGGACGGCGGGGTCGTCGAGTTCGGGGAGTGCGTCTCGGTGCCGGCGCTGCCGCTCGCCTACGAGTACGCACTCTCCTGAGCGGGTCGGACGGAGGCCCGCGACGCGCGGGAGATGCCGACCGTGTTTGACGCGTTCTAGAACGCGATCTAGGTTCGGTCCATGCCTCGCACGGTCATCGGCCTGCTCGTCCCCGTGGACCCCGACGTCCCGTTGGCGCTGCACCTGCTCCCCGACGGGTCCGTCGCGATGAGCGACCTGCTCGGCGGCGGGCTGCTCGGCGACCCGGAGGTCTGGGTCGCACGGCACGGGTCGGACGTCCGGCGGGTGCTCGTCTACCGGTCCGAGACGACCCCGGACGCCGCACCGAACCCGCGCCTGGCCGCGCTCGCCGACCTGCTCGAGGTCGCCCCGGAGACGGTCGCGCCGGTCGTCGCCGACGTGCTGCTGCTCGGCGCGGGCGACGACGGCACCGACGCCGACGTGCCGCCGCTCGTGCTCGCCACCGTGCTGCACTCCGGCTGGCCGGTGTCGATGCACGTCGTGACGCCCGGCACGGACCGGGAGGCCGGCGACCGGCGGTGGTGAGCGGCGCCGTCCGGCGCGGGCCTCAGGAGCGTGCGGCCCGCGGCTCCCGACGGCTCAGCACTCGATGACGTTGACCGCGAGCCCGCCGCGCGCGGTCTCCTTGTACTTGATCTTCATGTCGGCGCCGGTCTCGCGCATCGTCTTGATGACCTTGTCGAGGGAGACGACGTGCGAGCCGTCGCCGCGCACCGCCATCCGCGCCGCGTTGATCGCCTTGACCGCCGCGATCGCGTTCCGCTCGATGCACGGGATCTGGACGAGCCCGCCGACCGGGTCGCACGTGAGGCCGAGGTTGTGCTCCATGCCGATCTCGGCGGCGTTCTCGACCTGCTCGGGCGTCCCGCCGAGCACCTCGGCGAGCCCGCCGGCGGCCATCGAGCAGGCCGAGCCGACCTCGCCCTGGCAGCCGACCTCGGCCCCGGAGATCGAGGCGTTCTCCTTGTAGAGCACGCCGATCGCCCCGGCGGTGAGCAGGAACCGGACGACCCCGTCGTCGTCCGCGCCCGGCACGAAACGTGTGTAGTAGTGCAGGACCGCCGGGATGATCCCCGCCGCGCCGTTCGTCGGCGCCGTGACGACCCGGCCGCCGGCGGCGTTCTCCTCGTTGACCGCGAGCGCCCAGAGGTTGACCCAGTCCATCGCGTGCAGCGGGTCGCGCTGCGGGGAGCCGGCCGCGGTGTGCACCCCGCCGGACGCCACGTGCTCGGCGTGCGCGGCGTGCGCGGCCGCGTGCACCTCGTCGTCCCGGTGCAGCTGGCCGCTCAGCTCGGCGGCCCGGCGGCGCACCTTGAGCCCGCCCGGCAGGACGCCGTCCGCGTGGCAGCCGCGGTTGACGCACTCCTGCATGACGTCCCAGATCCGCAGCAGCCCGGCGCGCACCTCGTCGGCCGGCCGCCAGGACTCCTCGTTGGCGAGCATGACGTCGCTGATCCGCAGCGAGTGCTCGGTCGTCAGCGCGAGCAGGGCCTCGCCGGTCGTGAACGGGTAGCGCACCGGCGTCGTGTCGGCGACGACCCGGTCCGCGCCGGTCGCCGCCTCGTCGACGACGAACCCGCCGCCGACCGAGTAGTACGTGCCGAGGTCGAGCTGGGTGCCGTCCGCGGCGAACGCGGCGCACGTCATGCCGTTCGGGTGCGCGGGCAGGCTCTTGCGGCGGTGCAGGACGACGTCCTCGGCCGGGTCGAAGTCGATCTCCGGGCCGCCGCCGAGCCGCAGCCGCCGCGAGTCCCGGATCTTCACGACGTGCTCGTCGGCGGCGAGCGGGTCGACGGACTCGGGGTGGTAGCCGGCGAGCCCGAGGACGACGGCCTTCGGACTGCCGTGCCCGTGCCCGGTCGCACCGAGCGAGCCGTACAGCTCGACGCGCACCCGCGTCACGTCGTCCAGCAGGCCCTTCGCCCGGAGCCGGTCGACGAAGAGGACGGCGGCGCGCATCGGCCCGACCGTGTGCGAGCTGGACGGGCCGATCCCGACGGAGAAGAGGTCGAACACAGACAGGGCCATGGTCCGCCCACGCTACGGCCGCCCCCCGGGGCGGGCAACGTCCGGGGGCACCACGTGGTGGAACTGTCGCGGCGGTCTGCCTGCGGGGCTACCCGCGGCGCCGCCGCCGGGCGATCCGGTGCGCGACGACGGCGCGCATCGGCGGGACGACGACGCCCTGCCGGGCCATCCGGCGCCGCACGAGCCGCCGGGTCCGCAGGATGCCGACGAGGCCGACCGCCCACAGCGCGTACTGCACGAGCAGCGCCACCCGGAAGTCGTCGAGCCCGTAGGACGACGCCCCGCCGGTCCGGAGGTCGAGGAGCACCCCGACGAGGAGGATCGTCGTGAGCGCGGCGAAGAACCCGCCTACGTTGACGATGCCGGTCGCGGTGCCGAGCCGGTTCGGCGGGTTGAACGTCCGCGCGAAGTCGAAGCCGATCATCGACGCCGGCCCGTTCGTCGCGAGCGACACGACGAGGACGACGAGCAGCCACAGCGGCGCCGGCCCGGGCCAGGCGAGGACGGCGGTCCAGCTGGCGACGGTGCCGCCGAGGACGGCGAGCACGAGCCACGAGCGCCGCAGCGGGTGCCGCTGGACGAGCACGCCGAGCAGCGGCCCGCCGACGAGACCGACGAAGACCATCGCCGAGAGCAGCCGCCCGGCGGTCGCCCGGCTCAGGCCCTCGCCGGAGACGAGGAACGGGAAGCCCCACATGAGCACGAAGGCCGTGCCGGAGAACTGGGTCGTGAAGTGCGTCCAGAGCCCGAGCCGGGTGCCCGGGTGCCGGAAGGCGACGCGCAGGTCGCGCCAGACCCGGGTCACGTCGACGGGGCGGCCGTGGGTCACCGGGACGCCCGGCTCGTCGTGGACGGCGACCGCGATGGCGATCGCGACGACGACCCCGACGGCGGCGACGGAGACGAAGGCCGTCGTCCAGCCCTTCGCGTGGAGCAGGGCGACGAGCGGGACGGCGGAGAGGATCTGCCCGAGCTGGCCGGTGAGCCCGGTGAGCTGGGTGAGGACCGGCACCCGGGACGGCGGGAACCAGGAGGCGACGAGCCGCAGCACGCTGATGAACGTCGCGGCGTCCCCGGCCCCGACGAGCGCGCGGCCGACGTAGGCGACCCCGACGTGGTCGGCGAGCGCGAGGACGATCTGCCCCGCGGCCATGACGAGCGAGCCGGTGACGAGCAGCCGGCGCGGGCCGAAGCGGTCGAGGAGCACGCCGATCGGCACCTGGAGGCCCGCGTAGACGAGCAGCTGGAGCACGGTGAACCCGGCGAGGACGCTCGCCGACACCTCGAACCGCTGGGCGGCGTCCAGGCCCGCGACGCCGAACGACGTCCGGTGCAGGACGGCGACGACGTACGCCGCGATCCCGAGCGCCCAGACGGACCAGGCGCGACCGCGGGAGCTCGTCATGACGGGCACCAGTGTCCCACCCGTGGGACGACGGACCCCCGGAGACCGCCCGCCGCGCCGGACCGGCTGGCAGGGTTGGGCCGTGACCGCGACCCGGCCCCTGACGGCGGACGACGTCCCCGCGCTCGTCGACCTCGTGATCGCCAACCGTGCGTTCCTCGCACCGTACGAACCCGACCGCGGGCCGGCGTGGTTCACCGAGGCCGGTCAGGCGGCGGCGGTCCGGGACGCGCTCGAGCGGGCGGACGAGGGGGTCATCGTGCCCCGGGTCGTCCTGGCACCGGACGGGTCGGTCGTCGGCCGGGTCAACCTCAACAACGTCGTGCGCGGGGCGTTCCAGTCGTGCTCGCTCGGCTACTGGCTCGACGAGGGCCACACCGGGCGCGGCCTCGCGACGGCGGCGGTCGCCGAGATGCTCGTCGTGGCGTTCGACGAGCTCGGGCTGCACCGGGTCGAGGCGGGGACGCTCGTGCACAACGTCGCCTCGCAGACGGTGCTCGCCCGCAACGGGTTCGAGCGGTTCGGTCTCGCGCCCGGCTACCTGCGGATCGCCGGCCGCTGGCAGGACCACGTCCTCTTCCAGCGGCTCAGCCCGCACGCCGGCTGACCCGGCGCGCGGCGTCCGGTCAGCGCTGCGGCACCTGCGTGAGGTCGACCAGCGGCGGCGGCTCGAGCTCGCGGGCCCCGAGGAGGAGCTGCTCGACGAGCCAGGTCTGGACGGCGGTCCACGCGGAGCCGAGGGTCGTCGTCCACTGGCCGTTGTAGCGCTCCCGGACGGCGCGCACGAGCGCGAAGCCGACCTGCGGGACGTCGACGAACGGCATCCCGGAGCTCTTGAGCGACTGCCCGAGGACGCGGACCTGGCGGTCGGCGACGGCGGCGTCGGGTGCCTCGGCGAGCGCGTCGACGCAGCGCAGGAGCGCGGTGACGAGGCGCTCCTCGCCCGCGGCGCGGCGCTCGAGGAGCGCGATCCGGGCCCCGGGGGCGAGCGCGACGAGGTTGGCGTCGAGGCGGTCGGCGAGCAGGTCGACGTCCCCGAGGTACCACCACGAGTCGCGGACGGCCGCGACGGTGCGGCGCAGCGGGCGCCGGTTGGCGACCGCGGCGCTCTGCGGCTCGCCGGCCGCGCGATGCCGCGGGACGGCGACCGTCGTGACGATGTCGTCGTCCGCCGAGGTGCTCATCGGCAGCCGACTGGCGGGTATGGACAGAAAGGACTCAACGCCGTGCACCCGCCGTTGTGTAGTCGATCACCTACGCAGTGTCAACGAGTGACGTACAACGAACAGGGAGTAACGGGCCGCATGCGAACGGTCACAGGCTGAATCACCGCAGGTCAGGGCGCTGCACGGCAAGTCACGAAGATTTTGCGAATTGATACGTGCTGTGCAGCACCGTTTCACCACACAAACCACATGAAGTGAACTATCGGTCTATATCGCCCGAAGGCGCTCCGGAGCCCGCCGACGGGGTCAGGAACGCAGCCGGCCGGCCCGGGCGATGAGCGTCGCGGCGGCGACGATCGCGGCCGCCAGCCCGGCCCCGACGACGACGGTCGCCGACGAGTCGGGACCCGACGTCCGGCCGACGGCGATCCACACCAGGCCCCAGGTGAGCGCCCCGCCGTACCCGAACGAGCCTCGGGTCACCGAGGCGACGTAGGTGCCGACCCCGGCCGCCACGGCGGTGACGAACACGCCCCACGTGTCCGCGCCGAGCACGCCCTGGGTCACCCCGGCGTCGACGAGCGCAGCGGCGATGTTGGCGATCGTCGCGGCACTGACCCAGCCCGCGTAGAGCCCGAAGCTGCCGTCGACGAGCAGGCCCTCGGTCCGCGACGCGGGCGCCGAGCGCACCAGCCGGGCCAGGATCGCGACGAGGACCACGAGCAGCCCGACGATGATCACGGCGCTCGCGGCGACGTACCCGGCCTGCGCGACGAGGATCCAGACGGCGTTGAGCACGAGGCTCGCGGCGGCGAGCCAGCCGATGCGGCGCTGGCGCGGGTCGGTGCGCTGCGCGGGCAGCGCCTGCCACACCGCGTACGCGACGAGCCCGAGGTAGATGAGCGACCAGATCCCGAACGCGGGGCCGTCCGGCGCGACGAGGGTCGCCTCGGCGGACAGCGCCCCGCCGCCCGCCTCGGCGATCGGGGTGCCCCCGAACGCGCCCGACCCGATCGCCGAGCCGACGACCGCGACGACGGCGCTCACCGCGACGACGACCTGCCGGACGAGGTCCGGGCGGTGCGCGGTCGTGGCGGCGGCGTCGTGCTGCACGGAGACACCGGGCTGCACCGAGAGGTCCGGCGGGGTCGTGCGGCTCGTGTCGCTCATGGGTCCATGGTCGGCGGACCGGGGGCCGGTCGCATCTCCTGCCGACGCGGGCCGGGCGATTTCATGATCTTCGGGGCCGAACGGTCGGTGACACGGTGCCCATGATCCACAACAATGCGTGCACGGGGCGGTCTCGGGGCATGTGGCCCGTCCCTGTGGACCACGGGGAAGGCCACGCGTCGTGCTGGATCTGCTCATGTCGTCGGCCGGGGCCGTCGGCGTCACCGCCGTGTCACGCCTCGCCGAGCTCACGGTCGAGGACAACGCGCGGGCGCCCGGGGTCACGGTCACCCTGACGTCGGCGTTCGTCGCCTTCCTGCTCGCGTTCCCGCTGAGCTTCCTGTCGGGTCACGCGTCGACGGCGGTGCACGAGTCCGGGCACATGCTGTTCGCGCTGTGGGGCGGAGGAACCGTCGAGCACGTGCACGTGAACCGCAACGGTGGTGGAGAAACCAGGTACTCACCCATCCCCGTCGTCGACGACGTCGTCGCGAGCGCCGCGGGATACCTCGCGCCGTCGGTGGGCGGGTTGCTGCTCGCGGACCTGCTCGGTCACGGACATGCTTACGCCGCCCTCGTCGTGACCGTCGCGTTCCTCGTGTTCCTGCTCATCTTCGTCAAGAACGCGTTCGGCCGGATCTACGTCGCACTGATGCTGGTCTTCTTCGTCGGCGTCCTGCTCAAGGCCGGACCCGAGATGATCCTCTTCACCGCGTGCACGTGGGCGTGGTTCCTCATGTCGGACGGCATGCGCAAGATCCTCGTCATCTGGGCCCGGGCGACCGACTACGACTACCTGCCGTTGCTGGGCCGCAACGGCTGGGCGGTCGTGAACCTGTTCCTCAGCGTGGCGGCGATGATCTGGGGCGGCCTCATCCTCGTCGGCGCGAAGGAGCCGTTCCTGTGACGCGCGGTCAGTGCCCGCGCAGCCGCGTGAGCCGCACCGTCACCGGCGTGCTGTAGCGCTCGCCGAACCCGCTCGGCGTGTAGCCGATCCGGGTCATGTGCCCGGCGTACTTGGCCATGTACTCCGGGACCGCGTCCGCAGCGGGCTGGGTGTCGTCGACGAGCGCGACACCGCTCAGCACGACGATGTCGCCGCCGTTGCCGTCGCCGTGGAAGTTCAGGCTGACCCGCTCGTTCGCCGCGACGTGCGTGACCCGGGCCGCGGTGGGCAGGTTCCACGTGCGGACGGTGTCGGCGCCGTCCCAGAGGAACCACACCGGGTTGGGGGAGGGCGCGCCGGACGGCGTGACCGTCGTCAGCCAGACGACCGGGTCCTCGCGCAGGTGCCGGGCCGCCCGGGCGCCGAACTCGGTGCTCTCGTCGATCGTGAAGCCGCTGTCGCTCATGACCGCATCGTAGGCAGCACCTTGCTGAAGAAGGTCGACGCGCAGAGCGTGCCGTCGGGTGCCGCCGCGTGGTCGGGGAGGACGCCGTACCGCTGCCAGCCCCAGCGCTCGTAGAGCCGCTCGGCGAGGCTGCCGGTCTGGGTGTCGAGCAGCAGGAGCGTGCGACCCCGCCGCACGGCCTCGGTCTCGAGCGCGGCCATGAGCGCCGTCGCCGCGCCGCGGCCGCGGGCCCGCCGGTGGACGAGCAGCTTGAGCACGTCGGCCCGGTGCCGGCCGGTCGGCTCCTCGGCGACCCGCAGCTGGACCACCCCCACGACCCGCCCCGTGCCCGGCTCACGGGCGACCCACGTCGTCCGGGCCGGGTCCGCGAGGGCCGCGGTCCACCAGCGCTCGGCGTCGGCCCGGGTGAGGTCCGCGAGGAAGTCCGCGCTGACGCCGTCCGCGACGGCGTCGAGGAGCACCTCGGCGAGGTCGGGGACGGCGGCCGCCGCGTCGTCCGCCGCGAGCCGCTCGACCCGCGGCCGGGTCTGCGTCGGGCCGCTCACCGGGTGAGCAGCGCGACGGCCGGCTCGTGGAGGCTGCCGAGCCAGACCCGGCCGTCGTGCTCCCGGACGCCGGTCACCATGTGGAAGGTGTCGCCGTGCGCCTCCTTCTCGACGGAGAGGTCGTGGACGAGGCGGCCGTCGGTGTCGTACGCGAGCGCGCGGACCGTGCGCTTGGGTGCGGGCTGCAGCGTCTCGGGCACCTTGGTGATGCTGCGGCGCAGCCAGACCGGCCCGCGCTGGATCGCCTCGACGAGCCCGTCCCGGGGGCTGGCCGCCGCGACCCAGACGAGGCCGTCGCTGCCGCGGGAGACGTTGTCCGGGTAGCCGGGCAGGTCGTCGGCGAAGGTCTCGCGCTGCCCGGCCCTCGGCCCGGCCAGCCAGAACCGGGTGAGCCGGCGGCGGGACGTCTCGGCGACGACGACCCAGGAGTCGTCGGCCGCGAGCGCGACGCCGTTCGCGAAGTCGAGACCGTCGCCGACGACGGTGACCGCGCCGTCGGGGCAGCGCCGCAGCAGCCGCCCGGTGCCGGTGACCTCGACCATCTCGGCCTTCCACCGGTCGATCGGGTGCACGGTCGAGGAGTCGGAGAAGTACACGGTGCCGTCGCCGGCGACCGCCGCGTTGTTGCAGAACTGCATCGGTACGCCGTCCACGGTCGCGGCGAGCGGCTCGACGCCGCCGGTCCACGGGTCGACCCCGAGCAGACCGCGCCGCGCGTCGCACACGACGAGCCGGCCGGACGGCGTCCACTCGATGCCGAGCGGCCGGCCCCCGGTGTCCGCGACCCTCTCGACCGTGCCGCCGTCGTGGCTGACCCGGTGGATCACGCCGTCCTCGGTGCCGGTGTAGACGCACCCCTCGTCGGCACCGTCGAGCGCGACGGCGACGTCCTCGGCGCCGAACGCCCCGACCTGGATGACCTGGAGTCCCATGCCGCACATCCTGTCGGGGCCGGCGCCCGCGCGGGAGGGGGCGTCGTCCCGATGCTTTGCTCTGCCCTCACTTGTGAGGGTGCGACTGCAGCAACCCTCTGCCGCGCGTCGTCCGTCTGCTCTGCCCCCACTTCTGAGGGCGCCACCGGCACCCGCAGGCAGAGGTGCGCCACAGCTTCGTCGTTGCTCCGCGACGTGCCGGCACAGCCACGGCGTGTCGGCGGGCAACGACGAAGCTGTGGCGCGGATCGTCCACGGCCAGGTGCGACCTGGCCGCACCACCCCTCACAAGTGAGGGCAGAGCAAAGCATCGGGGACGACGCACCCTCGCCGGCCCAAGGACAGGCAGGTGGCGACTACTGGAGGGCGAGCTCGAAGACGCCGTGGCCGAAGCCGTCGACCTCGACGGTCGCCGCGGGCAGGGAGCCGTCGACGAGCGCGACGCCCTTCGAGAGCAGCGACCGCGCGCCGACCGCCTCCGGGACCTCGACGGTGGCGGCGTCCCGCCGGGGGTTGAGGACGACGAGGTGCGTGCCGCCGCGGACGTACGTCAGCGGGTATCCGGCGTGCACGACGCGGACGTCGGCCCGGGCGCCGAGCGCGGGGGTCGCCCGGCGCAGGGCGACGAGGTCGTGGACGAGGTGCAGCGTGGACGTCGGGTCCTCCCGCTGGGCGGCGACCGTCGGGCGGTCGGGGCCCGGGTCGACGGGGAGGTAGAGGCGCTCCGGGGCGGCGGTCGAGAAGCCGGCGTTGGGGCCGTCGTCCCACTGCATGGGGGTGCGGCAGCCGGCCCGGTTGTACGCGGGGTTGCAGATCGCGCCCTCGACGTCCGGCATGCCCGGCAGGTAGCGCATGCCGATCTCGTCGCCGTAGTAGAGCGACGGCACGCTCGGCCAGGTGAGCAGGAACGTCAGTGCGGTGCCGAGCTGCTCGGGGCCGCGCGGGCCGCAGCGGAGCCGGTCGTAGTCGTGGTCGGCGGTCGCGAGGAGCACCGGGCGGGCCGGGTCCGCGGCCTTGGCCGCGGTCCACTCGGCGAGGAACGTCGCCGTGCTGCCGCGGCCTTCCGCGTCGAAGAAGGGCGGCTGCCACTCCTGGAACGGCAGCCGGCCCGCGTACCCGTTATCGAACAGGGTCGCGTGCGCGGCCATGATCACGAGGAAGAAGTCCGCGTGGAACGCGAGCGGCCCGCCGGTGCGCGGCTCCTGCCCCTCGGGGACGAGGACGGCGTCCGGGTAGGTCACGTCGAGCCACTCGCGCAGGTCGCGCCACAGCTCGACGGTCCGGACGTGGCCCTCGTCGTCCTTGACGAGGGAGAAGGCCATGTCGACGCGGAAGCCGGCGACGCCCTTGTCGAGCCAGAACGCGAGGATCTCGCGTAGCGCCGCGCGGTTGCGCAGCGGCCCGGGGGCGTCGACGGCGTCCCGCCACGGCTCGTCGTCCGGGAGCCGGCCCCAGCCGAAGTTCAGCGCGGGCTGGGCGTCGTAGAAGTTCTTCAGGTACCAGCCGGGTCGCGGGCCGGGGGAGCGCACCCAGGCCGCCGTGCCCGGCAGGTCGTCGGACGTGTCCCGCTGCGGCGGGTCGTCGCACCACACGTAGCGGTCGCCGTCCGAGTGCGGGCCGGCCGCGTTCAGCTCCTCGACGAACCAGGCGTGCGCGGTCGACGTGTGGCCGACGACGAGGTCGAGGAGCACCCGGATGCCGCGTTCGCGCGCCTTCGTCACGAGCTCGACGAGGTCGTCGTTCGTGCCGTAGCGGGGAGCGATGCGCAGGTAGTCGCTCACGTCGTAGCCCGCGTCGGCGAACGGGCTCTCGAAGCACGGGTTGAACCAGATCGCGTCGACCCCGAGCCACTCCAGGTGGTCGAGGCGGTCGATGACGCCGCGCAGGTCCCCGATGCCGTCGCCGTCCGAGTCCGCGAACGACTGCGGGTAGATCTCGTAGACGACCGCGTCGGTCAACCAGTCAGCTCCCATGCCGACATCCTCGCGTCCGGGCCTCTCGGGCCAGGTCAGGCGCGACGGTCAGACCCGACGGGCGAGCCGGGCCGACACCTCGCTGCCGATGAGCGGCAGCGGCAGGACGGCGTCCGCGAGGTCCGCGCGGGCCACGCACCCCGGCATGCCCCAGACGACGGACGTCGCCTCGTCCTGGGCGATCACCGTGCCGCCGACCTCCTGCACGGCCCGGGCACCGGCCTCGCCGTCGCGGCCCATCCCGGTGAGGACGACCGCGAGGACCCCGTCCCGGCAGGCGTGCGCACCGGTCCGGAACAGGACGTCGACCGCGGGCCGCACGAACTGCTCCGGCGGGGCGTCGGTGAGCCGGACGACGAGCCCGGACCCGGCCCGGTGCAGCTCCATGTGGCGCCCGCCGGGTGCGACGAGGAGGTGCGCGGGATCGGCGCGGGCGCCGTCCACCGCCTCCCGCACCGTGAGGTGGGTCAGCCGGTCGAGCCGCTCGGCCAGCAGCTGGGTGAAGCCGGCGGGCATGTGCTGGACGACGAGGACCGGGGTCCGCACGTGCCTGTCCAGCCCGCGGACCACCTCCGCGAGGGCCTCGGGACCGCCCGTCGAGGCGCCGATGAGCACGACCGTGGGCGGCCTGGTCCGCGGGGGCTTCAGGGCCCGCGGGCTCCCGGGGGCGAGCTCGACCCCGGAGGCGGCGAGCATCTCCGCCAGCTCGGGACTGATCCGGTCGGCCCGTGCCCCCGGTGCCGGGGCGGCCACCGGAGGGTCCGGCCAGGGCCGTCCGGCCGGGGCGGCCCTGGC
>NZ_MWLL01000126.1 GCF_002198675.1 Kineosporia sp. R_H_3 | reverse complement strand
GTGCGGAGACGGCGGACGTCACGGGGTCCCTTCCGGTCGGGGGTCGTCGGCGGGGGCCGCAAGGGCTCCCCCGACTCCGACGAACGACCGGGCCAGGATGACTCCCGAAACGGGCTTCTGCTGTTCGACCTGCCCGTGGGAGCGGCTCAGGCGCGGGGCACCGCGAAGGTCTCGAGCACACCGCCACCGGCGCCGACCTGCCGCCACGGCACCTCGAACCGCAGGACCGCGACCCCGTTCGTCGGGTACTTCTCGCGGATCCGGACGAGGGCCGCGCGGTCCGAGCCGCGGCCGGCCAGGAGCGTGCTCGTGTGCGACATCGTCGGCTCGTGACCGACGACGACGACCGTGCGGACCTCGTCCGGTACCTCACGCAGGAGCGCGACGACGTCCTCGGGCTCGGCACCGTAGAGCGCCGGTTCGATCCGCAGCGGGGGCGCGTCGTCGAGCGACGACGCGACGATCTCCCACGTGTGCCGGGCGCGGACGGCGTCCGAGCACAGGACCAGGTCCGGGCGCGGCCCCTCGCCGAGGAACCAGGTGCCGACGGCCTGGGCGTTGCGACGGCCCTTGCCGGCCAGCGGGCGCTCGTGGTCCGGGACGCCGTGCGGCCAGGCCGACTTCGCGTGGCGCAGCAGCACGAGATGCCGCTGCTGAACCACGGGGAGGGTCATAGCCTGATATCCAACACCATCCGGACCCGTACGGGGCCCGCCCCGAGCGGTGCCGGGACGACCCCTCCGGGGCCGCGACCGGCCCCGTCCGGCCGGTCGGGTCAGCCGATGGCGTGGAAGCCGCCGTCGACGTGGACGATCTCGCCCGTCGTCGCCGGGAACCAGTCCGACAGCAGGCCGCAGCAGGTGCGCGCGGTCGGCTCGGGGTCGTTGACGTCCCAGCCCAGCGGTGCCTTCGAGCCCCAGGACTCCTCGAAGACCTGGAAACCGGGGATGGACTTCGCGGCCGTCGTGCGGATCGGGCCCGCGGCGACGAGGTTGACCCGGATGCCCTTGGGGCCCAGGTCGCGGGCCAGGTAGCGCGCGGTCGACTCGAAGGCCGCCTTCGCGACACCCATCCAGTCGTAGACCGGCCAGGCCTTCGACGCGTCGAAGGTCAGCCCGACGATGCTGCTGCCCGGGCCCATGAGCGGCTCGGTCGCGACGGCCAGCGCCTTGAGCGAGTAGGCGGAGATGTGGACCGCCGTCGCGACGTCCTCCCACGGCGCCGTGAGGAACTCGAAGGCCCCCTGCGGCGCGAAGCCGATCGAGTGCAGGACGCCGTCGAGCCCGTCGACGTGCTCGCGCACCGCGTCGGCGAGGCCGTCGAGGTTCTCGGTGCTCGTCACGTCGAGCTCGACGATCGGCGGTGCGCTCGGCAGCCGGCGGGCGATCGCCTGGGTGATCTTCATCTGGCGGCCGAACGAGGACAGGACGACGGTCGCGCCCTGCTCCTGCGCGAACCGTGCGACGTGGAACGCGATCGAGGAGTCGGTGAGGACCCCGGTCACGAGCAGTCGCTTGCCGTCGAGCAGACCCATCGTCGGCTCCTCCTGGTGTTCGTCGGGTGCGTGGTGGACGGTGCGGGGCACGGTGCGGGGTGGTCGGCGTCGACCGGGTGGTGCGGCAGGACGTCGGGGCCGGCGGGTCAGTGCCCCATGCCGAGGCCGCCGTCGACCGGGATGACGGCGCCGCTGATGTAGCCGGCGGCGTCC
This sequence comes from Kineosporia sp. R_H_3, assembly GCF_002198675.1. GTDB lineage: Bacteria > Actinomycetota > Actinomycetes > Actinomycetales > Kineosporiaceae > R-H-3. The sequence goes on along the minus strand of NZ_MWLL01000126.1, from coordinate 14,773 downwards.
GAGGCGATGAAGGTGACCGCCGCGGCGATGTCGGCGACCTGGCCGAACCGGCCGGCCGGGATCGCGGCGACGTACGCCTTCTTGCGGTCCTCGGGCAGCACCGCGGTCATGTCCGTCTCGACGAAGCCGGGGGCGACGACGTTCGCGGTGATCCCGCGGCTGCCGATCTCCCGGGTCACCGAGCGGGCGATGCCGACGAGGCCGGCCTTCGTCGCGGAGTAGTTGACCTGGCCGGGCGAGCCGTAGAGCCCGACGACGCTGCCGATGAGGACGATGCGCCCCTTCTTGAGGCGGATCATGCCCTTCGACGCCCGGCGGACGGTGCGGAAGGCCCCGGCGAGGTTCGTCTGGATGACGCTGTCCCACTCCTCGTCGCTCATGCGCATGAGGAGCTGGTCCTTCGTGATGCCCGCGTTCGCGACGAGGACCTCGACCGGGCCCTGGTTCGCCTCGACCTCGGCGAAGGCGGCGTCGACCGAGGCGGTGTCCGTGACGTCGCAGCGGACCCCGGCCAGACCCTCCGGCGGCTCCCCGGAGCGGTAGGTCACGGTGACGGCGTCGCCGTCGGCGGCGAAGGCCCGGGCGATGGCCAGACCGATCCCGCGGTTGCCACCGGTCACGAGAACGCTGCGCGGCATGCTCACCTTCCTGCGCTGGGCGGACGGCAGGGGTGCGGCCTGCCGGCCCCGAACCTATCGGTCGCGGGGGCCGGGACGCCTCCCCCGGGTGTCGTCCGGCTCGTGCGCCGCGGCGGAGGCGGTAGCGTGCGGCGGTGCGCGCAGTCCAGATCACCGAGTTCGGCGGCCCCGAGGTGCTCACCCCGGCCGACGTCGAGGCCCCGCAGCCCCAGGAGGGCCGCCTCCTCATCGACGTGGACGCGGCCGGGGTGAACTACGCAGACACGCACCAGACCGAGAACAGCTACCTGGCGCGGCAGACCCTGCCCATGGTCCCGGGCGGCGAGGTCGTGGGGCGGGTCCGCGGCGGTGACCGGGACGGCGAGCGCGTCGTCGCGCTGCTCGCCGCCGGCGGCGGCTACGCCGAGCAGGTGCTCGCGCACCCGGCCGCGGTCTTCCCCGTCCCGGACGGCATCGACGACGGCACCGCGCTCGCACTGGTCCTGCAGGGCACGACCGCGTGGCACCTCCTGCGCACCTGCGGCCGGCTGACCCTCGGCGAGAGCGTCGTCGTCCACGCCGCCGCGGGCGGCGTCGGCACCCTCGCCGTCCAGCTCGCCCGCCAGTGGGGTGCGGGGCGGGTCGTCGCGACGGCCTCCTCGCAGGAGAAGCGGGACCTCGCGGTGTCGCTCGGGGCGCACACCGCCGTCGACGTCTCCGGGACGACGACCGCGGACGAGGTGCGCGACGTCCTGCGCGAGGCGAACGGCGGCAAGGACGTCGACGTCGTCCTCGAGATGACCGGCGGCCACGTCTTCGACGGCTCGCTCGCGGCGCTCGCGCCGATGGGCCGGCTCGTCGCCTACGGGATGGCGTCCCGGACGGCGCCGTCACCGGTCGCCCCGGGGATGCTCATGGCGACGTCGCGGGCCGTCATCGGGTTCTGGCTCGTCCACGCGCTGCGGATGCCCGGCGGCCTCGGCCCGGCCATGGACGAGCTCACCTCGCTCGTCGGGGCGGGCCGGCTGCGTGCCGTCGTCGGGGGGAGCTACCCCCTCGAGGAGGCCGCGCAGGCCCACCGAGACCTCCTCGCGCGGCGCAGCACCGGCAAGCTCGTCCTGCGGGTCCGCTGACCTCTGCCCCGCAGTGCGGCGGGGAGCCCCGCGCCGTACCGTGGACACGTGCCGCGACCAGTGCAGGGGCCCGGGAGCACCGGCCCGGAGGTCCACCAGATCACCAACGCGGTGACGCCCCTGTCCGACGACCTCGACGCCCGGATGGCGAAGTACCTCATCTCGATGCTCGTGCGGACGGCCTGCGTCGTCCTCGTCCTCGTCGTCGACGGGTGGCTGCGCTGGGTGTTCGCCGTCGGGGCCGTCTGCCTGCCGTACGTCGCGGTCATCGTCGCGAACAACAGCGGCGGCCGGCGGCGCGGCAAGGCCTCCCTCGGCACCCCGGACATGAAGGTCGCGGCGCTCGACGGCGGGGCGCCGCCGGTGCTCCTCACGGGCGTCGTCCACCCGCGCCGCGACGACGCGGCCCCCGCTCCGGACACGGCTCCGGACACCGGTGCCGGGCCGTTGCGCGACACCGCCTGAGGCGCGTTCCTGCAGGCCCGCTGCGGGTCCGCTGCGGGTCCGCTGCCGACGCGCCGTGAATCGCCGGGCGACTCGACGGTCTCGACCTCACGCTTGCACTCGCGCGTGTAGCATCCGATCAGCGCGTTCTGCATCCCCCGTCGGGACGCGCGTAGGACGTCGGGCGGCATCCCCCGTGGCCGCCCGACGTCCGCCTCCGAGGGTCTGTGAGACTGGGTGCGTGCTCTTCCCGCAACCCTCCGGCCCGCCGCCCGACGACGCCGGGCACGCCGTGTGCAGCGCCCGTGGCTGCCGCGCGCACGGGGTCTGGGCCCTGCGGTGGAACAACCCGAAGCTGCACACCCCCGACCGGCGCAAGACCTGGCTGGCGTGCGACGAGCACCGGACCTCGCTGTCGGAGTTCCTGTCCCTGCGCGGCTTCCTGCGCGAGGTCGACGAGGTCGGTGCGCCGCCCTCCGAGCCGACGGACGACGGCCCGTGAGCGCGCCGACCGACCGGCCGCGCCCGCAGCCGGCCGACGAGGTGCACGCCCACGAGGTGCACGCCGACGACGTGCCGCTCCTCGACGCCTCGGCGGTGCCCGCGGCGCTGAGGCTGTTCCGCGAGCGGTACTGGCTGCGGGCGGCCGCCGGCGTCGTCCTGCTCTCCGTCGTCTTCGTCCTCCTCGGCCGCTGGCAGCTCCACCGGCACGAGGCGAAGGTCGAGCGCAGGGACCGGGTCGCGGCGAACTACGGTGCCGCACCTGCCGCGCTGGACACGGTGCTCGCGACCCCGGCGACCGAGCTCCCGAGGGGCCGGGAGTGGACGCCGGTGCGCGTGCGCGGCACCTACGACGCCGCCGGCACGCTGCTCACCCGCAACCGCCCCTTCGAGAGCCAGTACGGGTACGAGGTCGTCGTCCCGCTGCGCCTGCCGGACGGCAGCCTGCTCGCCGTCGACCGCGGCTGGATCCCGTTCGGGGAGTCCGCGACCCGGCTGCCCGAGGTCCCCGCCGCACCCTCCGGCGAGGTCGAGGTCGTCGTCCGGCTCCGGCCGTTCGAGCCGTCCGCCGGTGCGTACGAGGTGCCCGGCCAGATCCGCCGGATCGCGGCCGACGAGGTCGGCGCCGAGGTGCCGGGGACCCTCTACCGGGCTTACGGCGTCCTCGCCTCGGAGCAGCCGCGGCCGGCGGTCGCACCACGGCTGCTCCCCCGCCCCGACACCGACCTCGGACCGCACCTCGCCTACACCTGGAACTGGTGGGGCTTCGCCGTCGCCGCGTACGTCCTGCTGCTCTACTACGCGCTGCGCGAGGTGCAGAACCGGCGGCTGAGCGCCCGCGGGATCGACCCCGAGGCGGCCGCGGCCGCCCGCAAGGAGCGGGCCCGGCGTCGCCGGGTGCGCGACGAGGACGTCGAGGACGCGGCGCTCGAGGGCTGACCATCCCCGGCAGACGCGCGACGCCCGCCGTCCGCCGTCCCGTCCCCCGGCCGCCGCCTCAAGTCCGCCGGTCGGGCGTTCGATAAGCCATCCGACGCAACTTGGTGACGCAGGGTCGCCGACCGACCGGTCGGGGGCAGGCGGACCACGAACCGCAGGGTGGGGACATGGATCTGGGCCTGAGCGACCGCGTGTACGTGGTCACAGGCGCATCGCGGGGGCTCGGACGGGCGTGTGCCGAGCAGCTCGCCGCGGAGGGCGCACGGCTCGTGCTCTCCGGGCGGGACGAGGACGCGCTCAACGCGACCGCCGCGGCGCTCGGTGGGTCCGAGCGCGCCATCGCCGTGTCCGGCGACCTCTCCCAGCCGGGGATCGAGACGTGCCTCGTCGCCGCTGCCATCGCCCGGTACGGCCGCCTCGACGGCGCTCTGGTGAGCGTCGGCGGGCCTCCGTCCGGGACCGCGATGGAGACCGACGACGGCGCCTGGCGGCTCGCGTTCGAGAGCGTGTTCCTCGGCCCGCTGCGGCTGGCCCGCACCGTCGCCAACTTCGTCTCCCACGAGGGCGGCTCGATCGTGCTCGTGCTGTCGACGTCCGTCCGCGAGCCGATCGAGGGCCTCGCCCTGTCGAACGGCCTGCGTCCGGCCCTCGCGATGACCGCCAAGACCCTCGCCGACGAGCTCGGGGGGCGCAACGTCCGGGTGAACGGGATCCTCCCCGGCCGGATCGACACCGAGCGCGCGCGGTCCGCGGACGCGGCCGGCGGGCGCCCGGAGGAGGTCCGCCGCGCGAACGAGGCCCTCGTCCCGCTGCACCGCTACGGCGAGCCGCTCGAGTTCGCCCGGCCGGCCGTCTTCATGCTCTCCCCCGCGGCGAGCTACGTGACGGGCACCGTGCTGGCGGTCGACGGCGGGATGACCCGCTCGCTCTGAGCCGTCCCCTGGTGCCCTACGCACCTCAAACCGTGCGCTTGAGGTCGCTCACCCGCCAGAGGACGACGCCGCGCGGCTCGCGTCAGCCCGCCAGAGGCTGGTCGGCGAACTGGGTGCGGTAGAGGTCGGAGTACAGGCCGCCGCGGGCGAGCAGCTCGGCGTGCCGGCCCTGCTCGACGACGCGGCCGTCGTCGACGACGCAGATCAGGTCCGCCTGCCGGACCGTCGAGAGCCGGTGCGCGATGACGATGGCCGTGCGGCCGGCGAGGGCACCGTCGAGCGCCCGCTGGACGGCGGCCTCGGACTCGGAGTCGAGGTGCGCCGTCGCCTCGTCGAGAACGACGACGCCGGGTGCCTTGAGCAGCAGCCGCGCGAGCGCGATGCGCTGCTTCTCGCCGCCGGAGAGCCGGTGCCCGCGGTCGCCGACGACGGTGTCGAGCCCTTCGGGCAGGGACTGGACGAGGTCCCAGATCTGCGCGTCCCGCAGCGCGGAGACCATCTGCTCCTGCGTCGCGCCGGGGCGGGCGTAGTCGAGGTTCGCGCGGATCGTGTCGTGGAAGAGGTGCGCCTCCTGCGTGACGACCCCGACGTTGGCGTGCAGCGACTCCAGGGTGACGTCGCGGACGTCGTGGTCGCCGAGCCGGACGGCGCCCGAGGTCGCGTCGTAGAGCCGTGCGACGAGGCTCGTGATGGTCGTCTTGCCGGCGCCGCTCGGCCCGACGAGGGCGACGAGCTGCCCGGCCTCGGCGCGAAGCGAGAGGCCGTGGAGGACCTCCTCGCCGCGGCCGCGGTCGGGGACGGCGACCTGCTCGAGCGAGGCCAGCGACACCTCGTCCGCCCCCGGGTAGCCGAACCGGACGTCCCGCAGCTCCACGGCGAGCGGGCCCTTGGGCAGCGTCGCCGCCCCCGGCTTCTCGGTGACGAGCGGCGGCAGGTCGAGCACCTCGAAGACCCGCTCGAAGCTCACGAGGGCCGTCATGACGTCGATCCGCACGTTCGACAGGGCGGTGAGCGGCCCGTAGAGCCGACCGAGCAGGGCCGCCAGCGCGATGAGCGTGCCGACGGACAGCGTGCCGCCGATCGCGAGCACGCCCCCGACGCCGTAGACGATCGCGGTCGCGAGCGAGGCCACGAGGGTCAGCGAGGTGAAGAACACCCGGTTGCTCATGGCGATCTTCACGCCGATGTCGCGGACCCGCCCGGCCCGGCGGGAGAACTCGGCGTCCTCGGTGCCCACCGTGCCGAAGAGCTTGACGAGCAGGGCGCCGGCGACGTTGAACCGCTCGGTCATCCGGGACCCGAGCTCGGCGTTGAGCTGCATCGACTCCCGCGTCAGGGTCTGCAGCCGGCGGCCGACCCGGCGCGCGGGCAGCAGGAACACCGGCAGGAGGAGCAGCGCCGCGAGCGTGATGGGCCAGGAGAGGACGAGCATCGCGACCGTGACGAGGACGAGCGAGACGACGTTCGAGACCACGCCGGACAGCGTCGACGTGAACGCCTGCTGGGCACCGATGACGTCGTTGTTCAGCCGCGAGACGAGGGCCCCGGTCTGGGCCCTGGTGAAGAACGCGATGGGCTGGCGCAGGACGTGCCCGAAGACCTGCGTCCGCAGGTCGTAGATGAGCCCCTCGCCGATCCGGCTCGACATCCAGCGCTGCACGAGACCGGCGAGGGCGTCGAGGACGGCCAGCCCGGCGACGACGAGCGCGACGGTGACGACGAGCCGCCGGTCCCCGACGCTCACGCCGTCGTCGACGATCTTGCGGAAGAGCAGCGGGGTGACGACGACGAACACGGCGTCGAGGACGACGAGCCCGAGGAAGACCGTGATGAGCCGGCGGTACGGGCGCGCGTAGGAGAGGATCCGCCGCCACGTCCCGGGGGCCAGCTTGCGGTCCGCCACCTTCGGGTCCCGCGAGTACGAACGGATCGCGACCCAGGCCTGGTGCCCTGCCATCGGCTGTGCTGCTCCTGTCGACCGTCGGGCCGAGAGGTGCTCGGCTCCGCCCTGCCGCCAACGCGTGCGGGGCGGCGATGCTTCCCGGGGGCGACGCTACCGGTCGCGGCGGCGCGGGAGACGACACCGCCCGGCCGGTCGGCGCCGGGTCTGCCCCGTGCGCCGCCCGGTCGGGCGGCCGGTGGACCTGCTGTCGGTCCCTGCTGTCGGTGCGTGCTGTGCGGCGTCGGTGGGAGGCCCGCCCCTGCCGTTGGCCCGGACAGGGCGGGAACCGGGTGCTGCGGCCCTGGGGCTGGAGCCGGGACCCGGTTCGGCGGGGCGGTGACACCTGACGCGCGGGGAAGGGTCGGTGGTACGGCGGGCCTGTCGCCCCTGTGGACGTGCGGTGGTCGGTCGTGCGCAGTTCTGCTGCGACCTGGCGGACCAGGTCCGTGGTGCCGCGACCCGGTGGTGCGGCGCCTGGCCGGTCGGCCGGGAGCGGTCGACCGGGACGGTCAGCGCTTGGCCTTGCCCCGGGTCGCGCCGCCGCGGCTGCGCAGCGGGACGTCGTTCTCGGTGAGGATCCGGTGGACGAACCCGTAGGACCGCCCCGTCTCCTCCGCGAGGGCTCGGATGCTGGCGCCCTGGCTGTACTTCTTCGTCAGCTCGCCAGCGAGCTTCGTGCGGTCGGCACCCGTGATGCGGGCGCCCTTCTTGACAGTGTCGGCCACTGTTCCTCCTCGGCGATGAGCTACCCGACCATCGTTGATCGAGTGACCACGGTCCGCGACTCGACACGACATCCCGGACCGGTGGGACGACTCGGACCCTTGTCCGCAGACAGCAGTCTGCCGACGAAGGTCCACGTCTGCGAACTTGCCACGCCGAGATGTCGACTTCCACTCGACATGACCTCTACGTGGCGGGTTCGTGTCTAACTGTGACATGGATCCGCCACGTGGTGACCATGAAACGTCCCGCCCCGCCGCAAGATCCCCCGGTCGGCCGATGCGGGCCGGCGACGACCGGCCCGGCGATGCCGAACCGTAACGCGCACAACGGTTTCGGCAGGGGCGCGGCGGGGTAGGGCAGGCGCTCGGTCCGGGCGTGCCGACGGCTGCCCCGGGCCGTCACGCCAGCGCGACGAGGTCCAGGTACTCGGCGTTCCAGAGGTCCTCGTCGCCGTCCGGCAGGAGGACGACCCGTTCCGGCTGGAGGGCCTCGACGGCGCCCTCGTCGTGCGTCACGAGGACGACGGCTCCGGCGTAGTGCCGCAGCGCGTCGAGCACCTCGGCCCGGCTCGCCGGGTCGAGGTTGTTCGTGGGCTCGTCGAGGAGCAGGACGTTCGCGCCCGAGACGACGAGGGTCGCCAGCGCGAGCCGGGTCTTCTCCCCGCCGGACAGCACCCCGGCGGGCTTGTCGACGTCGTCACCGGTGAACAGGAACGAGCCCAGGACGCTGCGGACGCCGGTGTCCCCGAGCTCGGGGGCCGCCGTCCGCATGTTCTCCAGGACCGTCCGGTCGACGTCCAGCGTCTCGTGCTCCTGCGCGTAGTAGCCGAGCCGCAGCCCGTGGCCCGGCTGGACCTCACCGGTGTCCGGGGTCTCCACGCCGCCGAGCAGCCGCAGCAGGGTCGTCTTGCCGGCACCGTTGAGCCCGAGGACGACGACCCGGCTCCCCCGGTCGATCGCGAGGTCGACGTCGGCGAACACCTCGGTGCTGCCGTACGACTTCGACAGCCCGCTCGCCGTGAGCGGCGTCCGGCCGCACGGCGCCGGTTCGGGGAACCGCAGCTTCGCCACACGCTCGACCCGGCGCTCGCCCTCGAGACCGGAGAGCAGCCGCTCGGCGCGCTTGGCCATGTTCTGGGCGGCCGTGGCCTTCGTCGCCTTCGCCCGCATCTTGTCGGCCTGGGCCATGAGCGCCGAGGCCTTCTTCTCGGCGTTCGCCCGCTCGCGCTTGCGCCGGCGCTCGTCCTGCTCGCGCTGCTCGAGGTAGGTCTTCCAGCCGACGTTGTAGACGTCGACGACCGAGCGGTTCGCGTCGAGGAAGAACACCTTGTTGACGACGACGTCGAGCAGGCCGACGTCGTGGCTGATGACGACGAGCCCGCCGGCCCAGACCCGCAGGAAGTCCCGCAGCCAGCCGATCGAGTCGGCGTCGAGGTGGTTCGTCGGCTCGTCGAGCAGCAGGGTCTGCGCCCCGGAGAAGAGGATCCGGGCGAGCTCGACGCGCCGGCGCTGACCGCCCGAGAGCGTGCCGAGCTCCTGCCCGAGCACCCGGTCGGGCAGGCCGAGGCTCGCGCAGATCGTCGCCGCCTCGCTCTCCGCCGCGTACCCGCCGCGCGCGGTGAACTCCGCCTCGAGCCGGCTGTACCGGGCCATCGCGGTGTCCCGGCGCCCGTCGTCGGCGCTGGCCATCGCGCCCTCGGTCTCCCGCATCTTCCGGATGACCTCGTCGAGGCCGCGGGCCGACAGCACCCGGTCGCGGGCGAGCTGCTCGAGGTCGCCGGTCCGGGGGTCCTGCGGGAGGTAGCCGATGTCGCCGGTGCGGGTGATCGTGCCGGACGCCGGCTGCCCCTCACCGGCGAGGATCTTGGTCAGGGTGGTCTTGCCGGCACCGTTGCGGCCGACGAGGCCGACCCGGTCCCCGGGCGCGACCCGGAAGGTCGCGTGCTCCATGAGGACCCGGGCTCCGACCCGGAGCTCGACGTCGTGGGCGACGATCATGACGGGCGAGGCTCCAGACAGCGGGGATCACGTGACCCTGCCATGGTAGGCGGGCCTGCCCTACAGTTCGCCGCGTGGGTATCGAGTTCGACGACCAGCGGGTCGACGTGTCCGGCGTGGACGACCGCCGGGGCCGTGGCGTGGGCGGCGGCGTGGCGATCGGCGGCGGCGCCGGGGTCGTCGGCCTCATCATCTACGTGATCGTCGCCCTGCTCGGCGGCGACCCCGGGCAGCTCCAGCTGCCGGCGGCCCAGGGCGACCAGGCGCCGGGGCAGGTCCAGGGCGAGACCGCCGAGGAGCTCCGGGCCCGCTGCAACACCGACGGCGCCATCGACAAGTACACCGACTGCCGGCTCATCAAGGTCGTCAACGTCGCGGACGACGTCTGGTCCGACGAGTTCCAGCGCCGCGGCCTGTCGTTCCAGACCCCGCGGCTCGCGTTCTTCACCGGCCAGACGACGACCGGCTGCGGGGCGGCGTCCGCCCAGGTCGGGCCGTTCTACTGCCCGCCCGACCAGGAGATCTTCTTCGAGCTGGGCTTCCTCGAGCAGCTCCAGCAGCAGTTCGGCGCCCAGGGCACGTTCGCGCAGGGCTACATCGCCGCCCACGAGTACGGCCACCACCTGCAGACGATCCTCGGCACCGAGCCCAAGGTCCGCGCCGCCCAGCAGCGCGACCCGTCGAACGCCAACGCCTACTCGATCGCCCTCGAGCTCCAGGCCGACTGCTACGCCGGGGTGTGGGCGAACCTCGCGGACAAGCGCGCCGAGAACGGCATCAAGCTCAGCGAGGACAACATCGCCGAGGCGGTCAACGCCGCCCAGGCGGTCGGCGACGACCGGATCCAGCAGAAGGTGCAGGGCCGGGTCGACCCGGAGGGCTGGACCCACGGCTCCGCCGAGCAGCGCCGCACCTGGTTCCTCACCGGCTACCGGTCCGGCGACATCGACTCCTGCAACACGTTCCAGTAGAGCGACCCGGGTGCTCCGGGTGAGGTCCGTGACACGGACGGCGGGACGTCGGCGCGTGCCCGGTCGTTAGGCTGACCGGCGTGAACCGCTCCTCGACCCGGGACCTCGCGCTCGTCGCCGTCTTCGCGGCGGTCATCGCGGCGCTCGGCCTCGCGCCGCCGCTGTACCTCTTCGGCGGCAGCGTGCCGGTCACGGCCCAGACGCTCGGCGTGATGCTCGCGGGCTCGATCCTCGGCTCGCGGCGGGGGGCGCTCGCCGTCGTGACGTTCCTCGTGCTCACCGCCGTCGGGCTGCCGCTGCTGTCCGGCGGGCGCGGCGGGCCCGCCGTCTTCGTCGGTCCGAGCGTCGGGTTCCTCCTGGGCTGGGTGCTCGGCGCGTTCGTCGTCGGCTGGGTCGTCGAGCGGCGGGTGCCCGGGCGGGTCGTCCCGGCGCAGGTCGCCGCCGCGAACGTGGTCGGCGGGATCGGGGCGGTCTACCTGCTCGGCATCCCCGGCCTGGTCCTCGTGGGCGGGCTGACCTGGGCGAAGGCGTTCGCCGCGTCGCTGGTGTTCCTCCCCGGGGACGGCGTGAAGGTCGCGGTCGCGACCGTCGTCACGCTCGCGGTGCTGCGCGGCTACCCCGGCGTCGTGCCGTCGCGGCGCGCCGCCGTCGGCGCCGGCACGGAGGCCTCCCGCTGACCGGCACCGAGGCCCTCACGGACACCGCCCCGCACCGGACGGAGCCGCCTGCCGACGACGTCCTGTGCGTCGACGGCGCGACCTGGCTCACCCGGGCCGACCTCGCCGCGGCGGTCGCGGCCGCGCTGCCGCCCGCCGGCGGGGCCGGCGTCCGGCTCGCCGGCGGGGTCTCGGTCCGCGCGGGCGACCCGCTGGCGACCCTCACGACGCTGCTCGCCGTCCGCGCCGCGGGCGGCGCCGTGCCGGTCGTCGTCGACGCCGACCTCGACGACGCCGCGGTCGACGCGCTCGTCGCGGCCGCCGACCGGCTCGAACCCGGAACCGACGGGCCGCTGCTCGTCGTCCAGACCTCCGGCAGCAGCGCCCGCCCGCGGGCCGTCGTCCGCACCGAGCGCTCCTGGGACGCGAGCCTCGAGCCGTTCACCCGCGTCGTCGGGCTCGGGCCCGACGACGTCGTCTGGGCCCCCGGGGCGCTCTCGGCGACGCTCACCCTCTTCGCCGCCTGGCACGCGCTCGGCACCGGGCTCCCGCTGCTCGCGACCGGTCGCTGGCGCGGGGTCGGCGCGTGCGGGCCGGCGGTCGCCCGGGCCACGGTCGTCCAGTGCGTGCCGGCCGTCCTCGCGGACGTCCTCGAGGCGCACGACGCCGGGATGCTCCCCGCGCTGCGCACCGCGGTCGTCGCCGGCGCCGCGACCCCGCAGCGGCTGCGGGACCGGGCGCGCGCGGCCGGGCTGCGGCTCGTGGAGTACTACGGCGCCGCCGAGCTCTCCTTCGTCGCCGTGGACGCCGACGGCGCCGGGCTGCGGCCCTTCCCGGGCGCCGAGGTCGAGGTGCGGGACGGCCTCGTCCACGTCCGGTCGCCCTACGTCGCGCTCGGGTACCTCGACCCGGACGACGCGGGGCCGCTGCGCCGGGACGCCGACGGCTGGTGCACGGTCGGCGACCGCGGCCGGACGACGCACGGCCGGCTCGAGGTCGCCGGCCGGGCCGGGGACGCCGTGACCGTCGGGGGCCACACGGTCGTCGCCGCGGACGTCGAGGCCGCCCTCCGGGACGTCCCCGGGGTCGCCGAGGTCGCCTGCGTCGGCGAGCCGCACGCCCGCCTCGGCGAGCGGGTCGTGCTCGCCGTCCAGGCCGAGCCCGGCACCGACCCGGTGCCGGCGCTGCGCGAGGCCGCCCGCCGGGCGCTGCCGCCCGCGGCCCGCCCGGTGCGCTACGTCGTCCTCTCCGAGCTGCCCCGGACCACGGGCGGCAAGGTGGCCCGCGCGGCGCTGCGCGAGGTCGTCACCCGGGCCGGCCGGGGCGGCGGCCGCGGCACGAGCCGTCCGGGCCGGGTCGGCGCGCCACGGCCGCCCGTCCGCTGACCGCACCGGCCGTGGAAGCGAACCAGCCCGTCGTCGTCGCGGCCCGCCGCACCCCGGTCGGCACAGCCGGCCGCTCGCTCGCACGGCTCGACGTCACCGGGCTCGCGGCACCCGTCCTCGCCGCGCTCGTCGAGGACGTCACGGCACTGGGCCTGCGGGGGCCCGAGGGGTCCGTCGCCGTCGACGACGTCGTGCTCGGCAACTGCTGCGGGCCGGGCGGCGACGTCGCCCGGGTCGCGGCGCTCGCGGCCGGGCTCGGCACCGGCGTCCCCGGCGTGACCGTCGACCGGCAGTGCGGCTCCGGGCTGGAGGCGGTGCGGCTCGGGGCGCAGGCCGTCGCGGCCGGTGAGGGCACGCTGGTGCTCGCCGGCGGGGTCGAGAGCGCGAGCACGATGCCGTGGCGGCTCGCCCGGCCGGCCGGCCCGACGCAGCCGCCCCGGGCCTACACCCGGGCCCCCTTCGCCCCTCCCGGGTTCGCCGACCCGGAGATGGGTGCGGCGGCCGACGCCCTCGCCGCCGCGACCGGGGTGGACCGGCCCCGGCAGGACGCGTACGCCGTCCGCAGCCACGACCGCGCGCTCGCCGCCCGCGCGCGGGGCGTCTTCGACGCCGAGACCGTGCCCGTCGGCGGGGTGGCCGCCGACGAGCGGCCGCGCCGCGTCGACGCCCGGGTGCTGGCCCGGCTGCGGCCCGCGTTCACCGCCGGCGGGACGGCGACCGCGGGCAACTCGTGCGGCATCAACGACGGCGCCGCGGCCGTGGCCCTCGTCCCGGAGGCGGCCCGCGCGGCGGCCGGCGTCCCCGGGCTGCGCGTGCTGGCGGCCGCGGTCGTCGGGGTCGACCCGGCGCTGCCCGGGATCGGCCCGGTCCCCGCCGTCCGCGCCGTGCTCGCGCGGGCCGGCCGCCGGCTCGACGAGGTCGCGGTGCTCGAGGTGACCGAAGCGTTCGCCGGGCAGGTGCTCGCCTGCACCGACGCCCTCGGCCTGGACCCGTTCGGGGCCGACGCGGAGCGGGTCTGCCCGGACGGCGGGGCGATCGCGCTCGGGCACCCGTGGGGTGCCTCCGGCGCGCTGCTCGTCGTCCGGCTCTTCGCCCGGCTGGTCCGCGACCCGGCCGCCCGCGCGGGCGACCTCGGGATCGCCACGTGCGCGGTCGGCGGGGGGCAGGGCATCGCCGTCCTCGTCGAGCGGGTCGGCTGATGGGCGGGGGTTTCGTCCTCGACGGGGTCGAGCACCGGTACGGCGACCGCGTCGTCCTGCGCGACGTCGACCTCGTGCTCGCGGAGCAACGGATCGGGTTCGTCGGCGCGAACGGCTCGGGCAAGTCGACGCTGGCCCGGCTGCTCAACGGCCTCGTCGTGCCGAGCCGGGGCAGGGTCACCTACGACGGGCTCGACACCGCCCGTGAGGGCGGCGCGGTCCGGCGCCGGGTCGGCTTCGTCTTCACCGACCCCGACGCCCAGATCGTCATGCCGACCGTCGCCGAGGACGTCGCGTTCTCGTTGCGCCGCAGCGGGTCCGGCAAGGCGGAGGTCGCCGCCCGGGTCGGGGCCGCGCTCGACCGCTTCGGCCTCGGCGGGCACGCCGACCACCCGTGCCACCTGCTCTCCGGCGGCCAGAAGCAGCTCCTCGCGCTGACGTCGGTGCTCGTCACGGAGCCGGACGTCCTCGTCTGCGACGAGCCGACGACGCTGCTCGACCTGCGCAACACCCGCCGGGTCGCCGACCTGCTCGCGAGCCTGCCGCAGCAGGTCGTGCTCGTGACGCACGACCTCGACCTGCTCACCGGGTTCGACCGGGTGCTCGTCGTCGACGAGGGGCGGGTCGTCGCGGACGACGCGCCGGGCCCGGCCGTCGCGGCCTACCGCCGGCTCGTGGACGCGTCGTGAGCCGGCCCGGCGCCGGCGTGCTCGGCACCTACCGGCCGGGCACCTCGCCGCTGCACCGCGCCCCGGCCGGCGGCAAGCTCCTCGGGCTCGCGGGCCTGCTCCTCGTGCTGGCCGTCGTCCGCTCCCCGCTCGGCGTCGCCGCGGGGGCGGCCCTGCTCGCGGTGCTCGCCGCGGTCGCGCGGGTCGGCGTCCGGCCGCTGCTCGCCCAGGCACGGCCGTTGCGCTGGGTGCTGCTCGTCCTCGCGGCGTTCCAGGTCTGGAGCGCCGGCCCGGTCACGGCGCTCGTCGTCGTCGGCTCGATCCTTGTCGCGGCCCTGCTCGCCGGCCTGGTGCTGCTGACGACCCCGACGCAGGCACTGCTCGACGCCCTCGTCGCCGGCCTGCGACCGTTCCGCCGGGTCGGTGTCGACCCGGAGCGGGCCGGCCTCGTGCTCGCCCTGACGATCCGGGCGATCCCCGTCGTCAGCGGCCTCGCCCAGGACGTCGTCGACGCCCGCCGGGCCCGAGGCGTCGAGCGCAGCGCCCGGGCCTTCGCCGTCCCGCTCGTCATCCGCAGCGTCCGCTACGCCGACCGCCTCGGCGAGGCCCTCGCCGCCCGCGGCGTCGGCGACTGAACCCCCTGCCCCGCAACACCTCCCGCCT
>NZ_MWLL01000125.1 GCF_002198675.1 Kineosporia sp. R_H_3 | reverse complement strand
CCCGGCCGCTACCTCGTCTACGTGCCGGACGGCTCGATGACGGGCTTCTCCTCCGCAGGGGCCTCGGCGGCGGGGGTCTCCTCGCCCTCGGGGGCCGCGGGCGGCCCCGCGGGCCGGGACGCCGCGCGGCGGCGGGTCCTCGTCGCCGGGGCAGGGGTGGTCGCGGTCTCCGACGCGGTGTCGGTGCCGGACGTCTCGGTGGTGCCGGTGGGCTCGTCGTCGAGCGACACGGGGTGCTCCCGTTCGGCCCCGGGTGCAGAGCCACACCCCTCGGCACCGCACGGGGCGGTCGTCTGGTTCGTCACGCCGGGCTCGGCGTGACGGAAGTCGTCACGTATTCGCCGTGTCGATCGCGCTGGCGTCAGTGCGGCGCGGCTCGGTTCAGGCGCCGGCGGCGTTCCTGTCGGCGGTCAGAGGATCGGCCACCGTGCCGTCCGCCTCGTCGAGCGGCCCCTGCGCCAGCCGCGTCATCCGAGGCGGAGACGGCGGCGCGAGGAGGGCCTGCGACCGGAGGGCGGCGAGGACGTCGTCGGGTCGAACGGCAGGTGTGGTGTGCCGTACAACCAGGTTGAGTATCGCACAGGGGGGTGGGGGGACTTGAGCCCCGGCGCGCACGAGCAGGTCCGGCAGCGTGTCGACGACCCCCAGCCGGACCACCGCGCCGCGTGCGTCGAAGGTCCGGTTGCCGTTCTTCGTGAGCCTCGTCACCTCCACGCGGTCGGCCGCGAGGAACGTGACGACCGCCCCGGCGGCCTCCTCGGGGGTCACCCCGGGCAGCTCGACGATCCACTCCGAGGCGACGAGCCGGTCGGCGAGCGCCCCGCCGGCGGTCTCGACGACCTCGACGACGTCCAGGCCGGTGGGCAGCGCCTCGTCGAGCGCGGCGCGCAGGGCGTCCGGCTCGACCTTCGTGCTCAGTGCGATCTCGAGGTACTCGGCCTCGCTCGCCGCCCCGGTCGGGGCCGCTCCCGCGTAGGAGATCTTCGGGTGCGGGTTGAAGCCGGCCGAGTACGCCACCGGGACACCGGCCCGGCGGACGGCCCGCTCGAGCGCGCGCTGGAAGTCCCGGTGGCTGGTGAACCGCAGCCGGCCGCGCTTGGTGAAGCGCAGCCGCAGCCGCTGCACCACGGGGGGCGGCGGCGGTCCGTCAGGGGTTCGAGCCACGAGAGGTCAGCCTAGGGGCGGGCAGGAGCGGCCCGTGCCCCGGGCCGGGGTCAGACCGGGACCGCCTCGACGACGAGGTTGTCGTCGTAGCGGTGGGCGACGGGGTCGAAGCGGCCGCCGCAGGTGATGAGGACGAGCCGGTGCTGGGCGTCCTGGGCGAAGATCGTCGGGTCCTTCGCGAGGTCGGCCTTCTTGATCTGCCGCGTGGAGACGACCCGGTAGCGGACCTTCTGGCCGCCGTCCGTCAGCGTGACGACCTGGTCCTTCTTCGCCCGGGTCAGCTCGGCGAGGATCCCGATGCCGAGGCGGGCGTCGTCGATGTGGCCCGCGATGACGACGTGGCCGAAGGCCTCCCCCGCCTGCGCACCACCGGTCCACCAGCCGACGACGGCCGGGTCGTCCGGGACGACGAGCGAGCCGTCGCTGCGCACGCCCGCCGGGACGACGGGGGCGCCGCGGCCGCTCCACAGCGCGAGGCCGGTCGGGCGGAAGGCGGCCCGGGCGGCGGCGTCACGGCCCTGGGAGGCCTCGGGCACCGGCCCGGACGCGGACGGCGCGGGTACGAGCGTGGACGACGGCCCGACGGACGGTGCGACGACCGGGGCGGCGCTCACGGTGCGGGTCGGCAGGGCCACGCCGCTGTCGGCCGCCGGGGCGCCTGCGGGCGCGAGCAGGACCGCTGCGCCGGTCGCGAGCAGCGTGACGCCGTACCCGCCGACGGCGAGGAGGGCGCGGGACGTGCCGGTCACGGTCGACCCGGCTCAGCGGGCGTGCCGGCTCCCCATGCCGGCCTCGGCCGCCCGGCCGCGGCCGACGCGGGACGCCGCGAGCAGCACCATGCCGACCAGCGCGACGACCGCCGAGCCGGTGGGCGACAGCAGGCCCTGGTCGGCGAACAGGCCGGCGGCCTGGCCGCCGGTGCCGGTCTGGACGCTCGTGGGTGCCGCGGCGCCGACGACCGAGAGGTCGAGCTTCTGGACGACCGCGTCCATCGTGCCCTTGGCCGGGTCGCCGATGGCGAAGACGCGGGTCAGCTTGCCCGCGGGGAGCGAGAGCGACACGGGCTCCAGGATCGCGGGGCCGCCGGTCGTGGGGACGATGTCGACCTTGTACGTCTTCGCCGGGACGTCGAGCCACAGCGACTCGCCGCTCGCGACGTTCCGGAAGGCGGCCTTGCCGTCGATCCGGATGTCGGCCGGCGGTGCGAGCGCGACGTGCGTGACGACGATCCGGGCCTTGCCGCGACCGATCGGCTTCACGTTGTTCGGGAAGACCGTCGCCGCGAGCGTGCCGGACGTGTCGGCGTTCGGGTGGACGACGACGTCGGTGCTCCCACCGGCCTTGACCGTGAACTTCGTGGTGAGCAGCGTCTTGCCGTCCTGCTTGACCTGGAGCTCGTGCGAGCCGGCCTCGAGCTTCAGCGGGCCGACCACCGTCTTGGGGGCGGCGTCGGGGCAGACGTTCTCGCCGTCGACGAAGATGTCGACGGTCTCCTCGACGACCGCGTGGACGACGTAGACCGTGCCCGTGGACCCCGCCGCGCGCGCGGTCGACGCCGCCGCCATCGTCGCACCGGACGCCATGAGCGCCACTGCGACGACTGCCAGCAACCGCCGTACCCAACCGCCCGACATGACACCCTCCGCTTCAGCACTGATCGTCACGAACCCTAGTGCTCGGAGCCCCCGAACGTGGTCGGAAGTGCGCAGCGTAGTCAGTCGTGTCGCGACCGTGCGGGAGGGATTGCGTCGATCACACGGTGCGTGACACTTCTGGGGTTAACCTGTACGCGCGAGCGGAATCGAGGGCCGCACGGGGACAGGTCCTGAGCACGAGAAGAGCTATTCGGACCACGGGGAAGCAGTCAGCTCCGATCTGCACGAGCTGGGTCATCGCCGGGCCAGGAGGATGATCGATGGCACACCGCGACGGCGCTCAGCGCGCCGCCGACACCGTCACCAGCCCGACGGGGGCCACCCCCGCCGAGGCCGGGGCGGTCGACGCCGCCGCGACGGCCGAGGCGCACGACCTGACCGCGACGGGCGGCCCCGCCGTCCCCGTGACGGCGCCGCAGCCGGTCCCCGAGACCGTGCCCCCGTCCGCGGCCGAGGTCGCCGAGGCCGAGCCGACGGGCCGCCGCTCCCGGCTCCCCCGGCCGTCCTCGGCCCGCACCCCGTCCTTCGGGCTCTCGCTCGCCGCGATCCGGCAGCGCAACGCGTCCTCGTCGGAGGGCACCGCCGAGCTGCGCCGGTCGCTGGCCGACAAGGAGGCGCAGACCAACGAGCTCCGGGAGGCGCTCGACGCCCTGCGCCGCACGCTCGACGACACCACTCCCCCGAACCGGCCGGCCGACGAGCCGCCGGCGACCGGCGGGCGACGCCGTCGCGGCCTGCTGCTGCTCGTCGCGGCGCTCGCCGTCGTGGCGCTCGCCGGCACGTTCCTCCTGACCCGCGGGGGCGGCGGAGCGGTCGTCGCCGACCCGTCGCCGACCGCGTCCGCACAGGCCCCGAGCCCCTCGGCGACGGGATCCTCCGCGCCGGTGGCGACGTCGTCCGCGCCCGTCCCGCCGGCCCCCTCGTCGGCACCCGCGCCCGCGGTGTCCACGACCCCGATGCCGTGGCGCGACGGTCCGGTCCTCGTCCCGCCCGGCATCCCGTCGACCGGCCCCGGCATCGACGCGCCCGGCACCGACGTCACCGTCGCGATCGACCGCGACCTCCAGCACATCGACGTCTACGAGCGGGCCGTCTTCTCGGCCGCCCGCCCGAGCGTCTCCCTGGTGCTGCCGGACGTCGCCTCCTGGGGCACGACGCTGACCGGCTTCAAGCCCGTCGTCGAGGACCTCCAGGTCGAGCTCGACGACCGCGCCGTCCGGCCTCGGCAGGAGGCCGGGGGCTGGTTCGCCATCCCGCCCGCCGGCCAGCAGGTCACCCGGGTCGTCCTGCGCTACCGGGTGTCCGGGACGTTCGTGAACCTCAACGGGGCGGGCTCGATCCGCCGGACCATCGGCGTCCCGTCGTTCACCAGCCGGGCGTCGTCCGAGAGCGCCGACCCGGTCGTCATCCGGATCGGCGACCCGCGCGTCCTCAACCTCAACTGCCTCAGCGCGGCCGCCGGCACGACGATCTGCGCCGACCGGGAGGGGACGACGTGGACCGCGAGGCTCCCGTCGGACGCCAGCCCGGTCGCCATCGTCGTCGCGGACGTCGAGCCGCTGCGCTGACCCCTGTCGGCTGACCGGACAGCCGGACGCGCTGCCGTCCGGTCAGCCGGTCAGCCGTCCGGTCAGGCCACCGGGACGCCGGTCGGCGGGGCGACGCTGAGCGGGAGCAGCTGGCGGCCGGTCGGGCCGATCTGGATCTCCGTGCCCATCTGCGGGCAGACCCCGCAGTCGAAGCACGGCGTCCAGCGGCAGTCCTCGACCTCGACACCGGTGACGGCGTCCTGCCAGTCCTCCCAGAGCCAGTCCTTGTCGAGGCCCGAGTCGATGTGGTCCCACGGGAGCACCTCGGTGAACTCGCGCTCGCGCGTGGTGTACCAGCCGAGGTCGACCGGCTCGTCGGCGAGCGCCATCTGGGCGCAGCGCTCCCAGCGCTCGTAGGAGAAGTGCTCGCTCCAGCCGTCGAACCGGCCGCCGTCCTCCCACACCGCGCGGATGACCTTGCCGACGCGCCGGTCGCCGCGCGAGAGCAGGCCCTCGATCGCCCCCGGCTTGCCGTCGTGGTACCGGAAGCCGATCGCCTTGGCGTACTGGCGGTCCGAGCGGATCGCGTCGCGCAGCTTGGCGAGCCGGGCGTCGACGACCTCGTGGTGCTCCTGGGCGGCCCACTGGAACGGGGTGTGCGGCTTCGGCACGAAGCCGCCGATGCTCACGGTGCAGCGGATGTCCCGGCTGCCGGAGACCTCACGCCCGGTCGCGATGACCCGCTTGGCGAGCTCGGCGATCTGCAGGACGTCCTCGTCGGTCTCGGTCGGCAGGCCGCACATGAAGTAGAGCTTCACCTGGCGCCAGCCGTTGCCGTAGGCCGCGGAGACGGTCCGGACGAGGTCGTCCTCGGTGACCATCTTGTTGATGACCTTGCGGATCCGCTCGCTGCCGCCCTCGGGGGCGAACGTGAGACCGGAGCGGCGTCCGTTGCGGGACAGCTCGTTCGCGAGGTCGATGTTGAACGCGTCGACCCGGGTGCTCGGCAGCGAGAGGCCGGTGTTCGTGCCCTCGTAGCGGTCGGCGAGCTGCTTGGCGAGGTCGCCGATCTCGGAGTGGTCGGCGCTCGACAGGCTGAGCAGCCCGACCTCCTCGAAACCCGTTGCGGCCAGGCCCTTCTCGACCATCTGCCCGATCCCCTGCAGGGACCGCTCACGGACCGGTCGGGTGATCATCCCGGCCTGGCAGAACCGGCAGCCGCGGGTGCAGCCGCGGAAGATCTCGACGCTCATCCGCTCGTGGACGCTCTCGGCGAGCGGCACGAGCGGCTGCTTCGGGTACGGCCACTCGTCGAGGTCCATGACGGTGTGCTTGTGCACCCGGTACGGCACGCCAGGCCGGTTCGGCGCGACCCGCTGGATCCGGCCGTCGGGCAGGTAGTCGACGTCGTAGAACCGCGGCACGTAGATGCCGCCGGTGTTCGCCAGCCGCAGGAGCAGCTCCTCGCGCCCGCCCGGGCGGCCCTCGCGCTTCCACGCGGTGATGACGTCGGTCATCGTGAGGACGGCCTGCTCGCCGTCCCCGACGACCGCCGCGTCGAGGAAGTCCGCGATCGGCTCGGGGTTGAACGCCGCGTGCCCGCCGGCCAGGACGATCGGGTGCGACTCGTCGCGGTCCTTCGCGAGCAGCGGGATGCCGGCCAGGTCGAGCGCCGTGAGCATGTTCGTGTAGCCGAGCTCGGTGGAGAACGACATCCCGAGGACGTCGAACGCGCCGACGGGGCGGTGCCCGTCGACGGTGAACTGCGGGACGGCGTTCTCCCGCATGAGCTTCTCCATGTCCGGCCACACCGCGTACGTCCGTTCGGCGAGGGCGTCGGGCCGCTCGTTGAGGACCTCGTACAGGATCATGACGCCCTGGTTGGGCAGCCCGACCTCGTACGCGTCCGGGTACATGAGGGCCCAGCGGACGGTCGCGTCACCGGCGACGTCCCAGTCCTTGACCTGGCTGTTCAGCTCACCGCCGACGTACTGGATCGGCTTGCTCACGAGCGGCAGGAGCAGCTCGAGCCGGTCGAAGACGGACTCGACGGGCATGGTCGTGACGACCCTTCCGGTGGACGGCGATCGGTGACATCGGTGCTCTCGGCGGCCCGCGGCGGCGCTCACCCGCGGACGCCGGAACTGCCGTTCCAGGGTAACCGCCGCGCACGCGCGCGGCGCACCGGTGCCCGATCCCGACCGCCGGCCAGACGTGCCGTACCGGAGGCTTTGCTCTGCCCTCACTTGTGAGGGTGTCCGCGCCACAGGTTCGTCGTCACCTGACGACTCCCCGGTGCGCTCGCCGCGTGTCGCGGAGCAACGACGAAGCTGTGGCGCACGCCCGTCACCGCACCCTCACCTGTGAGGGCAGAGCAGGCGCCGGGCGGGCCCACCCTCACAAGTGAGGGCAGAGCAAACATCGCGGCAGCAGGTCATCGGAGCACGTCACCGAGAGCGGTCAGCCGACGATGCCGCCTGCCCACGCGAAGCAGGCGAGGGCGCCGGTCGCGGTCAGCGTGCGGACGACGTTCCAGGTCACCCAGCGGGTCTCGAAGGCGGCCCGGACGGCGGCCGGGTCGGCGAGCGCGGCCGGCTCCCCCGCCGCGGCGAGCGCGTCGTTGAGGGGCACGTTGACCAGGCCGGTGACGGCGAGCGTCGCGACGTAGAGGGCGAGGCCGGCGGCGGCCCAGGGCAGCGCGGGGCGCCCGGCGGCGGGCAGGTGGAGGGCGACCGCGAGGAGGCCGCCGGCGAGCACGCCGACGAACGGGACGAGGAACCAACCGTTGAGGATCGCGACGTTGACGCGCTGCATCACCTCGACGAACGACCGGTCGTCGACCCGGGCGAGGGCCGGCATCACCGAGACCGCGTAGGCGAACAGCAGCCCGGCGACGAGCCCGGAGCCGACGGCGCAGAAGAGCAGGACGAGCCTGCGAAGGAGGTCCATGCGCCCACTCTGCGCGGCACGGTCGAGACGATCCATGATGCGGCGTCGCAGACGGATACGCATTCGTCTCACACGACCTTCTCCGGGCACGGGTCCGGCACCTACCGTGGACCGCATGGACGCCCTCGAGGCACTGCTCGACGGCCCGCGGGCCCGCCGGGCGGCGGTGCTGCGCGCGCACGTCGACCCGCCGTTCGGGATCCGGGTCGCGGACGGCGCCGCGCTCTGCGTCGTGGCGCTGCTGCGCGGCACGGCCTGGGCCCGGGACGACGACGGCCGCACCCTGCGGGTGGACCCGGGCGGCCTCGTGCTGGCCCGCGGCCCGCGGCCGTGGACCCTCGCCGACACCCCGGACCGGCGTCCGACGACCGTGATCGGGCCGGGCAACGTGAGCACCGACCTGGACGGCGACCCGCTCTGCCACGACCTCGACCTCGGCGTCCGGGCCTGGGGCACCCGGCTCGACGCCGGTGTCGCCATGGTCGTCGGCACGTACGAGACGGCCGGCGACGTCGGCGCGGCGGCGCTCGACGTCCTCCCCCACCTCACCGTGCTGCCGCGCGAGGACTGGGACACCGGCGCCCTGGCCCTGCTCGCGGCCGAGACCGCGCGCGACGCCCCGGGCCAGGACGCCGTCGTCGACCGGCTGCTCGACGTCGTCCTCGTCGCGGGCCTGCGGGCCTGGCTGACACGGCCGGAGTGCGCCGCCCCCGGCTGGTACCGCGGCCGGACGGACCCGGTCGCGGCCCGGGCGTTGCGGCTGCTCCACGACGACCCGGCCGCGCCGTGGACCCTGGAGTCGCTCGCCCGGGCCACGGGGGTGTCCCGGGCGACACTGGCCCGGCGGTTCACCGCCCTCGTCGGCCGCCCGCCGATGGCCTACCTCACCGGCTGGCGGCTCGCGCTCGCGGCCGACCTGCTCGCCGAGCCCGGCGCGACGGTCGCCGCCGTCTCGCGCCGGGTCGGCTACGCGACGCCGTTCGCGTTCAGCGCCGCGTTCAAGCGCGAGCGCGGCGTCAGCCCTACCTCTTCTCGCGCCAGACCCGCTCGAACGGCAGCCGCCACGCGTGCGGCGCGATGAGCTGGTGGATGGCGTTCGGGCCCCATGTACCGGGCGCGTAGGGCTTGACCGGCGGCGGGTCGGTGATGAGCGCCGTCGAGCGGTCCCACAGGCTCTCGATGCCGTCGGCCGTCGTGAAGAGCGTGTGGTCGCCGCGCATCGCGTCGAGGATGAGCCGCTCGTACGCCTCCATGACGTCGCCGGCGCGGTCGGTCTCCTGGGTGGAGAACTGCATCGAGAGCTTCTCGAGCTTCATCCCCGGCCCCGGCCGCTTGCCGTAGAACGACAGCGACACCTTGGACGCGTCGGCGAGGTCGAAGGTCAGGTGGTCCGGCCCGGCCTGCCCGACGCCGGAGTTCGCCGGGAACATCGAGCGCGGCGCCTCCCGGAAGGCGATGGAGATGATCCGCATCCCCTCGGCCATCTTCTTGCCGGTCCGCAGGTAGAACGGGACGCCGGCCCAGCGCCAGTTGTCGAGGGCCACCTTGAGCGCGATGAAGGTCTCGGTGTCGGAGTCCGGTGAGACCCCCTCCTCGCCGCGGTACCCGGTGTACTGGCCGCGGACGACGTCCCGGGTGTCGATCGGCATCATCGAGCGGAAGACCTTGTTCTTCTCCTCGCTGATGGCCCGCGGCTCGAGCGCCGTCGGCGGCTCCATCGCGACGAAGGCGAGCACCTGGAGCAGGTGCGTGACGACCATGTCCTTGTAGGCACCGGTCGCCTCGTAGAACCCGGCCCGGCGGTCGAGCCCGAGGGTCTCGGGGATGTCGATCTGCACGTGGTCGATGAAGTTGCGGTTCCAGATCGGCTCGAACAGCCCGTTCGCGAAGCGGAACGCGAGGATGTTCTGCGCCGCCTCCTTGCCGAGGAAGTGGTCGATGCGGAAGATCTGGCTCTCGTCGAACGTCTCGTGCAGGTGCGTGTTCAGGGCGACGGCGCTCGGCAGGTCGGTGCCGAACGGCTTCTCCATGACGACGCGGGAGCGCTCGACGAGCCCGGCGTCGCGCAGCATCGCGATGACGGCGAGCGCCGCGCGCGGCGGCACGCTGAGGTAGTGCAGCCGGAGCGCGGACTCGCCGAGCTCGGCCTCGGCCTCGGTGACCGCGGCCCGCAGCGCCTCGGGGCCGGCGCCCTGCGGCACGTACGTCAGGCGGGAGGCGAAGTCCTCCCAGGCCCCGGGGTCGAGGCGGCCGCCGCCGAACTCCTCGACGGCCTGCTTGGCGAAGACCCGGAAGCCCTCGACGTCGTAGTCCTCCAGGGAGGTGGCGACGACGCGGACGGCGGGAGCGAGCGCCGACGTGGCGAGCCGGGCGAGCCCGGGCAGCAGCTTGCGTCGGGCGAGGTCGCCGGTCGCTCCGAAGAGGACGACGACGTGCGGGTCGACGTGCTCGCCGTTGGAGTGGTACGGCACGGACCCGGGCGCGGGGTACGAGATCGTCTGCGGACGGTGTTCGGTGGACACCGGATGATCGTGACAGTCCTCTGTTACATCTGCCGCCTCGAACGGGTAGGACACCCAGGGTTCGTCCTCCCACGACCCCGCGCTCATACGCCTGCGACGTCCCCGAACCAGATCTTGATCTCGCGCTCGGCCGCCTCGGGGCAGTCGCTGCGGTGCACGACGTTCTCCGTCTTGCCGTGCCCCCAGTCGTGCCCGAGGTCGCCGCGGATCGTGCCCGGCGGCGCGACCGTGGGGTCGGTCGGCCCGCACAGCGTCATGAGGCCCTCGACGACCCGGACCCCCTCGACGACGGCGACGACGACCGGCCCGGAGGCCATGAACGCTTCGAGCCCGGGGTAGAACGGCTTGTCGACGTGGTCGGCGTAGTGCTCGGCGAGGGTCTCCCGGTCCGCGACGCGCAGGTCGAGGGCGACGATCCGGTAGCCCTTCGCCTCGACCCGGCGCAGGATCTCGCCGACGTGGCCGCGGGCCACGCCGTCGGGCTTGACGACGAGCAGGGTCCGTTCGAGCGTCGCTGCGCCGTCCATGGTCTCCCTCGCAAAAGCGCCGGCGGTGGCCGCGACGGGTCCACGCGGGGTGGACGCCGGCGACCACCGCCAGGCTAGGCGCGGGTCACTGCGGTGCCGGTGCGACCAAGGTCCGGTCGTCCTCCGGCTCCTCGCCGGGGTCACCGTCCGCGGCGCCGTCACCGGGGCCGGCCGCGACCCGGGCGGGCCACCAGAACCGCTCCCCGAGGACGAACGCGAGCGCCGGCACGAGCACCGTCCGCACGAGCAGCGTGTCGAGCAGCACGCCGATGCCGACGATGATGCCGATCTGGGTCAGCGTGATGAGCGGCAGGACACCGAGGACGGCGAAGACGGCGGCGAGCAGGATGCCGGCGCTCGTGATGACGCCACCGGTGACCTTGAGCGCCGAGAGCATGCCGTCGCGGGTCCCCATCGTGCGGGCGTCCTCCCGGGCCCTCGTCACGAGGAAGATGTTGTAGTCGACCCCGAGCGCCACGAGGAACACGAACGCGAGGAGCACGACGCCGCTGTCGAGCGCCGGGAAGCCCAGCACGAGGTCGAACAGGAGCCAGGCGGCGCCGAGGCTCGCGAAGAACGACGCGACGACGGTGAGCATGAGGAGCACGGGGGCGACGAGGCCGCGCAGCAGGAGCACGAGGACGCCCAGGACGAGCAGCAGGATCACCGGGAGGATGAGCCGGCGGTCGTCGGAGTTCGCCGCGTCCAGGTCGACCGTCGCCGCGACGCTGCCGCCGACGACCGCCCCGGCCGGGGCCGGCCCGCCGGGCACCGCGGGCGGCGCGGAGCCGGGGACGTCGGCGAGCGCGGCGCGCAGCGCCTCGACGGCGTCGCGCGCCGCCTCGCTGCCCGGCTCGGCGTCGAGGACGACGTCGACCTGGGCGATGCCGCCCGCGGTCGTGCCGGGCGTCGCGGACGCCACCCCGGGGACCTGCGCCGCGGCGTCGGAGACCTGCTGGGCCGCGGCCGGGGTGGTGAGGACGGCGAGCGGTTGCGTCGTGCCCGCCGGGAAGGCCCTCGCGAGGGTGTCCGCGGCGGCGATCGCCTCGGGCCGCTCCCGGAACAGCTCGCTCTGCGACAGCCCGCTGCGGATCCCGAGCCCGCCGAGCGCGAGCCCCGCGAGCAGCAGCGTCGCCAGTGCCGCGACCGGCACCGGGCGGCGCAGGACGGCGGCACCGAGCCGGCCCCACACCCGGCCCTCGCGGGCGGGGCTGCCGACCCGGGGCACGAACGGCCAGAACAGGAAGCGGCCGAAGAGCACGAGCGCGGCGGGCAGCACGAGCAGCGCGGACGCCATCGCGAGCAGGACGCCGATCGCGCAGGCGACGGCGAGCGCCCGGTTCGTCTCCTGCTCGGAGAGCAGCAGCGTGAGGACGCCGAGCACGACCGTCGACCCGCTCGCGAGGATCGGCTCCGCGGTGCGGCGGACGGCGGTGCGCATGGCGACGAAGCGGTCCTCCTCGCGGCGCAGCTCCTCCCGGTAGCGGGCGATGAGGAGCAGGGCGTAGTCGGTCGCGGCGCCGAAGACGAGGACGCTCGCGATGCCGGTGACGGCGCCCTCGACGAGGTTGATGCCGAGCGCCGGGACGACGACGCCGACGGTCTTGAGGGTGATCTGCTCGGTCGCCGCGACGACGACGAGCGGCACGAACCAGAGGAACGGGCTGCGGTAGGTCACGAGGAGCAGCAGGGCGACGACGCCCGCGGTGACGGCGAGCAGGGTCACGTCGGCGCCGTCGAACACCGCCGAGAGGTCGGCGTTGATCGCCGGGGCCCCGGTCACCTCGGCGACGAGGCCGGCCGGCAGGACGTCCAGCGCCGTGCGCAGGTCGGTGACGTTCTTCGCCGTGGTCACGTCGTCCGCCGTGCTGGACATCGGGACGGCGACGAGGGCGACGGTGCCGTCCGGCGAGACCTGCGCGGGGGCGACCTGCCCGCCGACGGCGAACCGGCCCAGGTCGGGCGCGACGGCGGCGAGGGCGGACCGGTCCGCCTCGGTGAGCGCGGCGCCGTCCGAGCGGCTCACGACGACGACCGCCGGCTCCACCCCGGTGGACGGCAGCTGCTCCTGGAGCTTCTCGACCTGGGTGGACTGCCACTGCGCGGACAGCCCCGTCGACGAGACGGGTGCGGGGTTGTCCGGCGCGGGGAGCCCGAAGACGGCCGCGCCGACGACCACGGCGGCGGCTACGGTGAGCCAGGCGGCGAGCCGGCCCCTGGTGACGGCGGATGCAGCGGACATGGGATGCCCTCGAGGTGTCTCGGCGGTAAACTATCTCGACAGTCGAGAGTTTCGACGAGTGGAGCGATCTCCGCAACTCGAACGACCAGGAGGCGAGGGACGGCGTGGGCGAGCCCGGGTACGGCCCGCGCGGCACCGAGCGCGAACGCCTCGTCGAGGAGGTCGAGGCGCTGCTGCGCCGGGTCACGGTCGAGTCGCAGCGGCTCGGTCACGAGTTCGCGTCGCGGCACGGCCTGCACCCGACGGACTTCGAGGCGCTCGTGCACGTCATGGACGCCGAGGGCGCCGGGGCGCCGCTCACGCCCGGTGAGCTCGCCGCCAAGCTGCGGCTCTCGTCGGGTGCGACGACCGCCGTCGTCGACCGGCTCGAGAAGCAGGGCCACATCCGGCGGGACCGGGACGACGTCGACCGCCGCAAGCTCCACCTGCGCTGGGCCGAGCACGGGATGGCGGTCGCGATGGACTTCTTCGGCCGCCTCGCGCCGCTCCAGGAGGAGGTCATGGGCCCGATGTCCGACGCCGACCTCGCCGTCGTCCGGCGGTTCCTCACGGGCATGGCGGACGGCATCGCCGCCCACCGCCGGGCGCTGGACGACGAACCGGCCCCCTGAGCGGCCCCGGACAGCACCGGGGCGGCAGCGTCAGGGCAGTCGGGCGGGGCTCAGAGCCCCGGGAACCAGATCCCGATCTCACGCGCGGCGGACTCGACCGAGTCGGACCCGTGGACGAGGTTCTGCTGCACGGACGTGCCCCAGTCCCGGCCGAGGTCGCCGCGGATCGTCCCCGGCGGGGCGAGCGTCGGCTCGGTCGAGCCGGCGAGCGACCGGAAGCCCTCGATGACCCGCTGGCCCTCGACGACGGCCGCGACGACGGGGCCGCTGCTCATGAACTCGACGAGGGGCTCGTAGAACGGCTTGCCGATGTGCTCGGCGTAGTGCTGCTCGAGCAGGTCCCGGGTCGCGACGCGCATCTCCAGCGCGACGACGGCGTAGCCCTTGGTCTCGACGCGCCGCAGGACCTCGCCGGTGAGGCCGCGGCGCACGCCGTCCGGCTTGACGAGGACGAGCGTCCGCTCGGTGCTGGCCACGGGATCCTCCACTGCTGCTCGACCGGCGCGGCAGGGGCTGCTCGCGCGGCGTGACGGCACACCCTGCGCCGGCAGCACGAAGCCTAGCCAGGTGGTGACGCTCCGCACGCACTGGGCCTGCCGGGTGACGTCGGTCGGGTGAACCTCGGGGCCCGCGGGCCCGCCGGACGTCGCAGCCCTCAAGACGACGGCTGCCGCGACGACTGTCTCAGGGTGACCGACCCGCACCGAGCACCCGGAGGGACCGCCATGACGCCGCCGGACGACCTGCCGCTCACCCTCGTCCTCACGAGCGTCCTGTCCGCCGCCCTCGACACCTCCGGCGACCGGCACCCGCTGCTCGTCGCCGCGGGCCGGGACCTCGCCCCCGTCGTCCCGCTCCGCCCGCGCCCGGGCACGCCCGGACCGGACCGCCCGCAGGCCGCCTGACCGGTAGCCCCACCCGCCGCACGCACGGATCGGAGGCGCAGTGATCCGCAGGGCAGCGCGGGCGACGCCCGCGGTCGACCCCGCCTCGGACGCCTACGCCCGGGCGACGGGCCGGCTCGTGCCCCTCGCGCCCGCCGTGCTCGGCGCGCTCCTCGCCTCGATGTCACTGGCCCACCTGGCATCCGTGCAGGACGTCGTCGGCAGCTTTCTCGCGCTCGCCTCCGGCACCCTCGGGGTCGCCGTCTGCGTCGCCGCGTTCGTGCTGCGCCGGCGCCGGCCCACCGGGCACCGGGCGCACGCCGTCCTGGCGCTGTGCCTCGTCCTCGCCGCCCTCGACGCGCTCGTCGCGCAGCGCGCCACCGGCGGCCTGGAGCGCTCGGCGGACCTCGTGCTCGTCGTCGCGGGCGGCTGCGCGGTCCTGCTCGACCGGCGCTGGCTCGTCGGGACGCTCGCGCTCCTGCTCGGCATATGGGGGGCGGCGGCGCTCACCGGCCCGGTCGCGACGCTGCCCTACGCCGTCTTCACGATGCTCGTCGCCGGCGCCGGCGGGCTGTCGATGCGCCGGGTCCGGCTCACCGCGCTCGCCGAGGTGGAGGCCCTCGAGACCGAGGTCGAGACCCTGGAGGGCGAGCTCGAGACGCTCGGCGGCCGGGTCGCGGCCCTGGAGACCCGCGCGAGCCTCGCCGTCCTCGACCCGCTCACCGGGCTGCCCGACCGCCGCGGCCTGCAGCTCGTCGGCCAGCACCTCGTGGCCATCGCCCGCCGCGAGGGCGGCGCCGTCGGCTGCACGTTCGTCGGCGTCGACGGGATGGCCGCCGTCCACGCCTGGGGCGGTAGCGAGGGCGTCGACACGCTCGTGCGGCACGTCTGCGGGATCACCCGGTCCGTCGTGCGCGCCACCGACGTCGTCGGGCGCTGGCGCGAGGGGATGCTCGTCGTCGTCACCCACGGCCAGGGCGCCCCGATGGACGTCCTCGAGCAGCGCATCGCGGCCAAGCTCGCGCAGGACTGCCCGATCCCGCCGGAGGTCTGGCCGCGCCGCCTCGTCCTCGGCCGGGCCGTCATGCACCCCTGGGACGACGGCGGGCTCGTCACCCTGCTCACCGCCGCCGAGCGGGACATCCACGCGAACCTGGGCACCCCTGCGCCCGCACCGACCGCCGAGGCCCGCGCCGAGGCCGCCGCGGCGCTCGGCCGGCAGGCCGAGGCGGTCGTCGGCGAAGGGGTCAACCAGGTCGTCGCGCAGGCCTGGCGGACGGTGTCGGCGAAGGCCGCGGCGTCCTGAGCCCGCCCCCGGCTACGGGGCGGGGTGGCTCGCGGCGTACTCGGCGCGCTCGCGCTCGATGCGCGCGCCGACCCGCAGGGCCGTCACCCAGAGGGCGGCGAACACCGCGCCGAGGAAGAACATCGCCGGCACCCAGAACCCGGTCGCGAGGACGGCGGCCTGGAGCACCGAGCCGAGCACGTAGCCCCACGGCCGGCGCAGCAGCCCCGAACCGAGCAGGCAGGCCAGGGCGAGGACGGCGCAGACGACGAGGGCACGGGTGTCGCCACCGGTCGCCGCCGCGCCGTCCGACCGGCGGGCGAGGCCGAACGCGACGAGCCCGGCGAAGAGGACGACGAACGACTCCAGGCCGAGGACGCTCGCCGCGAGGGCCCGCTTGGGTGCACGCACCGGACCTGCCTACCGCACCTTGAACAGGGTGCGCACGTCGGCGGCCATCGTCACCGAGCCGGTCGCGAGCACTCCCCCGCCGACGGCGCCGCCGGCCTCGACGATCCCGATCGCGTCGTCGAGGGCGTCGTCGAGCCGCGGCCGCACGTGCACCCGCTCCTCGCCGAAGATCTCCTCGGCGAGCTCGCCGAGCTCCTCGGCGGGGATCGCGCGCGGCGACGACGACTGGGTGACGACGATCTCGTCGAGGATCGGCTCGAGCGCACCGAGGATGCCGTCGGCGTCCTTCTCCTGGAGCACGCCGACGACGCCGACGAGCTTGGTGAAGGTGAACGCCTCGCGCATCGCGTCGACGAGGACGGCGGCCCCGGCCGGGTTGTGCGCGGCGTCGACGAGCACGGTCGGGCCGCGCCGGACGACCTCGAGCCGGCCCGGCGAGTCGACCCCGGCGAACCCGGCCCGGACGACGTCCCGGTCGAGACCGTCGGGTGCCTGCTCCGAGTCGGCCCCGAGGAACGCCTCGACGGCGGCGAGCGCGCAGGCCGCGTTGTGCGCCTGGTGCTCGCCGTGCAGCGGCAGGTAGACGTCCTCGTAGGTGCCGGCGAGGCCGGAGAGCGTGACGAGCTGGCCGCCGACGGCGACGTCGCGGTGGACGACGCCGAACTCCAGGCCCTCGCGGGCGACCCGGGCGCCGACCTCGCCGGCCCGGCGCAGGAGCGCCTCGGCGGCCTCGACGGGCTGCTGGGCGAGGACGGCGGTCGCGCCCTTCTTGATGATCCCGGCCTTCTCGCCGGCGATCGTCGCGACGTCGTGCCCGAGGAAGCGCTCGTGGTCGACGGCGATCGGCATGACGACCGAGACCTCGCCGTCCGCGACGTTCGTCGCGTCCCACGCACCGCCCATGCCGACCTCGACGACGGCGACGTCGACCGGGGCGTCCGCGAAGGCCGCGTAGGCCATGGCGACGAGCACCTCGAAGAACGTCATCCGCGGCTCGCCGGTCTGCGCCGAGCGCGCGTCGACGACCTCGACGTACGGCAGGACCTCCTCGTAGACCTCGACGAACCGCTCCGGGGAGAGCGGCTCGCCGTCGAGGGCGATCCGCTCCCGGACGTCCGTGAGGTGCGGGCTCACGAACCGCCCCGTCCGCAGGCCGTGCTCGCGGAGCAGCCGCTCGACCATCCGCGTCGTCGACGTCTTGCCGTTCGTCCCCGTGAGGTGGACGACCCGGAACGACCGCTGCGGGTCGCCGAGCATCTCGCAGACGGCGGCGATCCGGTCCAGGCTCGGTACGAGGTCGTGCTCGGGCGCCCGGCCGAGGATCTCGGCGTACGCCTCCTGCGCGGTGCGCGTCACGCGAGCCGCTCCACGACGACGACGAGGGTGTCGCCGGACGCCGCGACCTCGACCTCGCGGGCCAGGGTCTCGCCCGTGACGAGGTCGAGGTGCCGCGCGGCCCACTCCTGCCGGTCGGCCGGGACGGTCAGGCGCAGCCGGATCGCGTCCGAGACGTGCAGCCCGGCCGCCTTACGGGCGTCCTGCACCTCGCGGACGACGTCCCGCGCCCAGCCCTCGGCCGCGAGCTCGTCGTCGACCTCGGTGTCGAGGACGACGAACCCGCCGCCGGGCAGGACCGCCACCGCACGGTGCGCCGAGCCGTCGTCGTCGGCGACGACCGTCTCGAGGGTGTACTCGCCCTCGACGAGCGGCACCCCGCCGCAGACGACCGACCCCGCGTCGTCCGCCGTCCAGTCGCCGGTCTTGCTCGCCCGGATGACGTCCTGCACGCCCTTGCCGAGGCGCGGACCGGCGGCCCGGGCGTTGACGGTGAGCCGCTGCGAGACGCCGACCTGCGCCGCCTCGGGGGCGTCGAGCGCGAGCAGGCGCACCTCCTTGACGTTCACCTCGTCCGCGACGACGGCCGAGAACGACTGCAGCGCAGCCGGTTCCGCGGTGACGACGGTCAGCGAGCGCAGCGGCTGCCGGACCCGCAGCGACTGCGCCTTGCGCAGGCCGAGGGTCGTCGAGGCGACGTCCCGGGCGCGGTCCATCGCCGCGACGAGCGCGTCGTCCGCGGGCAGCGCCGCGGCGTCCGGCCAGTCGGTGAGGTGCACCGACCGCTCCCCCGTGAGCCCGCGCCAGACGTCCTCGGTGACCAGCGGCAGCAGCGGCGCGGCGACCCGGCACGTCGTCTCGAGCACCGTGAACAGGGTGTCGAACGCGTCGGTGTCCTCGCGCCAGAACCGCTCCCGCGAGCGCCGGACGTACCAGTTCGTCAGGACGTCGACGAACTCACGGACGCTCTGGCACGCGCCGGCGATGTCGTAGTCGTCCATCTGCGCGGTCACGGTGCCGACGAGGTCGTGCGTCTTCGCCAGGACGTAGCGGTCGAGCACGTCCGTGGAGTCGGTGCGCCACGTCGCGTCGTAGCCCGCCCCGCCGTTCGCCGAGTTGGCGTAGAGCGCGTAGAAGGACCACACGTTCCACAGCGGGATCATGACCTGCCGGACGCCGTCCCGGATGCCCTGCTCGGTGACGATGAGGTTGCCGCCGCGCAGCACCGGGCTCGACATGAGGAACCAGCGCATGGCGTCGGAGCCGTCGCGGTCGAACACGTCGCGGACGTCCGGGTAGTTCTTCAGGCTCTTGCTCATCTTGCGGCCGTCGTCGCCCAGGAGGATCCCGTGGCTCACGCACGTGGCGAACGCGGGCCGGTCGAACAGCGCCGTCGCGAGCACGTGGAGCGTGTAGAACCAGCCGCGGGTCTGGCCGATGTACTCGACGATGAAGTCGCCCGGGTAGTGGTGCTCGAACCAGTCCGCGTTCTCGAAGGGGTAGTGCACCTGGGCGAACGGCATCGAGCCGGACTCGAACCAGCAGTCGAGCACCTCGGGCACGCGCCGCATCGTCGAGCGGCCCGTCGGGTCGTCCGGGTTCGGCCGCGTCAGGTCGTCGACGAACGGCCGGTGCAGGTCGGTGACCTCCACGCCGAAGTCGCGCTCCAGCTCGGCGAGCGAGCCGTAGACGTCGGTGCGCGGGTACGTCGGGTCGTCGCTGACCCAGACCGGGATCGGGCTGCCCCAGTAGCGGTTGCGGCTGATCGACCAGTCGCGCGCGTTCGCGAGCCACTTGCCGAAGGAGCCGTCCTTGATGTGGTCGGGCACCCAGCGGATCTGCTGGTTGAGCTCGACCATCCGGTCGCGGAACTGCGTCACGCGGACGAACCACGACGAGACCGCCTTGTAGATCAAGGGGTTGTCGCAGCGCCAGCAGTGCGGGTACGGGTGGTCGTAGGTCTCCTGGCGCAGCAGCGAGCCCGCGGCCTTGAGGTCGGCGACGACGAGCTTGTTCGCGTCGAAGACCTGCACGCCGGCGTACGGCGGCACCTCGGCGGTGAACCGGCCCTGGCTGTCCACGGGCACGACCGGCTCGATCCCGGCGGCGTCCGTGACGACCTTGTCCTCCTCGCCGAACGCGGGCGCGATGTGCACGACGCCGGTGCCGTCGTCCGTCGTCACGTAGTCGGCGGGCAGCACCTGGTGCGCGTTCTCGCGGCCGGCGAAGAACGCGAACGGCGGGGTGTACGTCGAGCCGACGAGCGCGGCCCCCTTGAACCGGGCCGTGACCCGGTCGGCGGCGTCGTCCCCGAGCTCGCGCGCGTAGTGGCCCAGGCGGGCCTCGGCGAGGACGTACGTGTCGGGGTCGGCCGGGCGGTCACCGTCCGCGGGGCGGCCGGTGACGACGACGTAGTCGAGGTCCGGGTGGACGGCCATCGCGAGGTTGCTCGGCAGCGTCCACGGCGTCGTCGTCCAGATGAGCGCCTTCGCACCGGCGTACGGGCCGCTCGTCAGCGTGAGGCCGACGGTGACCGCCGGGTCCTGGCGCTGCCGGTAGACGTCGTCCATCCGGGTCTCGGTGTTGCTCAGCGGCGTCTCGCACCGCCAGCAGTACGCCAGCACCCGGAAGCCCTCGTAGACGTAGCCCTTGTCCCACAACGTCTTGAAGGCCCACATGACGGATTCCATGTAGTCCAGGTCGAGCGTCTTGTAGTCGTTCTCGAAGTCCACCCAGCGGGCCTGGCGGTGGACGTACTCCTCCCAGTCCTTGGTGTACTTGAGCACCGAGGACTCGCAGACGGAGTTGAACGCCGCGACGCCCATCGCGTCGATCTCGTTCTTGTGGGTGATGCCGAGCTGCTTCTCCGCCTCGACCTCGGCGGGCAGGCCGTGGCAGTCCCAGCCGAACCGGCGCTCGACGCGGCGGCCGCGCATCGTCTCGTAGCGGGGGACGACGTCCTTGACGTAGCCGGTGAGCAGGTGGCCGTAGTGCGGCAGCCCGTTGGCGAAGGGCGGGCCGTCGTAGAAGACGAACTCGTTCGCGCCGTCCGTGCCCGCCTCGCGCGCCTCGACGCTCGCGACGAACGTGTCGTCGGCGTCCCAGTACGCGCGGACCGACTCCTCCACGCGCGGGAAGCTCGGGCTCGTGGGCACCGCGCCGGGCTTCTCGCCCGCGGCGTGGGTGGCCTTGGGGTACGTCATCGTCGTGCCTTCCGCGTCGCGCTCGTCCGCACCGTCACCGGTGCTCCGTGCGAGGACGACGCGCCCGGACCGGCCGGACGGCACCGCGGTACCACCTCGCTTGCCGCCGTCCCGGCCTCACGACCAGGAGCGGCGACCGCTCGTTCGCCGGCTGACGGGCCGGTTCCGTCCGGTTCTAGTGAGGACGCCTGCCGACCCGCGGGCGGGAGGCGGACGTCCCGTTCTTCCGGAGGCTCGCCGGTGATGGCCGGGTCGACGCCTGTGCGCCCCATGGTAGACGCCGTGCGCGCGTCGTCCGAACCGATATCCCCGCGCGCCGCGGCCCGGTGCCGCTGCCTACCCTGATCCGGTGACCGACACCGCCGAGGGCCGCTCCCACGCCCCCGGCGCCGGCGCACCGGCCCCACGGCGGATGTGGGCGTTCTACATCGGCGGCTTCCTCGGCCCGTTCGGCGGCGCGATGGTCACCCCGATGCTCCCCGAGCTCGCCTCCGGGCTCGACACGTCGCTCTCGACGGCCGCCTGGGCGCTCACCGCCTACCTCATCCCGTTCGCCGGGATCATGCTCGTCTCCGGCACGCTCGCGGAGTCCTGGGGCCGGGCACGGACCGTGCGGGGCGCCTACGTCGTCTACGCCGTCGCCTCGCTCGGCTGCGCGCTCGCCCCGACCGCGGGCCTGTTCCTCGGCGGCCGGGCCCTGCAGGGCGCGGCGAACGCGTTCACGTCCCCGCTGCTCGTCGCGGCGATCTCGGACGCCGTCCCGCGCGAGCGGCTCAGCCGCTCGCTCGGGTGGTACGCGAGCATGCAGGCCGCCGGGCAGGCGTTCGCGCCGCTCGTCGGCGGCGGGGCGGCGGCCTTCGACTACCGCTGGGCGTTCGTCGCGAGCGCGCTCGCCGCGGCCGGGCTGGCGTTCGTGCCGCCGTCGGACGCCGCGCCCGCCGAGCCGGGGGCGGCCGGCACCCTCACCGCCTGGGGCCGCTACAAGGCGCTCGCGAACCGGCCGCTCGCGCTCGCCTGCGCCGTCGCGTTCGGCCTCTACCTGTCGACGACGGGCCTCATGGTGCTCGTCGCGCTCCTCGGCGGCGACCGGTTCGGGCTCGGCCCGGACGCCCGCGGCCTGGTCATCGCGTCCTTCGGCGTCGCGGGGCTGGCCACCGGCCGGGTCCTCGGCCGGCTCGCCGACCGGTTCGGGCTCGGCCGGGCCGGGGTCACCGCCCTGCTCGTCTTCGCCGCGGTCACGGCCGCCGCGGGGGTCGTGCCGGCGGTGTGGATGCTCGTCGCCGCCGTCGCCACGGCGGGTGCGGCGTCGACGGCGGCCCGGGTCGTCGTCAACACCCTCGCCGTGACGAGCACGCCCGAGAACCGGGGTGGCGCGACGTCGATGACGCTGTCGTGGCAGTTCCTCGGGTCGGCGATCGCCCCGCTCGTGCTGCTGCCCGTGTACCACCGGGCGATGTCGGCGTCCCTGACCGTCGCGGCCGCGGGGGCCGTCGCCGCCGCCGTGCTCCTCACCGTCGCCTCGGTGCGCGCGAGACCGTCGGTCTGACCACCTACCCTGACGTCGTGACGAGCCCGACGCCGCCCGTGCGCCATCTCGTGCGGGCCCGCGACCTCGCCGACGCGCGGTACACCGAGCCGCTCACCGTCGACGACCTCGCCGCGGCGGCGCACCTGTCCCGGGCGCACTTCAGCCGGGCCTTCAAGCGTGCCTTCGGGGAGTCGCCGCACGCCTACCTGCTGACCCGCCGGCTCGAGCGGGCGGCGACGCTGCTGCGCAGCACCGACTGGTCCGTCGCCGACATCTGCGTCGCGGTCGGCCTGACGAGCGTCGGGTCGTTCACGACGAGCTTCACGGCGGCGTACGGGCGCACCCCGACCGCGTACCGCGAGTTCTTCCCGCCGGCCGCGGCGCTCGTGCCGATCCCCGGGTGCGTGCTGCGTGCCTACGGACGGCCGGTCCGCGGCCGTCCGGACGACGGGCCCGGGGAGCCGACCGACCCGCCCCGGGACTGAGCACGAACGGAGAAGACCCGGGCCGCCGTCCGCGCCTACGGTCGTCACACACCACGACGACCGAACGACGATGGAGGCTCACGCACATGCTCACGCTCTCGACCACGCAGCTCTGGGTGCACGACCAGGACGAGGCGCTCGCCTTCTGGACCGAGAAGGTCGGTTTCGAGGTCAAGGAGGACGTCACCGTGCCCGAGATGGGCAACTTCCGGTGGCTGACCGTCGGACCGAAGGGCTCGTCCGGCTGCGCCGTCGTGCTCATGGCGATCCCCGGGGCGCCGGTCATGGACGACGCGACCCGCGCCGAGGTCACCCAGCTCATGGGCAAGGGGTTCGCGGGCGCGCTCTTCTTCACGACCGAGGACGCCTACGCGACCTACGACGCTCTCGCCGCCAAGGGCGTCGAGTTCACCGACAAGCCGACGGAGCAGCCCTACGGCATCGACTTCGGCTTCCGCGACCCGTCCGGCAACACGGTCCGGGTGTCGCAGCGGACGCCGATGGGCTGAGGCCCGGCCGCACGGCAGCAGGTGACGGCGTCGTCGACCGGTCAGCCGGTCGGCGGCGCCGTCGTCGGTGGCGGCACCCGGACGGTGATGCCCCGGGTCACCGCGCCGACCGGGGCGCAGGCCGTCAGGGTGACGATCACGTCGGCCGTCGCGTCCGGGAAGTCCGGGCCGTAGACGAGTGTCACGGACTCGCGCGCGGTGACGTCGACCAGGGGCGCGCCGGGCGGGCACCGCGGCGCGTCGCCGCTGCCCTGGAACCCCAGGCCCGGCTGCTCGACCCGGACGGCGAACGGCGTCGGGTCCTCCGACGACCCCGATCCCTCGGCGGCGCCCGCGGGGGCGGTGCCCGGCACCGCCCCGTCGACGACGATGTCGACGACGACGACCCGGGCGCCCGTGCCGGCGTAGGGCCCGGCCGCGGCCCCGACGACGACCGGGTCGGTGACCTGGACGACGTCGAAGAGCCCGTTCGGCGCCTGGGTGGGCGTGACCGCCGGGCCGCTCCCCCGGTCCGAGCGCGCCACGCCGTCGACGAGCGCGCCGCCGCCCGCGACGGCGAGCACGACCGCGGCCGCGAGGGCCGCCGTCCACCGGCGGGCAGCCGGTCGGAGGGGGCCTGCCGGTCGGCCCGGCGCGCGAGCAGGTCCAGGGCCCGCCCGAGGTCGTCCGGGGTGTCGTGCACCAGGTCGTCGGTGCTCATCGGGCCGCCTCCTCGCTCGTCGCCGTCGGGTCGGTGCGCAGCACGGCGCGCAGCGCCGTGAGCCCCTTGCTCGTCGTGCTCTTCACGCCGCCGACCGAGATGCCCATGACCGCGGCCGTCTCCGCCTCGGACAGGTCGCAGTAGTGCCGCAGGACGACGGCCACCTGCTGGCGCCGCGGCAGCCGGCGCAGCGCCGCGAGCACCTCGTCGAGCACGGCCTCGTCGTCGGCGACGTCCCCGCGACCGGCGGCGTCCGGCACCTGCGCCCAGGACGACTCGCGACCGCGGTGCCTGCGCCACCACGACGTCCGGGTGTTCACCATGACCCGCCGCAGGTACGCGTCGGGGTCCTCGTACGTGCTCACCTGGCGCCAGCGCGGCAGCACCTTGGCGTAGGCGGTCTGGAGCAGGTCCTCCGCGGTGTCGTGGTCGCCGGTGAGCAGGAACGCCAGCCGGGCGAGCCGGGGGCCGCTCGCGCGGACGTACGCGTCGAAGTCCTCGACCGTCCCGTCACCCATGCCGACGCCCCTGACCGCCCGCGGCTCCGCGTGCGGGCGCCGTCCTCACCCCACCACACGCGACGGGGCCCGCGGAGGTTTCCCCGCGGGCCCCGTCGTCCGTGCCGTTCGTCCGGTCAGGCGACCGGGAGGGCTCCGAGCTGGGCGTCGAGCCGCTCGACGTCGGCGCGGGCGGCGGCGAGGCGGCCCTCGATCTTCGCGACGACGTCCGCCGGGGCCTTCGCGAGGAACTGCTCGTTGCCGAGCTTGGCCTGCGCGGCGTCGGCCTCCTTGCGGGCGGTGGCGAGGTCCTTCTCGAGCCGCTTGCGCTCGGCGGCGACGTCGATCGCGCCGATGAGGTCGAGCTCGACCGTGACCGCGCCGGCCGCGAGCTTCGCGGACGGCGTGAAGCCGGCGTCCGCCGGGTCGAGCGTCGACAGCGCCCGGATCTCGCCCTCGTGCGCCGCGAGACCCGTCGCCTCGAGACCGCTCAGCCGGCCCGGGACCCGCTTGCCGGGCCGCAGCCCCTGCTCGGCGCGGAACCGCCGGACCTCGGTGACGAGGCGCTGCAGGTCGGCGACCTCTGCCTCGGCGGCGGGGTCGAGCGGGGCCGTCGCGCGGGCCGGGTCGACCTGCGGCCAGGCCGCGACGACGAGCGACTCGCCGCCGGTGAGCTCGGTCCACAGCGCCTCGGTGACGAACGGCGTCACGGGGTGCAGCAGGCGCAGGACGACGTCGAACACCTCACCGAGGACGCGCCGGGTCACCTGCGCGGCCGAACCCTCCTCGGCGAGCGGGAGCTTGGCGAGCTCCAGGTACCAGTCGCAGACCTCGTCCCACACGAAGTGGTAGAGCGCCTCGGTGGTCTTGGCGAACTGGAAGTCCTCGTACCCGGCGTCGACCTGGGCGGTGACGGTCGCGAGCCGGGAGAGGATCCAGCGGTCGACGACGGACTGCTCGGCCGCCGGCGGCAGGTCGCCCTCGACGGTCGCGCCGTTGAGCAGCGCGAACCGGGTGGCGTTCCACAGCTTCGTGCAGAAGTTGCGGCTGCCCGCGGCCCAGTCCTCGCTGATCGCCTGGTCCGAGCCGGGGTTGGCGCCCCGGGCGAGGGTGAAGCGCAGCGCGTCGGCGCCGTACTTGTCCATCCACTCGATCGGGTCGACGACGTTGCCGCGGGACTTCGACATCTTCTTGCCGAACTGGTCGCGGACCAGGCCGTGCAGGGCGACGACGTCGAACGGCTGCCGGCCGTCCATCGCGTAGAGGCCGAACATCATCATCCGGGCGACCCAGAAGAAGAGGATGTCGTAGCCCGTCACGAGGACGCTCGTCGGGTAGTACCGCTCGAGGTCGGCGGTGTCGTCCGGCCAGCCGAGGGTCGAGAACGGCCACAGCGCGCTGGAGAACCACGTGTCGAGGACGTCGGGGTCCTGGGTCCAGCCCTCGCCGGTGGGCGCCTCGTCGTCCGGGCCGACGCAGCGGACCTCGCCGTCCGGGCCGTACCAGACCGGGATCCGGTGCCCCCACCACAGCTGCCGCGAGATGCACCAGTCGTGCATGTTGTCGACCCAGCCGAACCAGCGCGGCTCGAGCTCCTTCGGGTGGATCTTCACCCGGCCGTCGCGCACGGCGTCCCCGGAGGCCTTCGCCAGCGGCGCGACGTTGACGAACCACTGCTTGCTCAGCCGCGGCTCGACGACCGTGTCGCACCGCGAGCAGTGCCCGACGGCGTGCACGTACGGCCGCTTCTCGGCGCCGACCCGGCCGAGCTCGGCGAGGGCCTCCCGGACGGCGACCCGGGCGGCGAACCGGTCGAGCCCGTCGAAGCGCGTGCCCGTGTTCGCGATGACGGCCTCGTTGGTCATGATGTCGAGCATCGGCAGGTCGTGCCGCTGGCCGATCTCGAAGTCGTTCGGGTCGTGCGCGGGGGTGACCTTGACCGCGCCGGTGCCGAACTCCGGGTCGACGTGGTCGTCGGCGACGACGGGGATCCGGCGACCGGTGAGCGGCAGCTCGACGTCGCGCCCGACGAGGTGGGCGTAGCGCTCGTCACCGGGGCTCACCGCGATCGCGGTGTCGCCGAGCATCGTCTCGACCCGGGTCGTCGCGACGACGATCCGGTCGTCGCCGGCCGGGTCGCCGTAGACGAGCTCGACGAGCTCGCCCTCGTCCTCGTGGTGCTCGACCTCGATGTCCGACAGCGCGGTGTGGCAGCGCGGGCACCAGTTGATGATGCGCTCGGCGCGGTAGATGAGGTCGTCGTCGTAGAGCCGCTTGAAGATGGTCTGGACGGCGCGCGAGAGCACCGGGTCCATCGTGAAGCGCTCGCGGCTCCAGTCGACGGAGTCGCCGAGGCGCTTCATCTGGCCGAGGATCGTGCCGCCCGACTCCTCCTTCCACTCCCAGACCTTCGCGACGAAGTCCTCGCGGCCGAGGTCGTGACGGGTCTTGCCCTCCGCGCGCAGGCCGCGCTCGACGACGTTCTGGGTCGCGATGCCGGCGTGGTCCATGCCGGGCAGCCACAGGGCGTCGAAGCCCTGCATCCGGCGGCGGCGGATCACCGAGTCCTGGATCGTGTGGTCGAGGGCGTGCCCGATGTGCAGGCTGCCCGTGACGTTCGGCGGCGGGATGACGATGCAGAACGGCGGCTTCCCGGAGGCCGGGTCGGCGGTGAAGTAGCCCTTCGATACCCAGCCCGAGTACAGCGGCCCCTCTACCTCGGCCGGGACGAACTTCGGCGGGAGGCTGGTGGTCGGGCGCGTCGTCGCGTCGGGGCTGGTCGAAGGCATGGCCGAAATCCTACGGAGGTTCGGGGTGTGCTCCGAACCGGGCTCAAGGTCGGGGCGCGTCGTGCCGAGGAGAGCGGGGACGAACGTCGAGCGCGGGGAGGTGGACGCCGGTGGCACGCACGGAGCCCGGGTACGACTACTTCCCGCAGGGCCGCCCCGGCCGGGCCGCCGAGGCCCCCGTCGCGGGGCGTCTCCCCGCGCAGCGCTCACGGCCCCTGCAGACCCTCGCCCCCGAGGACGACGGCCCCGACGCACCCTTCGTGCCCGCGGGCCGGCTGTCCGCCCCGCCGCCCAACCTGCCGCCGGTCTTCGAGCGGCCGGTGCAGCCGCCCGGCGACCAGCGGCCGTGGAGCTCGTCGGGCCGGTCCCCGGCCGCCGCTCCCCCGGCGTCCGTGACCTCGTCCGCCGGGCCCTCGTTGGCCGTGCCCCCGGCCGGCGTGCCCGGCCGCCCGGTGCCCGCGTTCACCGCGCACGCCGCGGCGCCGGTGTCCGGCCGCCCCGCACCGCCCGCCGGGCAGGACGCGGCATGGCGGGCGCCGTCCCCGCGACCGCTCCCGGCACCGCCGCAGGACGTGACGCTTGGCCGGCGGGCCCGCCGCCGCCCGGGCCGGGTCGCCGTCGCGTCGGTGCTCGCCGCGCTGCTCGCCGGGGCCGCCGGCTACGGCGCGGTCGTCGGCGTGCCCCGCTACCTCGAGCACGAGGACCGGGTCGTCTGGGAGCGCACGAGCGTGCACGTCCCGCGCACGGTCGCCGGCATGACCCGGATCACGACCGCGAGCGCCACGGCCCAGGCCAGGGCGGCCCAGACCGGGCTGCTCGGCTCCGGCGCCGGGCAGATGATCACCGACCTCGCCGTCTACGGCGGCAAGGCCGGCACCCGGGTGGTCGTCGTCGTCGGCCGCCCGCAGCACCCGCTCGAGGCGGACGAGCGCGAGCTCGTGCGGGCCGGCTTCACCCGCGCCGTCGCGGAGTCGGGCGTCGTCCTCACCGAACGCGACCCCGGCGAGCTCGGCGGCTGGTTCGGCTGCGGCGTCCACAAGGGCCGCACGACGATGTGCCTCGCCGTCGACGCGGGCGCCGTCGTGAGCGTCACGGTGACCGCGACGGGCGGCTCGGCGCTCACGCTCGCCCGGGAGGCCCGGGCCGCGGTGGAGCTGCGCGCCACGCCGTAGCCGGGTCCACGAACGCCGACGGGCCGCCCTGCGTCTGCAGGGCGGCCCGTCGTCTCGGTGGACCGGGTGCTAGGCCGACTTCTCGCGCCGCTCGCGCGGCTTGCGGGTCGGGGCCTCGCGCGGGACGAGCGT
The DNA here is from genome assembly GCF_002198675.1 of Kineosporia sp. R_H_3. Lineage (GTDB taxonomy): Bacteria > Actinomycetota > Actinomycetes > Actinomycetales > Kineosporiaceae > R-H-3. Next base: position 14,403 of record NZ_MWLL01000125.1, on the reverse strand, counting down.
CGGGTTCACGTTGTTGAGCACGACCTCGCGGTTGACGACGACGCGCGCCACGTCGTCCCGGCTCGGGACGTCGAACATCACGGGGAGGAGGACCTCCTCCATGATCGCCCGCAGGCCACGGGCGCCGGTGCCGCGAAGGATCGCCTGGTCGGCGACCGCCTCGAGGGCGTCCTCGGTGAACTCGAGCTCGACGCCGTCGATCTCGAACATCCGCTGGTACTGCTTGACCAGGGCGTTCTTCGGCGCGGTGAGGATCGAGACGAGGGCCTCGCGGTCCAGGTTCGTCACCGTGGTGATGACCGGGAGCCGGCCGATGAACTCGGGGATGAGCCCGAACTTCAGCAGGTCCTCGGGCATGACGTCGCCGTAGGAGTCCGCGTCCGCGCGCGGGCTGTGCAGCGTCGCGCCGAAGCCGATGCCGCGCTTGCCCACCCGGGACTGGATGATCTGCTCGAGGCCGGCGAAGGCCCCGCCCACGATGAACAGCACGTTCGTCGTGTCGATCTGGATGAACTCCTGGTGCGGGTGCTTGCGGCCGCCCTGCGGGGGCACCGACGCCGTCGTCCCCTCGAGGATCTTCAGCAGCGCCTGCTGGACACCCTCGCCGGAGACGTCGCGCGTGATCGACGGGTTCTCGCTCTTGCGGGCGATCTTGTCGACCTCGTCGATGTAGATGATGCCCGTCTCGGCCTTCTTGACGTCGTAGTCCGCGGCCTGGATGAGCTTGAGCAGGATGTTCTCGACGTCCTCGCCGACGTAGCCGGCCTCGGTGAGCGCGGTGGCGTCCGCGATCGCGAAGGGCACGTTGAGCATCTTGGCGAGCGTCTGCGCGAGGTACGTCTTGCCGCAGCCCGTCGGGCCGATGAGCAGGATGTTCGACTTCGAGATCTCGACCGGGTCCTCACCACGGCGCGCCGGCTCGCCGGCCTGGATGCGCTTGTAGTGGTTGTAGACCGCGACGGCGAGGCTCTTCTTCGCCGACTCCTGCCCGACCACGTACTGCTCGAGGAACTCGAAGATCTCCTTGGGCTTGGGAAGCTCGACCAGGCCCAGCTCGCTCGCCTCGGCGAGCTCTTCCTCGATGATCTCGTTGCAGAGGTCGATGCACTCGTCGCAGATGTAGACGCCCGGCCCGGCGATGAGCTTCTTGACCTGCTTCTGGCTCTTGCCGCAGAACGAGCACTTCAGCAGATCGGGGCCGTCACCGATGCGTGCCACGAGGTGTCCTTCCTCCTGGGGGCCGGGTGTGTCGCGAGATACGGGCGGCGTCTCGTGCGTGGAACGGCCCCGTATCCATTGAACGCCACCCGAGCCCCCCTGTCAGCGGATGACCCTGACGGATCGGCGTGTCAGTTCTCGGTGCCGTACGCGGGGGTGTCCGTCTTCCGGCTCCCGAGCACGACGTCCACGAGACCGTACTCCACCGCCTGCTCGGCGGTGAGGATCTTGTCCCGCTCGATGTCGGTTCGCACCTTCTCGACGTCCCGCCCGCAGTGCCGGGCGAGCGTCTCCTCGAGCCAACCACGCATGCGCTGCACCTCGTTGGCCTGGATCTCGATGTCGCTCGCCTGGCCGTAGTCACCGCCGGACATCGCCGGCTGGTGGATGAGGACGCGTGCGTTCGGCAGGGCCAGGCGCTTGCCCTTGGCCCCGGCGCCGAGCAGGACGGCAGCGGCCGACGCGGCCTGCCCGAGGCAGACCGTGGAGATGTCGGGCTTGACGTACTGCATCGTGTCGTAGATCGCCGTGAGCGCCGTGAAGGAGCCGCCGGGCGAGTTGATGTACATGATGATGTCCCGCTCCGGGTCCTGGCTCTCCAGGACGATGAGCTGGGCCATGATGTCGTCCGCCGACGCGTCGTCGACCTGGACGCCGAGGAAGATGATGCGGTCCTCGAACAGCTTCGTGTACGGGTCCATCCGCTTGAAGCCGTAGGCGGTGCGCTCTTCGAAGTTCGGCAGGATGTAGCGGCTGCTGGGCATCTGCGGCATCTGCTGGCCGCCGCGGAGCGGGTTCACGTTCATGTCTGTCCTCCGGGGACGAGTCTGGTGGCTGCGGTCGGCGCGGCACCCGTGAGGGCTCGCGCAGCGGGCTGGTCGGGCGTCAGGACGCCGTCGTGCCGCCGCCGCCGCTGACCTGACCGGCCGAGCGGACGACGTGGTCGACGAGGCCGTACTCGAGCGCCTGCTCCGCGGTGAACCAGCGGTCGCGGTCGGAGTCACGGGCGATCGTCTCGGGCGTCTGGCCGGTCTGCTCGGCGATGAGCTCGGCCATCTGGCGCTTCATGTGGAGGATCAGCTCGGCCTGGATCTTGATGTCGCTGGCCGTGCCGCTGATGCCGCCGAGCGGCTGGTGCATCATGACCCGCGCGTGCGGCAGGGCGTAGCGCTTGCCCTTTGCACCGGCGGAGAGCAGGAACTGCCCCATCGACGCGGCCAGACCCATGGCGACCGTCGCGACGTCCGGCTGGACGAACTGCATCGTGTCGTAGATGGCCATGCCGGCCGTGACCGAGCCGCCGGGCGAGTTGATGTAGAGGTAGATGTCCTTGGTGGGGTCCTCCGCCGCGAGCAGCAGCAGCTGCGCGCAGATGGCGTTGGCGTTCTCGTCGCGGACCTCGGACCCCAGGAACAGGATCCGGTCGCGGAGGAGCCGGTTGTAGATGTGGTCGTCCAGACCCATCCCGGGCTGCGGGCCGCGGGCGGTCGGACCCTCGGCGAGCTCGCCGAAGGAAGGCGTCCCCGGCACGATCAGCTGGCTCACGATGGCACTCCCGGTGATCTCGGACGGCGATGACGACGTCTTCGGTGACGCTGGTCGCGGCGGTCGACAGAGCGTGTCACACGAGCTCTGACGGCCGACGCGCGGGGCGTCGTTACGAGCGACCCTAACGCCCACTACGGCAGGTCTTGCTCCCGGCCCGACCGATGTTCGCTGACGGCGCACGCGGGCCCGCCGAACGGCTGCGCCGTGCGCGAACAAAGTCGTCGCGCCGCCCGGGGCGGAGCTCCGGACGGCGCGACGGACGGGACGGGTGGTGCGGGTGGTGCGGGCGGTCAGCTCTTCGGGTCCTCGGCGGGCTCGAAGCCGCCGATGTCGGAGACGGTGATCGCCGTCGGGTCGGCGGCGGACGGCGCGGCGGCCGGGACGGCCTCCTCGACGCCGGCCTCGGCCTGCGCGTCGTCCGGGGAGATGAGCTGGATGCCGTCGTCCCCGTCCTCGTCCTGCGCGAAGAGCGCCTGGAGGTCGACGACGTTGCCGGACGCGTCGTTCACCACGGCCTTCTCGAGGACGGCGGCGAGCGCCTTGCGGCGGGCGACCTCGCCGACCATCGCCGGGATCTGGCCCGACTGGTCGACCATGCGGATGAACTCGTTCGGGTCCATGCCGTACTGCTGCGCGGAGGACACGAGGTACTGGAGCAGGTCGTTCTGGCCGACCGAGACCTGGACCTTCTCGGCGATCGCGTCGAGCAGGAGCTGCATGCGGACGCCCTTGCGGGTCTCCTCCTCGACCTCGGCGCGGTGCTCGTCGTCCTCGAGGCGCCCCTCGTTCTCGAGGTGGCGGTTGACCTCCTCGGTGACGACGCCGTCCGGGACGGCGACCTCGACGCTCTCCGTGAGGTGGTCGAGGAGCCGCTCGCGGGCCTGCAGGCCCTGCTCGAACTTCTTGCTCTCGGCCGTCTTCTCGCGCAGGTCGTCGCGCAGCTCGGCGAGGGTGTCGAACTCGCTCGCGAGCTGGGCGAAGTCGTCGTCGAGGTCGGGGAGCTGGCGCTCCTTGACGGCCTGGACGGTCAGCGTGATCGTCGCGTCCTGGCCGGCGCGGTCGCCGCCAGCGAGCTTGGAGACGAACGTCGTCGTCTCCCCCGCCTGCAGGCCGGCGAGGGCGTCGTCCATGCCCTCGAGCATCGTGCCGCTGCCGAGCTGGTACGAGACGTTGTTCGCGGCGTCGATCTCCTCGCCGTCGATCGACGCGGTGATGTCGATGGAGACGAAGTCGTTCTCGGCGATCGCGCGCTCGACGGTCGTCAGGGTGCCGAACCGCTCGCGCAGGCTCTCGACGCGGGTGTCGACGTCCTCGTCGCTGACCTCGATGTCGTCGACCGTCACGACGATGCCCTCGAGCTCCGGCAGGTCGATCTGCGGGCGGACGTCGACCTCGGCGGTGAACTTGAGGTCACCACCGGCGGTCGGGTCCGGGACGTCGGTGACGTCGACGGTCGGCTGGCCGAGGGGGCGGACGTCGCTCTCCTCGACCGCCTGGGCGTAGAACTTCGGGAGGGCGTCGTTGACGGCCTCCTCGAGGACCGCGCCCTTGCCGATCCGCTGGTCGATGATGCGCGGCGGGACCTTGCCCTTGCGGAACCCGGGGATGTTCACCTGGCTCGCGATGGACTTGTAGGCCGCGTCGAGGCTCGGCTTGAGCTCGTCGAACGGCACCTCGACGGTGAGCTTCACCCGGGTCGGGTTGAGGGTCTCGACGGCGCTCTTCACTGCGGGCTTCTCCTGCGGATGGATGGCGTGGGTCAGGCACCGCGCGCTCGGAACGCGTGCGCATCGCCCGGACGGCGACGGCGCCGCCCGTCATCGTAGCCGTCTGCGTGCGGGCGTCCGAATCAGGCGTCGGCGGCGGACCCGCCCTGGCTGTCCGTGTAGAGGCAGAACGGGTGACCCGCCGGGTCGAGCAGCACGCGGACGTCGTCCTGGGGCTGCACGTCCGCGAGCCGGGCCCCGACCGCGAGGGCGTGCGCGACCCCCTCGGCGAGGTCGTCGACCTCGAGGTCGAGGTGCATCGACATCTGCGGGCGGCCCTCGACCGTCGGCCAGACCGGCGGGACGTACAGCGGGTCGGTCGCGAAGGCGAAGTTGTAGCCGGCGTCCTCGGACGGGGCGAGGTCGACCCACGTGTCGCTCTCGTTGAAGATCTGCCAGCCGAGCAGGTCGGCGTAGAACCGGGCCAGGGCCCGGGCATCGGTGGAGTCGAGGACGACCCCGAACCAGGTGGACCGCGTCCGCAGCGGCATGCCGTACCTCCCGCACCCGCGTCGCGGGCTTCTCCTGCCGGTCGGGGTAGCCGGATTCGAACCGGCGGCCTTCCGCTCCCAAAGCGGACGCGCTACCAAGCTGCGCCATACCCCGTGGCTGCCCGGCGCACTCCCCGCGCACCGTCCGTGGCCTCTGCCCAGGACGACGGCCGGGGCACCGCCGGGAACCGTTCGGCCACCCGTCCAGCGGGCGGCAGGCACTAGGCTACGACGTGCGAGGTCGACGCCGGGCACGCATTCCGCCCCGCTGCCGACCATCGCGCGGGTGTAGCTCAATGGCAGAGCCCCAGCCTTCCAAGCTGGTCATGCGGGTTCGATTCCCGTCACCCGCTCGTTGCGCGAGGAGGGCGCCCCCACGCTTTTCGGGGGCGCCCTCCTCGCGCAACGACCAATGGTCATGCCGGGAATCGGGAGGAGCGGAGCGGGCTCGCGAGGAACGAGCGAGCCCGCGGAGCGACGGATCCCGTCACCCGCTCTGGTCGTCGAAGGGGCGGGCCCACGCTTTTCGGGCCCGCCCCTTCGACGACCGGACCAGGAGCGCTGCCGGGGATCGGGCGGAGCGCAGCGGGCCCGCGAGGAACGAGCGGGCCCCGTCACCCAGGGAACAACCACCCCACCGCACGCACGGCGTTCTCGACATACTCCCGCCGCCCGGTCTCCGCACCGAACGCGAGATCCTCGAGCGCGGCGCACCGCGCGTAGAACAGCACGCGGTCGTCGAACCCGGGGTCGACCGGTCCCCGGTACCGCGCCATGAGCCCGGCGACGAACCCCGGCCCGAGGTCCCGCAGGAGCCGCGACACGTCGACGGCAGGGTCGGCGAGCGCTGCGTCGGACCAGTCGAGGACGCCGGTCAGCCGGTCGCCCTCGACGAGCAGGTGCTCCGCCCCGAGGTCGTTGTGGACCGGCACCCGCACCGGCGCGGCAGGCGGGACGTCGCGCCGCACGACGGCGAGCAGGTCGGCGGGGCCGTCGAGACCGTCGAGCCACTCCCCCGGCTCCGCGTCGTCGTCCGGCAGCAGCGCCTCGAACTCCTCGAGCAGCCCGCCGTCCGCGGCGTGCAGGTCCGTGAGCAGGGCGGCGAGACCGGCAGCGAGACCGGCCGGCGGCCGCCGACCGAGGAGCGGCTCGCCGGGGAGGAGGTCCAGGACCATGGCGCCGTCCTCGACGTGCCGCGGTACGGGGGCCGGCCAGCCGAGCCGTTCGCGGAGCAGCACGAGCAGCGCCGGCTCCCACGCCGGGAACGCGCCGACCCTGACGACGAGGTCGCCGTGCCGGAAGGCGGTGTGGTCGAGCCCGGACCCGAGGACGTCGAGCGACCGTGCGGTGGCGCCCGGCTCGACGCGGCGGACCGCAGCGGCGGCCCGCTCCCGGAGACCGTCCTGCGGCGACTCCACGCGCGCCCACCTCCCACCGTCGACCGATGACCGGAGCCGTGTCCCGGGCATCCCGGTCCCCGACCGTAGACGTCCCGCCGTCCGCGCGCGGTCGCCACGATCGATGCAGGCATCGATGTGCGGTCCGCGGGGTCATCACCCCGGAAACCGCGCATCGATCACTGCATCGATCGCCGGCCGGTGCTCTGGCTCGCTGCTGCGGGCAGAGCAGAGCATGGGTGCGGCAGCACGGTCAGGGGCCGGTGCACGAGACTCCACGGATGGCCGCCGACGACGACCCGACCGCTCCCACCACCGAGGACCGGGCGCTCGAGCCCGGGTGCTACGTCTGCGACCGCACCGCTGCGGCGGCGTTGCCCCGCTGGCAGCGCATCGTCCGCACCCCGCGCTGGCGCGTCGTCCACGACTTCCAGACGTCGCTGCCGGGCTGGCTCGTCATCGTCCCCGAACGGCACGTGACGACGATCGCCGACCTCACCGCGGACGAGGCCTGCGAGCTCGGAGAGCTGCTGCGGACGCTGTCGATCGCGCTCCGCGAGACGGTCGGCTGCGTCAAGACGTACGTCATGCAGTTCTCCGAGGCGGAGGGGTTCGCGCACCTGCACTTCCATGTCGTGCCGCGAGCGGCGGACCTCCCCGACGACCGTAGGGGTCCGTACGTGTTCGGCTACCACGGCGGGGACCCGGCCGCGCACGTCACCGAGGCGGACCGGGACGCCCTCGCGGAGCGGATCGGCGCGGTCCTCGAGCGCCTCAGGGCGGGCGCCTCCCGGTGAGCCGGGTCAGGGGCGGCGGCCGGCGACGTCGCGGCCCGTCGCGGGCCAGCGGTCCGGCCACGACGGCGACGCCGGGCGCATGAGAACCTCCCGGTACACCCGGGTCTCGGCGTCCGGGTAACGGTCGAGGGTCGCGAGCAGGTCGTCCCGCTCGCGCTGCGTCGCGTAGGCGCCGAGGCTGCGGGCCAGGTCGCGGCGCCACCGCCGCTCGGCCCGTGCGACGACGAGGTGCGCACGCAGAAGGACGACGCGGTGCCGTAGGTCCATGGGGGCCTCCCCGTGGCCGACGAGGCGCTCCGGGGGCCTCGTCGCCCTCTTCGAGAGTACGCCGCGATCCGCCGCGGAGCGCCTGCCGATCCGGGCCGGATCAGCCGCTCGTGAGGTCGACGAGGGCGGTGAGGGTGCGCCAGTTCCGGGCGGTGCCGTCGACGCCCAGCCGCCTGAGCAGCATCGCGTGCTGGAGCCGGCTCCCGTCGATCGACGACGCGTACCGGACGACGATCTCGCGGCCGCGGGCCGCCAGCCCGTCCTGCCCCCGCTCGACCGCGAGCAACGCCGCGAGCCTGTCCGGATCGGGCTCGGCCGTGAGGTGGACGACGTGGACCCGCGTGGGGGCGGAAGCGGCCTCCGGGAACGGGCACCAGCCGTGCACCGCCCTCAGGTCTGCGGGCGACCGGACGACGACGGGCGTGTCGACACCGAAGTGCTCGCGGACGACGGCGCGGACCGTCGCGGCGACCCGCTCCGGCGAACGGTGACCGGACGTCGTGATGACGTTGCCGCTCTGGACGTAGCTTCGGACGTCGCGGAACCCGTTGTCCGACAGCACCTCCCGCAGCCGCGGCATGTTCACCTTGTTGCGGGCACCGAGGTTCACGGCGCGCAGCAGGGACACCCAGACCGGCATGACCGCAGGGTATCCGCCCGGTCGCGCGGTCAGCCCGCCAGCAACGCGAGCAGCACCTGGTACCCGGCGTCCGGGTCGCCGTCGACGGTGCGGACGACGTGCGTGCCGGGCCGGGACCGGACGAGGTCCAGCATCCGGGAGTGCTTGTCCACCAACGCCTGCGGGCCGCCGGCCCGGGCGAGGAGCTCGGCCGCGAGCGTGTGCTCGGGCCGCTCGGCGCGACCGGCGCGGACGGCGAGCCGGGCGGCGGCCACGGGCAGGTCGACGTCGAGGCAGACCTCGACGAACCGGGCGCCGGTGCCCGCCGCGAGCGCGGCCAGGGTCTCCACGAACGGCGTCCGCGCGAGGAACTGCGGCACGAGGACGTCGCGGCCCGCCAGCAGCAGCCCCCGGGCCTGCTCGACGGCGACCTCGCGGGCGAGCAGGCCCGCGTCGACGTCCGCCGGGTCGGGATGGTCGAGGCCGGCGCGGACGACGTCCACGTCGACGACGACCGCGGGCGGGTGCTCCGCGGCCCAGCGCCCGGCGAGCGTCGACTTCCCGCTGCCCGGCAGGCCGTTGAGCAGGACGAGCCGCGGCGGCACGGCGGGCTGCGCTGAGGTCACGGTCCGATCCTGCCGCCCGGCGGGGACAGCCCGCCCGCGCCGGGCTCAGAGCCGGACCCGGACCAGCACGCCGCCGCCCGACGGGTCGACCGACTCGACCCGCAGCCCGGTGAGGTCGGCGGCCGGGGCCGCCGCGCTGACCGAGAGCGTGAACGGGTCGGGCTGCCCGGACGTCCCGAACCCGGACGCCGGGACCTGCCAGGTCGCGAGCACCTGCGTCGCGCCGTCGCCGCGCAGGGCGACGAGCCGGCACGACCGCGGCCCCGTCAGGCCCGTCAGCGACAGCGACACCCGAGAGCCCGGTGTGCCCGGCGGTGCGGGCGTGACCTCGACCTCGGCCGCCACCCCGGTCTTCGGGTCGGCGGCGTCGGCCCGCCGGACGCCGTCGCCCGACGACCCGCCCGACGACCCGCCCGACGACCCGCTCGACGACCCGCTCGACGGCTTGTCGGGCGGCTCGTCGTACGACTGGTCGGACGGCTCGTCGGACGGCTGGTCGGAGGCCGGACCGGACGCAGGTCCGGGCGCGCTCTCCGACGTCCGCGGCACGACGACCGGCGCCGGGGCGAGCCCGAGCTCGTCGGCACCGGCGACACCGCCGGCGGCGAGCAGGGCGACGGTCGCCGCGAGCGGCAGGAGCAGCCTCGGGCGGCCCGCCCGGCGGGCCCGGAGCCCGGCCCGCGCCGTGCGCCGGGTGCCGGCGACGCCGGCGACGCCGTCGACGGCCCGGACGTCGCCCCGTGCGACGTGCGCAGGCACCGGCGACGACCGGGCGCCGACCACCGGACCACCGGCGGGAGGGCTGCGCACGGCGGCGACGCCGTCCGGCCGCGGGAAGCCGACGGGCGGCGTGACGTCGGCGCCGGGCGCCATCGCCCGGGCCACCCGCGGCCCGCTCCGGGCCTGGTCGGTCTGCGTCCTGGCGCGGGTGAGCATGACGACGACCGGAGCCAGCCCGGCGAGCTCGGCGCGGCACCCCGGGCACGACGTCATGTGCTCGCTGAAGACCCGCTCGGCGTCGGCGTCGAGCAGCCGGAGCAGGTACGCCCCGACCCCGACGTGCGCCCCGGCGGCCCAGTCCCGCCGGCCGCCCTGGCCGGCGGCCAGCGCGCGCAGCGCCTCGTGCAGCCGCTGGGTGAGCACCGCCGCGGGGACGCCGGCCGCCGCCGCGGCCTCGACGACGCCGCGGCCGCGCAGCCACGTGTCGGCGAGGACCTGCCGGTGCTCGGGCCGCAGCGCCCGCAGCGCGTCGACGACGGCGGTCCCCTGGGTCCACGCGCCGGGCACGGCGCCCGGGCCCACGCCGACCCCGCCGGCCGGGGTCGCGAGGACCGGGCCGCCGGACGGCGCGGTCACGACGTCCCCACGGCGAGCGCGTCGTCCTCCGGGGGCTCGAGCCGGACGCCGACCCCGCGCACCGTCCAGAGGTACCGCGGGCGCGACGCCGACTCCCCGAGCTTGCGGCGAAGGCACGAGAGGTGGACGTCGACCGTCTGCGGGTCGACGTACGCGCTCTCCCAGACCTCGGCGAGGATCGTCCGCCGGGAGACGACCTGCCGGGGCCGGCGCGCGAGGTAGAGCAGCAGCTCGAACTCGCGCGGGGTCAGGCAGAGCGTGCGGCCGTCGACGACGGCGACCCGGCGCCGGGGCTCGACCCGCAGGCCGCCGACGACGACGGCGTCCGGGGCGGCGACGGTCCTCGTCCGGCGCAGCAGCGCGCGGACCCGCGCCAGCAGCAGCGGTGCCGCCCAGGGCCGGGGCAGCACGCTGTCCGCACCACCGCGCAGCAGCCGGGTCGCGCCGGCCTCGTCGCTGCGCCGGGTCACCGCGAGCACCGCCGCGGACGTGACCCGGCGGACCGCCTCGAGGGACTCGACGCTCTCCTCGTCGGTCGCGTCGAAGCCGATGACCACGACGTCGGGCGGGTTCGAGACGAGCTCCTCGAGCGAGTCCCGGACCCGCGGGACGCTGCGGACCGTGTGGCCGGCGTCCGTGAGCCGGTGGATGAGCGACGCACGTGCGTCGATGTCTTGGTGGATCACGAGCAGTCGGGCCATCGCCGACATGCCTCCGGTTCCTTCGGCCCGGCCCGCGGGACCTCGTCGTCCCGCGGCCGGGCCTCTCGCGTCAGCCGACGGCCGCCAGCCGCGGTGCCTCGATCGGTGTCTGGATCCCTGCGTGGATCGGTGCGTGGGTCGGTGCCTGGATCTCGGCCACGGCGTGGATCGCCGCGCCGGACGTCGCGAGCAGGCCGCGGGCCATGGAGGTGAAGGCCCGGGTGGCGTTGACCGCCACGACCCCTTCGAGGCCGGTGCTGCCGTAGTGGCTGATGAGGACGCCGCCGCGGGCGACGTCGCGGCGCCCGGGCCGCAGGTACGTCACCCGCACCTCGCCGTCCGACGGCAGCATGCCGATCACCTGGATCCGGAGCCCGAACTGCTCGGACCAGAACCGCGGCACGTGCGTCACCGCGCCGCCCGGCGGCTCCCCGCCGAGCAGGGTCGCCGCGGCCGCCCGGCCGTGCTCCCAGGCGGTGATCCACTGCCCGAGCCGGACGGGCCGGGGCGAGTACTGCAGGTTCGGCCAGCGGGCCACCGTGCCGGCGGCGACGACGTCCGGGGCGCCCACGACGCGCAGCCGCTCGTCGCACAGCAGGCCGTCGCTGGTGTCCAGGCCGGGGACGCCGTCCAGCCAGCCCGTGTCGGGACGCTCGCCGACCGTCGCGACGACGGCGTCCGCGACGACCTCGGTGCCGTCGTCGAGCAGCAGCAGCCAGCCCCGCCGGACCGGCTCCACCCGCCGGACGCGGCGCCCGAGCCGCAGGTCGACCCGCTGCCGGGCGAGCTCGTCGGTGACGAGTGCCCCGGCCATCGGCCCCAGCGGACGGCCGAGCACGCGGTCCGACGGGTCGACGAGGATGCACGTGCGGCCGCTCGAGCAGACGAACGACGCGACCTCGCACCCGGTGAGCCCGCCGCCGACGACGGCGACGACGGACGCCGTCCGCAGCTCGCCGCGCAGCCGCCAGGCGTCCGCGAGCGTGTAGAGGACGTGGAAGCCCGGCTGCCCGACCGGCCACCCGGGCGGGACGACGGGCGCGGCGCCGGTCGCGACGACGAGCCCGTCGTAGCCGATCTCCTCGCCCTCGTCGGTCGTCAGCACCTTGGCCCACGGGTCGAGCGCCGCGGCCCGGCGGCCGAGCCGCCACGTCACGTCGAGCCGCGGGTCCATCGGCAGCGCCACGTCGGCCGGACGCTGCTTGCCGGACAGGACGCCCTTGGCGCACGCCGTCCGGTCGTAGGGGGGTGTCGTCTCGTCGTGGAGGACGACGACCTCGCCGTCGAACCCGGCGGCGCGCAGCTGCTCGACGGCAGCCGTCCCGGCGCGGCCGGCGCCCACGACGACCGCCCGCTGGCGGCTCGCTGTCATGTCCGGACCTTTCTGCTCGCACGGTCGATGGGCACGGGCGGCGGGACGACCGACCCGTGCGGGGGTGTGGGGGGTGCCGCCATGACGACCTCGGTGGCGCCCTGGCCGAGCCGGATGGCACGCGCCGGGCAGACCCGGGCCGCCCGGACGACGGAGTCCGCGGCGTCCACGGGGACGGACGCGTCGTAGGTGAGCCGGCCGTCACCGCTGAGCTGGAACACCCCGGGCGCCTCGTGCTCGCAGAAGCCGAAGCGCAGGCACAGCGAGGCGTCGACCTCGATCTCCAGCCGGCTGCCGGGCCGGCTGATGCTCAGGGTGCGCTCGCCGCGGCGCCGGGCGGCGGTCGCCCAGCGCGTCGTCCAGGCCCACGTCACCGCGGTGACGAGGGTCGTGCCGACGACCGTGCCCCAGGCCCAGGGCCGGCCGGCGTCGCTGCCGCTCACGAGCACGTGGGTGACCATGAGCAGGTAGCCGACGTAGTTGAGCATGTGCAGCGCCCGCCAGCGGTTCTGGCCGAGCCGGTGCCGCACCGCGGTCGCGAGCGTCGCGGCGACCATGAGCTCGAAGGCGAGCGTCCCGACGCCCTCCCCGAGCCGGACGAGCCGCGGCAGGTCGCCCCAGGCCGGGTGGTCGAGGTTGCGGAACGGCAGGAACACGTCGAGCAGGCCGGTCGCTGTCACGGGCGCCGCGGCCTGGGCGGCGCCGTGGACGAGGCCCAGGCAGAGCCCGGTGAGCCCTAGCCCCATGTGCGTGGAGTACAGGGTGGAGTGCCGGACGCGGGTGGACGCCCAGCCGTTGCGCAGGAACATGCCCCACATGACCGCTGCCCAGACGAGCAGGTAGGAGGCGAACCCGGCCGACGCGGCGACGACGTGGACACCGTTGTCGGGCGGTGCGGCGAGAGCCGCGGTGCTGGTCAGTGCCGTCGTGATCCCCGAAATCATCGACGGCCCTGCTACGCAGCGTGAGTGCGGGTCGACACCGGTGGACCGGCTGCCGGATGGCTCCCGGTGCGGTGGCGTCTCAAGGGCAGTCTTCGCGACGCCCGGCGGCCGGAGGATGTCGCATCCCGGCCGCGACCTGGAGGCCTGCGCTGAAACGCCAGCCCTGACAAGGCGTTGGCGGAGGTTGTCATGGGGCGACAGTAGACCTCGATCTTTGCCCCGTGACCATAGCGAGACGTTAGGGAATCGTTAAACGGCACCTCTGCGCGTTGACGCCACCTCCCGGCCTTCCTTGAATGAGCGCGGTCCGAAAGGCAACGCACGGTGACGGCGACAGAGAGGAGGACCGACGCGATGAACCGACGGACCCGCTGCGCCGCAGCGTTTCTGCTCGCGATGGCCACCCTCGTCGGGGCCGGCACCGGCCCGGCCGCGGCGGACCAGGCACCCTCGCTGACCGCCGCCGACCGGGACCTCGTCGTCCGGGTCCGGCTCGCCGGCCTCTGGGAGATCCCGGCCGGTGACATGGCCGAGACCAAGGGCTCCACGGCCCGGGTCCGCGAGGTCGGCAAGCTCATCTCGGCGCAGCACATCGCCCTGGACAAGCTCGCCGTCACCGCCGCACGCCGGCTGGGCATCGAGCTGCCCGACGAGCCGACGCCGGAGCAGGCGTACTGGCTGCGCGAGATGCGGGCGGCCTCCGGGCCGACGTTCGACCGGGTCTTCGCGCAGCGTCTGCGGGAGGCGCACGGCCGGATCTTCCCCGCCATCGCGGCAGTGCGGGCCGGCACCCGGGACCCCGTCGTCCGCGAGCTCGCCAACGACGCGAACGACTTCGTCAAGACCCACCTCGACCTGCTCGACAGCACCGGCGCCGTCGACTACGGGCACCTCCCGCCGCTCACCGGACCGGCGGCCGAGGAGCACCGGTTCGTGCTCCTCGGCGACCCCCGGCACCCCGGCCGGGACGGCACCGACGAGCAGGTCCGGCAGGCGCTCGTCGGTCTCACCGGCGGCCTCGCCGCGCTGCTCGCGCTCGTCCTCGGGATCCGGGTGCTCTTCCCGGCCCGGGGCACCCGGGTCGTCCGGCCGCCGGAGCCGGCGTCACCGCCGCACCGACGGCAGTAGCACCACCTCGTGCCTCGTGGCACCACCTCGTGCGTCAGAGCCATCGAGCCTTCCGGGCCTCGAGCCATCCGCACCATCCGAGCACCGACACCGAAGAAGGTTGCAACCATGCGTCGTCCCCGACGCCCAGGCCTACGCCGAGCGCCACGAGGGCGGCGGTGCGCAGGGAGGTG
>NZ_MWLL01000124.1 GCF_002198675.1 Kineosporia sp. R_H_3 | reverse complement strand
TGCGAGGAAGCGCCCCGGGCTCGCCGCGAGGACCGGCTCGGCCCCGGTGGAGGCGAGGGCGGCGGCGACCCGGTCGACGACCGGCCGGGCCGCCCACCAGGCGGCCGCGGTCGGCAGCATCCGGCGGACCGCCGGCAGGGCGCCGTCCGGCCAGGCCTGCGCCCGCAGGTCGACGAGCCGCTCGAGGAGCTCACGGGTCGTCGGACCGCCGCCGGTGGTCGGGGCGCCGACGGCGCTCTCGTAGCCGCGCACCCGGGAGAGCTCGGCGTCGATCGCCGCGACGACCTCCCGGCGGGCCCGCTCGACCTGCTCGAGGTCGGGGCCCTCGCCGGCGGTCCAGGCCTCGTACGTGTCCCGCAGGCCGTGGACGAACGCCTTCTTGTCCGCCTGGCTGTCGTGGATGAGGCAGGTCAGCTCGTCGAGGCCCTGCTGGCGCAGCCGGGCGTGGACGACGTCGATCGCCGCCCGCTTCTGGCAGACGAAGAGCACCCGCAGGCCCCGGGCGACGTAGTCGGCGACGAGGTTCGTGATCGTCTGCGACTTGCCGGTGCCCGGCGGGCCCTGGATGACGAACGACTCGCCCTCGCGCGCCCGGGCGACGGCGGCGACCTGGGAGTCGTCGGCCGGGACGACGAGGTACCGGTCGGTCAGGGCGAGCTCGCGCCGGTGCGGCGGGTCGAGCGGGCGCGGCTCGAGCGAGAAGACCCGGTCGAACGCCGCGCACGTCGTGCCGCCCTCGACGAGCTCGGTGAAGTCCCGGACGAGGGACATGGTGCGGTAGTTGAGGTTCGCCACCGTCAGCGCGCACAGGTCGACGTCCCACGCGTACGGGTTGCCGGCCGAGCGCCGGTCGAGGCTGTAGGTGTCGGTCTCGCGGACGACGCCGGTCGCGGCCGTCGCGGGGCCCGCGGCCGCCGGGTCGGCCGCGTGCGCCGTCGCCGGGTCGGTGCGGGGCGCCTCGCCGAGCACCGTGCCGAACGGCGCGGGCCGGTGCGCGACCCGGTCGCGGAAGAGCTGGATCCCCAGCGGCGCGTAGTCCTTGCGGCGGTAGGAGTAGGCGCACGAGCGCCGGCCGACCTCGAGCCGGCCCGCGCCGGACCGGCTGCGCGCCGCGGCCCGTTCGAACGCGTCGAGCCGCACGAGCGCCCGCTGCCGGACGAGCTCGACCCGCGGCCGGTCCTGCAGGGTCAGCGTGACCGCCGGCTCGGACGCCGCGATCTGCCGTGCGAGGTCGGCGTGCAGCCCGGCGACGCCGCCCGACCCGTCACCGGACCGGTCGTCGGCGAGGTCGACCCGCTCCGGCAGGGTGAGCCCGTAGAGCACCGAGAGCTGCTGCCGCAGAGCGGGGTTGACCTCGGCGGTCGTCCCCTCGGCGGTGAGGACGTAGCTGTCCCGGACGCCGCGCTTGCGGGTGAGCGTCACCGGCAGCAGGAGCAGCGGGGACGAGATCCGCTCGTCCCGCTCGCCCTTGAGGTCGTGCCAGCGCAGGAACGCGACGACGAGCCGGAGCTGGGCGGTGCCGTACTCGGCGCGGTCGCGGCGGGCCTGCGCGATGATCCCGTCGAGGATCGCCGCGGCGTACGGGGCGTCGTCCCAGCGCAGCACCGAGCCGAGCACGAACCCCTTGCCGGACAGCACCTTCTTCGCGACCGCGGGGGTCCACGTGAAGAGCTGCTCGGGCCGGATGTTGCGGACGTCGAGGAGCAGCGGCACCGACGCCTCGGTGAGGTCGAGCGACTGCCGGCTGCTGCGGAAGTGCACGAGCCGGTTGCGCCGGGAGAGGTCGAAGAGCCTGTCCCGCAACGCGACGAGGACGGCGCGGCGGCGGTCGGCCTGGGCGCCCGCCCCGGCGAGCACCTGGCCCAGGTCGAGGTCGACCGGGGCGTCCCGGTAGTCCTCGAGCCGGTCGGCCAGGGAGAGCACGTCCTGCGCCCGGTGGTGCCGGTCGGGGTCGGACATCTGGGTGGCGACCTGCGCGACGACCGGGTGGATCCGCGGGTTGAGCGCGAAGAGGTTGCCGCGCGCGGCGGCGAGCCGCTCGACGTCCTCGACGAGGCCGAGGTCGAGGCCGCACGCGAGCGCGCAGAGCAGACCGCCGAGGTTGGCGACGTCGGTGAGCGCGTCGTGGTGGCCGAGGACGTCCTCCCAGGTCTGCCAGCCGGGCACGAGGACGGGCCGGGTCACGTCGTCCGGCGTGAGCAGGTCGGGGTCGAGCGGCTCGAGGACGTCGCCGCGGTACCGCGCGTCGCCCGCGGTGACGTCGTGGGTCACGGCGCCGCGACCGGTGACCTCGACGGCACCGGACTCCTGCGGCCGTTGGACGGCGCCGAGGCGGGCGTCCTCCCGGTGCGGCGGGCCGGCGGCGGCCGGGTCGACGAGCAGCCGGTAGCGCTCGTCGGCGGTCACGCCGGACAGCCCGCGCAGCGGCGCGACCAGCCCGTGGGCGTGCAGGTCCGCGACCTGCCGCAGGAGCGGCACGAGCGCGGCGACGAGGTCGTCGGCGCCGAGGCCGCCGCGCTCGCGGGCGAGGTCGACGAGCGACCGGACGGAGGCGTGGACGGTCATGCGGGGCCTCCGGCGGCGGCGACGAGCCGGTCGAGGGTCGCCGCCGGGACGAGGCGCTCCCGGGCCGCGGCGTCCGCCACCGCGGCCCCGAGGCCGGTCGAGGCCGCGAGGGCGAGGGCGGCGCGCAGGCCGCCGTCCTCGAGGTCGGGGTCGACGGTCGCGAGGTCGAGCAGGACGTACGCGAGGTAGCGGCGGGTCGCGTCGGTCGCCGAGGCCGGGACCGCGAAGGTGGCGGCGGCGCCGGGGGTCGGTGCGACGTCCGGGAAGAACTGCCGGGCGTGCGCGAGGACGGCGTCGGTCGCCAGGGCCGGGTCGGCGAGCATCGCCTCGACGACCCGCCGGGTGAGCGTCTCGAGCCGCTCCCGGTCGAGCAGGTCGAGGGCCTCGAGGTCGAGACCGGTGCCGAGGACGGCGGCGACCGCCTCGTCGCCCTCGTCGGGCGACCGCGACCACGCCTCGAGCGCCCAGGCCCGCAGCACGGTCTCCGGGTGGCTGCGGCCGGGGGCGGCGCCGGCGGCCGGGTCGACCGAGCGGGCCTGCGCGAGGAAGGCGTCCGGGTCCGCCGAGGCCAGGCCGGTCGTCGTCCGGACGAGGGCCGCGACC
This sequence comes from Kineosporia sp. R_H_3, assembly GCF_002198675.1. Classification (GTDB taxonomy): domain Bacteria; phylum Actinomycetota; class Actinomycetes; order Actinomycetales; family Kineosporiaceae; genus R-H-3. Next base: position 11,055 of record NZ_MWLL01000124.1, on the reverse strand, counting down.
GCCGTCCGCAGGTCCCCGCACGCGAGCAGCGCGCCGCGGTCGGCCGCGAGCTCGGTGGCCAGGCTCCAGCGCCGGGCGGTCTCGGCCCAGACCGGGGGCGTGCGGGCGTCGAGGGCGACGGCGTCCAGCAGCCGGTCGGCGACGAGCAGGGCGGCGCCGTCGAGGCGCCAGAGCACGTGGTGCGCGAGCTCGTGCCCGAGGACGGCGGTGAGCTCACCCGGGCCGAGCAGGTCGAGCAGCGGGCCGGAGAAGGTCACGACGGCCTCGCCGGGGGTGAAGAGGAGGGCCGCGTTCGCGCCGGCCCCGCCCTCGAGCTGGTGCGTGCTCACCGGCACGTCGACCCCGAGCGCGGCCGCCGCCCGCCGGGCCGCGGCCGCGACGTGCGGGTGGGCGGCGGGGTCGAGCCGGTACGCGCCGCGGCGCAGGGCCTCGTCGAGGCCGGTGCCGTCGTCGGCGTCCGCGGCCTGGGCGAACGACGCCCACGACGCGGGCTCGAGCATCCGTACCCGGTGGGCGACGGCCCGGTGGTACGGCAGTGCGTCGAAGCCGCGCGTCCCGCCGGGGACCGGCGTCGCCTGCGTCCCCGGCCCCTCCGGCAGCCCCGTGCTCACCCGGCGCACTGTAGTGCGGGCCTGCGACGGTCCCGGGGACGCCGCCCGGACAGCGCTGCGGCGGGCGACCGGGGGGCACGGTCGCCCGCCGCAGCGGGATCGGAGCTGGGTGAGGGGGACCCGGCTCCCGGAGGTCGCGGTCCGCCGGGCGGGACCGCTGCGGTCAGCGGCCCGTCCGGGTCTGCGACGGGTGCTGCGTCGGCGAGCGGTCGGGCGCGCTGCGGCTCGGCCGGGCGGTGGGCCGGTCGGTCGGGGAACCGCTGGCGGCCGGGCGGGTCGCGGGCTTCGTGCCGGACCGGGTCGGCCGGTCGGACGGCGACCCCTGGGCCCTGCGGGTCGGGTCGGCCTTCGGGCAGCCGGGCAGGTGCCCGGGGTCGGCCTTCGTGCAGAGCTCGGCGACGAGTGCCGCGCAGTAGGCCGCGACCCGGTCCTTGCCGCCCGCGGCCCGGGCGAGGTCGGCGAAGGGCACCCCGGCCTTGACGGGGGACGGCGTCGCCTTCGACCGTCCGGCGCCGTAGGCCCAGCAGGCGACGAGCTGCTTCTCGTGCGTGGCGCGGTGGGCCGTGCTCCGCGTCCGGGTGGCCGACGGGGTGCCGGAGCGGGTCTCCCGGCCGGACGGCGTGGTGCCCGGGCGGTCGGACGGCGAGCCGGCCGGCGACGCGTGCGCGGCCGGGGTCGCGGCGTGGTGGTCGCCGCCGGGCACGAGCGGCATCCCGGTCGCGGCCATGGCGACGCCGCCGAGGCCGACCGTGAGCACGCTCGCGGCAAGGACCTTGACGGCGAGCAGGCGCCGCAGGGCAAGGGTTCGCACGGGGCTGTTCTCCTCGAGGGGGTGCGGGCCGGCGGGCGCGACGCCCGCCGCGGGGGCGGTCGACACGGCCCTCCGGAACGCGGCCAGCGCAGCCTGCTCACCGGGGAGCTCGGCGTCCGCCGGCTGCGGGCCGCGGGCGGCGGCGAGCAGCCCGACGAGGTCGTCGAACGCGGGGGAGGCGGGCCGGACGCCGTCGAGCAGCTGCTCGGACTGGCGCCGGCCGAGGCGGCGGCGGCTGAAGATGCTCATGTCACCTCCCTCAGCGCCGGGTGCGGCGGCGGCGTTACGCGTCGGCCCGTCACAGCGCCGCCCGCCCCCGGGACGGGTCCGCCCGTCGGGACAGCTCGGCGGCGAGCCGCTTGAGCCCGCGGTGCGCCGCGACCCGGACGGCGCCGGGCTGCTTGCCGAGCACCTGCGCCGCGGCGGCGACGTCGAGGCCGACGACGGCGCGGAGCATGACCGCCTCGGCCTGCTCGCGGGGCAGCGTGGCGACGAGGGCGATCGCCCGGGCGGTCGACAGCCGCTCCACGGCGTCCGCCGCGGTGTCGTCCCCGGAGGGGCGGTCGGTGAACGTGAGGACGTCGTCGAGCACGACGGGCCGCCGTCCGCGGGACCGGTGGTGGTCCAGGGCGCGGTTGCGGGTGATCGTCGTGACCCACGCCCGGAAGCCGTCGCCGTCGCCGCGGAACGAGGGCAGGTCCCGGGCGACGTGCAGCCAGGCCTCGGCCGCGACGTCCTCGGCGTCCGCACCGACGAGGGAGGCCGCGTAGCGCAGGACCCGCGGGTGGAGCGCCCGGTAGAGCCGGACGAAGGCGGCCTCGTCACCGGCGCGGGCCCTCGCGAGCACGTCGTCGAGCGCGTCCCGGGTCTGGTCGGGCGTCAGCGGTCGGCCCTCCCGCACGGGGCGTCCTCCGTGTCGTCCGGGGCGTTCCCGCGCCGGGCGTCCGTGGACGGCGGCGGCGGGACGCCGGTGCTCGGCGGGGGCGTGCCGCGGCACCCGGCTCGGGGCGCGCGGCGTCGTCCCCCGACGCTGGCAGTGGTCATAGCGCTCGGGGGCCGTCCGGCGTTACACCCGGCGTCCCGTGCGGGGCCCGGGGGCTCCAGGGAGATCACTCCGCGTGGCGGGTGGGTCCCGTGTGACCTGCGGTGACGCGTGTGACAGACGTGTCGGACGGCGTCCGGATCGGCCGCTCTGTCACGCAGGGTCATCTCGATGCCGAAGGTCTTCGGCGGCCGCCGCGGACCGCCGTCGGGTCTCCGTGAGGCCGTGACCACCCATCGTCACGGAACAAGATCCACAAACGTCTGAACGTGATCGATCATGAGCAGAAAGCGACACGCACTATTGGTGCGTACCACTCAAGAGCCTAGGATCATCATGAATCGCGCGACCGTCCGGCTACGGTTCCCCCACCGATGACGGACGACGTCAGGTGCGGTGGTCAGGCCCCCGGGCCGGGTGCCGCCCGACGTCCGCCGTGGTCGGTTGCCGCCGCGTCGGAGGGGCGCGGCGTGGCAACGACGGGCGAGGTGGTCGCATGGTGCGAGCGCGGGGTGTGTTCGGGCGTCGGCCGTCGGTCGCGTCCGACGAGGTGCCGTGGCGGTCGGTCGTGCCGGTGGCGCGCCGGGCCGCCACCCGCAGGCACGTCGCCCGCCGCTGCGTCGACGCGGTGCTCGACTCCGTCACCCGTCCCGGCGCCATGGCCCGGCGCCGTGCCGGGGCGGTCGCGCCCGGCGTCGACGACGCGACGGGGACGCCGCGGCTGCGCCGTCCGGCCCTGCTCCCGCTGTGGTTCGTCGGGCTGTCCGGTCCGCTCGCGGCGCTCGGCGTCGCGCTCGTCCACGGCCGTCCGGCCGCCGCGCTCGCCTCGGCGAGCGTGGCGATGCTCTTCGCGTTCGTCCTGCTCCGGGTCGCGCGGCTCGTGCGGAACGTCGAGCGGCAGGCGCTCGAGCTGCTGCGGCTGTCCGGCACCGACGCCCTGACCGGCCTGCCGAACCGCCGGGCCTGGGAGGAGTCGTACGCCGCGGTGCAGCGGCGCTGCGCCACGGCCGGCCTGCCTGTCGCCGTCCTCATGATCGACATCGACCACTTCAAGGCGTACAACGACAGCCGCGGCCACCTCGCCGGGGACCGGCTCCTCCAGGACGCCGGCCGGTCCTGGCAGGCGGCCCTGCGCCCCGGTGACCTGCTCGCCCGCTGGGGCGGCGAGGAGTTCGCCGCCTGCCTGCCGGGCTGCAGCGTCGAGGAGGCCCTCATCGTGTCGGCCCGGCTGCTCGCCGCGGTCCCCGACGGCCAGAGCGCCTCGGTGGGGCTCGCCGTCTCCGTGCTCGACGAGGAACCCCGGTCGATCGTCGAGCGGGCCGACGACGCGCTCTACGCCGCCAAGCGGGGCGGCCGCTGCCGGACCGTCGTCGCGCCGGGGGTCCCGGCGGCCCGCACGATCGTCCTCCCCGACCACAGCGAGGCGGCACCGACGGTCGCGGACGTCTGACGGGTCCGGGCGTCCCGCCGGACCCGACCTTGACAATGCTCGTTGGTACGGTTCTGCTGGTCCCATGGAGACCAGCCCGAGCCCCGGCGTGCCGACCTTCGTCCGGGAGGACGCCGCCTTCGAGTCCTGCGGCGTCCGCTGCGCCGCCTGGGTCTACCGCCCCGCCGGTGCCGTCGCAGGTCCCGGGGCCGGTGCCCGCCCCGCCGTCGTCATGGCGCACGGCTTCGGCGGTGACCGGCGCACCCGGCTGCCGGCCTTCGCGGAGCGGTTCGCCGCCGCCGGGTACGTCGTCGTCCTCTTCGACTACCGCACCTTCGGCGACAGCGACGGCCGGCCGCGGCGCCTGCTGAGGATCCGCCGCCAGCACGACGACTGGCGAAGCGCAGTAGCCTTCGCCCGCTCGCTGCCCGGGGTCGACGCCGACCGCGTCGTCCTCTGGGGGACCTCGCTGTCCGGCGGCCACGTGCTGCGGGTCGGTGCGCAGGACGGCCGCGTCGCCGCGGTCGTCGCCCAGGTGCCGCACGTCGACGGCCTCTCGAGCGCGCTGGCCCTGCGGCCCACGCTCTCGCTCGCGCTGGGGGTCCGAGCGTTCGCCGACCTCGCGCTCGCCGCGGTCGGCCGCGGCCCGCACTACGTGCCGTCGATCGGGGCGCCCGGGTCGGGGGCGGTGCTGCAGTCGCCGGACGCGCTGCCCGGGTGGAACCGGATGGCCGAGCAGTCCCCCGAGCACGTGCCGGTGGCCGGCGTCGTCGCCGCCCGGGTCAGCCTCGCGATGCCCTTCTACTCGCCGGGCCGGGCGGTGCGCGGGCTGCGCTGCCCGGTCCTCGTCCAGGTCGCGACGGACGACGTCGTCACGCCTCCGGGGGCGTCCCGGAAGGTCGCCGGGCGGATCCGCGACGTGCGGGTCCTGGAGTACTCCGGCGGCCACTTCGACCCCTACGTGCCGCCGCTGTTCGAGCACGTCGCCGCCGACCAGGTGGCGTTCCTCGCCGAGAAGGTGCCGGTCGCGGTGTCCTGACCGCCCCCGACGGGTACGCCGGGCGCGCACACTGGAGGGGTGCTCTTCGAGAAGCGCCTGCGCGACGGCCTCGCCGACGGTTCGGTGACGCTCGCCCTGCGGCGGTGGCGCCGTCCGCAGGTCGTCGCGGGCGGGGTGTACCGCACGGGTGGTGACGGGCCGCGGGTCCGGGTCGTGGCCGTCGACGTCGTCGCACCCCGGGACGTCACGGCGGACGACGCGGCCGCCGCCGGGTACGCGTCACCGGCGGACCTGCTCGCCGCCGTCCGCGGGGACGCCGACCTGCCGCTGTACCGGCTCCGGTTCGCCGTCGAGGAGGGCGCGGACCCGCGCGCGGTCCTCGGTGCCACCGCCGACCTCGGCCCGGACGACGTCGCTGACCTGCTCCGCCGGCTCGCGCGGATGGACGCCGCGGCCGGTGCGCCGTGGACGTCGGTCGTGCTGCGGCTCGTCGACAGGCACCCCGGGGTCGTCTCGACGGACCTCGCGCCCCGGGTGGGCCTGGCCGGCCTCGAGCGGCAGGAGTTCAAGCTGCGCGTGCGCCGGCTCAAGGCGCTCGGGCTCACCGAGAGCCTGCCCGTCGGCTACCGGCTCACGCCGCGCGGGCAGGCCCTGCTCCCGCACCTGCCGATGCCGGACCGCCGCCCGCCGCCGCGCTTCACCACCTGAGCCGCGGCGGGCCCGCACGCAGCGAAGCGCCGGGCACCCGTCGAAGGGCACCCGGCGCCTGCCGTCAGGGATGGTGCGTCAGAAGGCCGCCTCGTCGAGGTCCATGAGCGCGTTGTCCGTGGCCTCGGCGACCGCCCGCTCGGCCGCGATCCGCGGCAGCACGGTGCGGGCGAAGAAGCGGGCCGCCGCGACCTTGCCCTCGTAGAAGGGCTTGTCCTTGGCGGACGGCCCCTCGGCGAGCTTCGCGAGCGCGACCTCGGCCTGCTTGAGCAGCAGCCAGCCGATGACGACGTCACCGGTCGCCATGAGCAGCCGGGTCGTGTTCTGGCCGACCTTGTAGACGTTGCGGACGTCGCCGCCCTCGGCCCGCGGGTCGCTCGTCATGAGCGCGCCGACCATGGTGCCGACGATGCCCTGGACGTCGTCCAGCCCCTTGCCGAGCAGCTCGCGCTCGGTGCCGAGGGCGTCGTCCGCGCCGCCGGCCTTGACCAGCTCGGCGATCTGGCCCGCGACGTGCTGGAGCGCGGCGCCCTTGTCCCGCACGATCTTGCGGAAGAAGAAGTCCATGCCCTGGATCGCCGTCGTGCCCTCGTAGAGGGTGTCGATCTTCGCGTCGCGCACGTACTGCTCGAGCGGGTAGTCCTGGAGGAAGCCCGAGCCGCCGTACGTCTGGAGCGACTCGGTGCCGAGCAGCACCCAGGACCGCTCCGACCCGACGCCCTTGACGATCGGCAGGAGCAGGTCGTTGACCCGCTCGGCCATCTCGTCCCGGTCGCCCGCCGCGTCGGCGACCGCGATCGCGTCCTGCTGGGCGGCCGTGTAGAGCACGAGCGCGCGCAGACCCTCGGAGTACGCCTTCTGCGTCATGAGCGAGCGGCGGACGTCGGGGTGGTGCGTGATCGTCACGCGCGGCGCGGCCTTGTCGGTCATCTGCGTGAGGTCGGCGCCCTGGACGCGCTCCTTGGCGTACGCCAGTGCGTTGAGGTAGCCGGTCGACAGCGTCGCGATCGCCTTGGTGCCCACCATCATCCGGGCGGCCTCGATGATCTTGAACATCTGTGCGATGCCGTTGTGGGTGCCGCCGACGAGGGTGCCCACGGCCGGGATCCCGTCGACCTCGCCGAAGCGCAGCTCGCACGTCGTCGACACCTTGAGGCCCATCTTGTTCTCGACGTTCGTCACGAAGACGCCGTTGCGCTCGCCCATGGCGCCGGTCGCGAGGTCGACGTGGAACTGCGGGACGACGAACAGCGACAGCCCCTTCGTGCCCGGGCCGGCCCCCTCGGGGCGGGCGAGCACGAGGTGGACGATGTTGTCCTGGAAGTCCGAGACGGCTGACGTGATGAACCGCTTGACGCCGCTGATGTGCCACGTGCCGTCGGCCTGCTGCACGGCCTTCGTCGTGCCGGCGCCGACGTCCGAGCCGGCCTCCGGCTCCGTGAGCACCATCGTGGCGCCCCAGTGGTTGTCGACCATGTGCTTGGCCATCGTCTTCTGGTCGTCGTCGCCGAGCGCGTAGAGGACCTTGGCGAAGGCGAAGCCGGAGCTGAACATGTGCACGGCCGGGTTGCTGCCGAGCACCATCTCGGCCATCGCCCAGCGCAGCGACGGCGGGATCGGGGTGCCGCCGATCTCGGCGGGGACGTCGGCCCGCCAGAACTCGGCGTCGACGTAGGCCTGGTAGCTCTTCCGGAAGGACTCGGGGGTCGTCACCGAGTGCGTCGCGGGGTCGAAGACCGGCGGGTTTCGGTCGCTGTCGACGAGGGACGGCGCGAGGTCCTCGACCGCGAGCCGGGCGACCTCGGTGAGCATGTCGCGCGCGACCTCGACGTCGACGTCCTCGTACTGGCCCTGCCCGAGCACCTGGGCCCGCCCGAGGACCTCGAAGAGGTTGAACTCGATGTCGCGGAGGTTGGGCTTGTAGTGGCTCATGGCTGTGGCCCTCCATGTGTGTTACTCACGAGTAACCACATCATGCTACCCGTCGGTAACCTTGGCAAGCCCTCCCGGACGAAGGTCCGCCCCCGGGAGGCGGGCCGCCGGTTAGGTTCGCGGCACGCGACGGGCGGCGCATGCGCCGCCGCGAGGAGGTGCTGTGCGCGGGACCCGCACGCTCGAGGAGACCGAGCGCGCCGTCGCCGAGCACCTCGCCGGGATGCCGCTGGACCTCGCCGCGCTCGCCGCCCTGCAGAACCTGCACCGGGCCGCCGCCGCCGTCCGCCGCCGGCTCGAGCAGACCGCGCTGCGCGAGGCCGACCTGTCGTGGACGGCGTTCGTGGTGCTGTGGACGCTGTGGCTGAACGGACCGCGCGAGTCCCGGGACGTCGCCGCGGAGGTCGGCGTCTCGCGCGCCACGCTGAGCGGCGTCGCCGGCACCCTCGAGCGCCGCGGCCTGCTCCACCGGCACCCCGCCCCCGGCGACCGCCGGCTCGCGATCTTCGAGGTCACGGACGCCGGCGGCCGCCTCGTCGACGACCTGCTCCCCGGCGTCAACGCCGCCGAGTCCGCCGCGGTCTCCTGCCTCGACGACGCCGAGAAGGACACCCTCGGCGTCCTCCTGCACCGCGTCGTGCTCGGTCTGCCCCGGACGACGTAGTGCCGCCCGGGGCAGACCGCTGCGTCAGTCGGCGGTGCCCCGCTTCACCGCGCCGCCCTTGTCGACGAACGCGTACGGGTCGGTCGGGTCCTCGGCGTCCGCCCACCGGCCGCCGCGCCCCGACGCACCGGCACCGGCCGGCGTCCGCCGCGCAGCCGTGCCGGGGCCGCCCGGTGCGGCGCCGGCCCCGATCGGCCCGGACGACCCGAGCCGGCGCGCCCGCAACCGCTCGAAGACCGCCGCGAGCGGCACCGCCGTCGCGACCGTCGACCACGTGCCGACGACGAGGCCGGCGAGCAGCGCCAGCGAGACGTCGCGCAGCGAGTCGCCGCCGAGCACCGTGAGCGCACCGAGGATCGCCATGGCGCCGATGCCGGTGTTGATGGTCCGGGGGAGCGTCTGGAGCACGGCCCGGGAGGCGACCTTGGCGAACGGCTCCCCGGGACGCTCGCGCCACGTCTCCCGGATCCGGTCGAAGACGACGACGGAGTCGTTGACCGAGATGCCGATGATCGTCAGCGCGGCCGCGAGGAACACGCCGTCCACGGGGCGCCCGAGCCAGGCGAAGAGCCCGACGACGGCGACGACGTCATGGAGCATCGCGAGCACCGCCGCGAGCCCGAACGTCCAGCGGAACCGGAACGCCAGGTAGAGCAGCTGCGCCGCGAGGGCCACCCCGAGCGCGATGAGCGCGTTGTTCCGCAGCTCCTCGCCGAGGGTCGGCCCGACGAGCTCGTCGGACTCCTTCGTCACCTGCGGGTCGATCTGCTTCAGCGCCGCCTCGATCTGGGCCGCCTCGTCGTTGCTGATCGGACGGGTCCGGACGGTCACCTCCTCGCTGCCGCCCTCGCTCGTCGTCTGGACGACGGCCGTCGGGAAGCCGGCGTCGGCCACCGCCGCACGGGCGGTCGTCACGTCGATCTGCGCCGACGTCGAGTACTGCAGGAGCCGGCCGCCGGTGAACTCGACGCCGAGGTTGAGCCCGCGCAGCGCGACGCCCGCGAAGCTGGCGACGAGCACGAGCGCGCTGATCGCGAGGAACATCCCGGTGCGGCGGGACAGGTCCGGCCCGCGTTCCTCGACGAACCGGCGCACCCGGCCACTGCCGGCGACCCCGGTGATCCCGGGGTGCCGCACCGCCCAGCGGTTGCGCAGCGCGATCTCGGCGAGCACCCGGGTCACGACGAGCGCCGAGATCATCGACGCGATGACGCCGATGCCGAGGGTCACCCCGAAGCCGCGGACCGGCCCCGACGCGAGCCAGAAGAGCAGCCCGGCCGCGATGAGCGTCGTGACGTTCGAGTCGAGGATCGCGCTCCAGGCCCGGTCGAAGCCCGCGGTGAGCGCGCTGCCGAGCCGGGCCCGCGGCGTCCGGGCGGTGCCGCGCGCCGTCGTGGCGCTCGCGGCGTACTCCTCCCGGGCACGTTCGAAGACGAGCACGTTCGCGTCGATCGCGAGCCCGATCGCGAGGACGAAGCCGGCCAGGCCCGGCAGCGTGAGCGTCGCGCCGAGATACACGAGGACCCCGTACGCGATGAGCGTGTACGAGGCCAGCGCGAGCGTGGCGAGCAGGCCCACGAGCCGGTAGACGACGGTGATGAACAGCGCCGTGAGCGCCAGACCGATGATGGCCGCCCGGGTCGAGGCGTCGATCGCCTCGTCGCCGAGCGTCGGGCCGATGGTCCGCTGCTCGAGGACGTCGACCGGCAGCGGCAGCGAGCCGCCCCGGACGAGGGCGGCGAGGTCGCGGGCCTCGGCGTCGGTGAACTGGCCGGTGATCTGCGTGGAGCCGCCGCCGATGCCGACGTTGCACCCGATCGAGGGGTCGACCTGGGGCGAGGAGATGACCCGGTCGTCGAGGACGATCGCGACCCGGCGCTGCGGGTCACCGGGCTGGGCGCAGGCGGCGGCGCCCGTGAGCTGCTGCCACGCCGTCCCGCCGGGGCCGGTGAAGTCGATGGTGATGAACCAGCCCGGCCCCTGCTGCGGGTCGGTCTGGGGCGCGGCGTCGTCGACCGCGGAGCCGGTGAGGGCGGCCGGCCCGAGCTGCAGCGGCTGACCGTCTTCGTCGGCGAGGGTCTGCTCCTTCGACGGGTCGGTCGGGGTGGCCGGCGCGGCGGCCGGGTCGCGGACGGCGGCCGGGTCACCGGGCCCGAGCACCGGGTGGAAGGTCAGCTGCGCCGTCCGGCCGATGACCTCGGCCGCCTCGCGCGGGTCCTGGACGCCGGGCAGCTCGACGATGATCCGGCGCTCGCCGGAGCGGGCCAGGGTCGGCTCGGCGACGCCGAGCGCGTCGACCCGCTTGCGGAGCACCTCGAGCGCGCGGTCGGTGTTCTCCGCGTTCGCGACGACGCCGACGCCGTCCCGGGTCTGGAGCACGATCTGGGTGCCGCCGCGCAGGTCGAGGCCGAGGCGCGGCGGGATGAGCAGCGCGGCGGCGAGGCTCGCACCGACGACGATCAGCGCGGCGAGGGCCCGGACGACGGTGCCGCGGCCGACCGGCTCCTTGCGGCCGAGCGCGGCGTCGGCGGCCCGGCGGTCGCTCTTCCGGTCGGTCTTCGGGTCTGGCTTCCGGTCGCTCTTCTCGTCGTCCTTCGGGCCGCTCCGGGAGTGGAACGGGTCGTCCGGGGTCGGGTCGTTCTCGGCGTTCTTGGGCGTGCGTGGCACGGGAGGCCTCCGGGAGGTCGCGCCGCGCGGGTCGCGGCGGCGCTGTCGGACGGGACGCGGCTGCCGCGCGGCCCTCCGGTCGGAGGTCAGGCGCGGCGCGGGTCCGCCGGGGGCGACCGCCCGGGGGAGACGACGAGGGGCCGTCCCGCGGGCGGCGGGACGGCGACGGCGGTGTGCCGCAGGGGGGTGAC
>NZ_MWLL01000123.1 GCF_002198675.1 Kineosporia sp. R_H_3 | reverse complement strand
GGCGGCGGTCAGGGACTTCTTGGAGCCCGCGGTCGTCGACGTCGCCGCGGACCTCGTCGTCAACGGGGCGGGCCCGAAGCGCGTCCTCACGCTCTCGGGCACCCTCGCGGGCGAGACCCGGCACGCCGCGCTGCTCGCGGCGCTCCGTTCCTGGGCGCCGAAGACCCGCGTCGACGACAACCTCGTCGTCGTCCCGGACGCGCAGCCCGCGCCCGACGTGGCCCGCGCGTGGCCGACGTTCCTGCGGCTCGCCGGCCGCGCGGCGTCCGGCCTCACCGACCGCGGTCGGCTGCACATCGGCCCGGACGGGCTCAAGGTCTCCGGGCTCACGTCGTCCGAGGCGGCGGCGACCGCGATGGGCGACCTCGCCGACGAGGCCGACGCCCGCGGCATCGCCGTCCGCAGCACGGTGACCGGTCCGGTGACCCAGGTGCGCGCCCGGCTCGGGGCGGTGAAGGGGCTGCGCGGGGTGTCGTTCACGCACGGCTCGGAGCGCCTCACCGCGGGCTCCAAGAAGTCCCTGACCGCCGCCGCGAAGATCATCAAGGCGATGCCGGCCGGGGTGATCGTCGAGATCGAGGGCTTCACCGACAACAAGGGTGACGCCAAGCTCAACCAGCGGCTCAGCCAGCGTCGCGCGAACGAGGTCAAGAAGTTCCTCGTGAGCAAGGGCGTGCCGGCGAAGCGGCTGTCCGCCGAGGGCCTGGGGGAGAAGAAGCCGAAGGCGTCGAACACGACGGCCAAGGGCCGGGCCGCCAACAGGCGGATCGAGTTCGTGGTCAAGGAAGGCTGAGGGGACATGGTTTTCTTCCTCGAGAAGACGTGGTTGTGGTGGGTGCTCACCGCCGTCGCCGCCACGCTGCTCACCTGGCTCGTCCTGCGCTGGCAGGACCGGCGCGCCGGCGTCCGCCCCGTCGTGGACAGCGCGTCCGCCGGGGCCGCGGTCGCGTCGCCGGCCGCCGAGCCGGCGGAGCGCCCCGCGACGTCCCCCGCGGCACCCCAGCCGGGGACGACGGGCGGCGGCACCCGGTCCGTCCTCACGCCCGCGCGCGGCCTGTCGCTGCGCAGCCTCGTCGGCGGTGACCCCGAGGTCGTCGCGCTGCGCGCCGAGGTGGAGGCACTGCGCCGCAAGGCGGACGAGGGCGAGATGCTGCGGACCCAGATGGTCTCCGTGCGGGTCGACGCGGACCGGACCAAGGGCCTCGAGGAGGAGGTGCGGCTCCTGCGGCTGCGACTGGAGGGCGAGGACGGCCAGGTCGCGGTCCTCAAGCGCCGGATCGCGCTGCTCGAGGCCGAGGCCTCCCGGGTGCCGGACCTCGAGCGGGAGCTCGCCCGCGCCGGCCGCGCGACGACGACCCGCACGCTCGGCCAGGTCGTCCAGCAGGCGGCCGGTCTCACCGAGGACGCGCTGCCGCCCGCGCCCGTCTCGCCCGCCGTCGGGCTGACCATGCCGGACGCCGCGGCGCCCGCCGCGACGGCGTCGGGCCCGGTCGCGGCCGCGGGGACCGGCCACGCCGGTGCGGTCGCGCTCGCCGAGGCGCCGGCGCCCGACCTCGACGCGGGCCGCCGGGTGCTCGGCGTGCCGGTCCGGCTCGACGACCTCAAGCTCGTCGAGGGCGTCGGCCCGAAGATCGAGCAGCTCCTGCACGCCGACGACATCCGCACGTGGCACGACCTCTCGCAGGTCGGGGTCGACCGGCTCCGCCGGGTGCTCGAGGACGCGGGCCCGCGCTACCAGCTCCACGACCCGGGCACGTGGCCGCAGCAGGCCGGGCTCCTCGCCCGCGGGGCCTGGGAGGAGTTCCGCTCGCTCACCGAGTCGCTCAAGGGCGGCCGGGCCTGAGCCGCGTCGACGGACGTCGTACGAACGGGTCGGACGCTCGGCGTCCGGCCCGTTCGCTCGTGATGACGACCGCGACGCCGAGCACCGCGACGGCACCGCCGACGAGCACGGACCGCGTGGGCCGCTCGTCGAGGACGGCCCAGCCGAGGAGCACCGCCACGACCGGGTTGACGTAGGCGTACGTCGAGACGAGCTGCAGCGGCGCGTGGTCGAGCAGCCAGAAGAACGCCGTGTACGCGACGAGCGACCCGACGAGGGTCAGGTAGACCAGGGCCACCCAGCCCTCGGGGGCGACGTCCGCGGGCCGGAACCCGCGCAGCTCGCCACGGGCCGTGCCGAGCACCGTCATCATGAACCCGCCGAGAACCATCTGGTACGCCGCGGAGACGAGGGCGTCCGCGGGCCGGTCGAGCCGCGGCGTGAGGAGCGAGCCGGTCGCCCAGCCGAGCGTCCCGAGCACGACGAGCCCGACGCCCCACCAGGCGACGTCGGCCGGGTGACCGCCCGGCCGCGCGAGGACCGCCGTCCCGGCGAAGCCCACGACGGTGCCGAGCCACGTCATCGGCCGGGTCCGCACACCGGCCACGAGCGCACCGAGGACGACGACCCACAGCGGCATCGTCGACACGAGCAGGGCCGCCAGGCCGCTCGGCACCGTCTGCTCCGCGACGGCCACGAAACCGTTGCCCACCACGAGGAACAGCAGACCCGCCAGCGCGAGCGAGCCGCACTGCCGCCGGGTCACCCGGACGGCGGCACGGCCCGACCGGCCCACGAGCACCGCCAGGAGGATGACGCCGGCCGTCGAGAACCGCACCCCCATCGCGACGAGCGGCGGCAGCCCCGCGACGACGACGACGCGGATGCCGAGGTACGTCGAGCCCCAGACGAGGTACACCGCGAGCAGCGCGGCCGTCACCCGGACGGCGGACGCCGCCGCGGGGCGGGGTGACGCAGCGTCGACCACGTCTCGTCCTTTCGTGGGGTTCGGGCCCGCAGGCCTGCCGCCCGCGCCGGGCCGAGCCTAGGCTCGCCGCGTACGCCGGGGGTGGTCCGGGCGCCGGTCCGGGAACGGGCGCGGGCGGCGGACCGACGGTCACCCCCTCACCCGTCAGGGTGTCGCTCCTTCAGTCGCATTCGGCGTGCGTCGATACCACACGTAGGCGCGGTGTCATGCCGCGCACCCTGCGGGACGAGTGAGGAAGCGATGGCGAGCAGGACGATCCGGGAGGCGGCCCCCAGCGGGCGCGTCGTCGGTGTCGTCGTGCCCACCTTCCTCACGGCCGCGGTCGCGAGCGGTTCGGCGCTCGCCCTCGTGCTCACCGGCAGCGTGACGATCGGTGGCCTCGGGGCCCCGCTGGCCGGGCCCGGCGGCGGTGGCTCGGCCGCCGCGCTGCCCCGGGTGCAGGCACCGGTCGGCGTCTCGGCCCCCGCGACGCCCGGGGTGCGGCCCCGGGCGACGCCGCGACCGACGCCCACGGCGGCCCCGGACGACGAGGAGGACGACGCTGTCGCCGTCCCGGTGACCTTCCGCCGGCCTGCACCGACGACGGCGCCCGCACCGCGGACGACGGAGCCGCCGGCGCCGCGCCCGTCGCCGAGCGACGTCCCGACGCCCGTGCCGACCACGCCGGACGGCGGGGTGGGCGCCGGCGAGGACGGGCACCACGGGTCGGACGACGACGACGGCCACCACGACGGCGACGGCGATCACGACGACGATCGCGGCGGGGACGACGACCACGGCGACGACGACGGGGGCGTCGACGGGCACCCGTCCAGCGGCCCCGGGGGGTGCGGCGTCGTCCGCCTGGCCGGGCCCCGGCACGGCACGTCCCGCTGCCCCTCGCCGGTGCGCGACCGCCGGCACCGGGACGGCGGCCCCGAGGGGGACGGTGCCGACCGTGGCGGCCCGCGACGGGACGACCCGAAGAGGTCCGGCGACGAGAAGCCGGACGGCAAGCGCTCGGACGGCAAGCGCTCCGACCACGAGCACTCCGACGACGAGCGCTCGGACGGCAAGGGCTCTGACCGCAGGGGCCCGGGTCGCGACGGCCAGGACCGCTCGGGCCACCACCCGGATCGGCGGAGCGGGTGACGGTGCTGCTCGCGGCAGGTCGCGAGGCTTGCCCCGCTCGGTAGTTTGGCGCTGTGCTGTCCGCAGCAGCACACGGCGACCGCACAGCCCACCAGGCGACGGCGGGAGCCATCCCGACGTGCCGTGCGCGGAGACCCCGCAGCGGCCCGACCGTTGGAGCGCCTGTGACCGTACCCGCCGTCGGAGGGCCCGGGGGCCGGCCCCCGCAGCCCCCGCTCGTCCAGCTGCTGACGCCCGAGGGCGAGCGCGTCGAGCACCCCGACTACAGCCTCGACGTCACCCCGGACGAGCTGCGCGCGTTCTACCGCGACCTCGTCCTCGTGCGCCGGGTGGACGCCGAGGCGACGGCTCTCCAGCGCCAGGGCGAGCTCGGGCTCTGGGCGAGCCTGCTCGGCCAGGAGGCTGCGCAGGTCGGTTCCGGCCGCGCCCTCGCGCCGCAGGACTACGTCTTCCCGACGTACCGCGAGCACGGCGTCGCCTGGTGCCGTGACGTCGACCCGGTCACCCTGCTCGGCCTCTACCGCGGGGTGAACCTCGGCGGGTGGGACCCGGCCGAGCACAACTTCCACCTCTACACGATCGTCATCGGCTCGCAGACGCTGCACGCGACCGGCTACGCGATGGGCGTCCAGCGCGACGGCGCGGTCGGCACCGGGGACCCTGCGCGGGACACCGCCGTCATCGCCTACTTCGGGGACGGCGCGACGTCCCAGGGCGACGTCAACGAGGCGTTCGTCTTCGCGAGCGTCAACAACGCCCCGGTCGTCTTCTTCTGCCAGAACAACCAGTGGGCGATCTCGGAGCCGAACGAACGGCAGACCCGGGTGCCGCTCTACCAGCGCGCCGCCGGGTTCGGGTTCCCCGGGCTGCGCGTCGACGGCAACGACGTGCTCGCCGTCCACGCCGTGACGAAGGCGGCGCTCGACCGGGCCCGCCGCGGCGAGGGCCCGACCTTCGTCGAGGCGTTCACGTACCGGATGGGCGCCCACACGACGTCCGACGACCCGACCCGGTATCGGATCGAGGCCGAGGTCGAGGAGTGGAAGCTCAAGGACCCGATCGCCCGGGTCAAGGCGCTGCTCGCCCGGACCGGCCAGGCCGGTGAGGAGTTCTTCGCCGAGGTCGAGGCCGAGGCCGACCGGCTCGCCGGGCACGTCCGCGGCGCCTGCCTCGCGATGCCCGACCCGGAGCCGGTGTCGATGTTCGACCACGCCTACCGGGACCCGCACCCGCTCGTCGAGGAGGAGCGGGCCTGGTTCGCGGAGTACCACGCAGGCTTCGAGCCGGCGGGCCTCGAGCAGGCCGGCGCCGTCGCGGCCGGGGAGGCCCGGCGATGAGCCCGCGGACGACGACGATCGCCAAGGCGGTCAACGAGGGTTTGCGCCGGGCGATGGAGGACGACCCGAAGGTGCTCGTCATGGGCGAGGACGTCGGCCGGCTCGGCGGCGTCTTCCGCGTCACGGACGGGCTGCAGAAGGACTTCGGCGAGGACCGCGTCATCGACACCCCGCTCGCCGAGAGCGGCATCATCGGGACGGCGATCGGTCTGGCGCTGCGCGGCTACCGGCCGGTCTGCGAGATCCAGTTCGACGGGTTCATCTACCCGGCGTACGACCAGATCGTCTCCCAGCTCGCGAAGATGGGCTACCGCTCGGGCGGGAAGCTCAGCCTGCCGGTCGTCGTCCGGGTGCCGTACGGCGGCGGGATCGGTGCCGTCGAGCACCACTCGGAGAGCCCGGAGGCGTACTTCGCGCACACCGCGGGGCTGCGGGTCGTCACCTGCTCGAACCCGGCCGACGCGTACTTCATGACGCAGCAGGCGATCCGCAGCGACGACCCGGTCATGGTCTTCGAGCCCAAGCGCCGGTACTGGGACAAGGGCGAGCTCGACCCGGCGGCGGAACCGTTGCCGCTGCACGCCGCCCGCGTCGCCCGGGCCGGCACCGACGTCACCGTCGCCGCGTACGGGCCGATGGTGCGCACCGTGATCGAGGCGGCGACGGCGGCCGAGGCGGAGGGGCGCAGCCTCGAGGTCGTCGACCTGCGCTCGCTCTCCCCGCTCGACCTCGACACCCTCGTCGCGTCGGTGGAGCGCACCCGGCGGCTCGTCGTCGTCCACGAGGCACCGACGTTCCTCGGGCTCGGGGCGGAGATCGCGGCCCGGGTCACCGAGCGCTGCTTCTACCACCTCGAGGCACCGGTGCTGCGGGTCGGCGGGTTCCACCTGCCCTACCCGGCGAGCCGGCTCGAGGACGAGTACCTGCCCGACCTCGACCGCGTGCTCGACGCCGTCGACCGCGCGCTGGCGTTCTGAGAGGGGAGGCGGATCATGTCCGACATCCAGCAGTTCCGGCTCCCCGACGCCGGCGAGGGCCTCACCGAGGCCGACATCGTGCAGTGGAAGGTCGCCGTCGGCGACACCGTGAAGGTCAACGACCCGATCGTCGAGATCGAGACGGCCAAGTCCCTCGTCGAGCTGCCGTGCCCGTTCGCGGGCGTCGTCACGGCACTGCTCGTCGCCGAAGGGGCGACGGTCGAGGTCGGCACGCCGATCATCGCGGTCGACACCGCACCGGGTGCCGGGGCGGTTCCCGGGCCGGGCACCGCCGAACCGGTGGCGGGCGCCAACGGACGGACCGCCGTCCTCGTCGGCTACGGCCCCCGGACGACGTCGGCGTCCCGGCGGCCGCGCCGGGCGGCCGACGCGCCCCGGCAGTCGGTGACCGTCGCGGCGGAACCCGTTGCGGCGCAGCCGGTCACCGCGCAGCCCGCGCACGCGCTCGCGAAACCGCCGGTCCGGCTGCTCGCCAAGCAGCTCGGTGTCGACCTGACGACGCTCGCGCCGTCCGGACCGGGTGGCGTCGTCACCCGGGAGGACGTCGAGCAGGCCGCGCACCCGGTGGGCGCGCCGTCCGGCGGTGCGACGCAAGGGGTCCCGGCCGGGGAGCGGGAGACCCGGATCCCGGTCAAGGGGGTCCGCAAGCTCACCGCGGACGCGATGGTGACGTCGGCGTTCACCGCCCCGCACGTCACCGAGTGGGTCCAGGTCGACGTGTCCCGCACGATGAAGCTCGTCGGGCGGCTGCGCTCCGACCCCGCGTTCGAGGGCGTCAAGGTGAGCCCGCTGCTCGTCGTCGCGAAGGCGCTCCTCGTCGCGGTGCGACGCCATCCGGGCGTCAACGCCACGTGGGACGAGACCGCCCGGGAGATCGTCGTCAAGCACTACGTCAACCTCGGCATCGCCGCGGCGACCCCGCGCGGGCTCGTCGTCCCGAACGTCAAGGACGCCGACCGGCTCGGGCTGCGCGACCTCGCCGTCGCGCTGAACACGCTCGCGGCGACGGCCCGTGAGGGGCGCACCCCGCCCGCCGACCTGGCCGGTGGCACGGTGACGATCACGAACGTCGGCGTCTTCGGCGTCGACGCCGGGACGCCGATCCTCAACCCCGGTGAGGCGGCGATCCTCGCGGTCGGCCGGATCCGCCGGATGCCCTGGGTGCACAAGGGAAAGGTGAAGCCGCGCTGGGTGACCACCCTCGCCCTGAGCTTCGACCACCGGATGGTCGACGGCGACCTCGGGAGCCGTGCGCTCGCCGAGGTCGCCGCCGTCCTCGAGGACCCGGTACGGGCGCTCTGGTGACCCTGCGCGGGCGAAGGATCAGACCGCGACGAGGCCGTCGATCTGGTTGAGGGACAGTGTGATGCCCTCTTCCATCCCCATCGCGAGGACCTTCTCGAGGTCCTCGGCCGAGGTGTAGGTGCTCGTGAGCGTCATGACGGTGCCCCCGGTGCCGTCGTCGACGAGGGTGACGCGCGCGGACGAGACCGGCATGTCGGTGTTCGGCCGGCCGGCGTCGTCGGCGAAGCCGTCGTCGAACTCGAGGGAGTGCGGGGCGTCGACGGCGGTGACCTCCCAGAAACCGTGGTACTTCTCGCCCTCGGGGGACGTCATGAAGTACCGGACGGCGCCGCCGGGCGTCAGGTCGTGGTGGACGACGGTCGCGGGGTAGGTCGGCGGGCCCCACCAGCGCTCGAGGAGCCGCGGGTCCGCCCAGACCTGCCACACCCTGTCGACGGGCGCTGTGAAGTGGTTCGTGAGCACCAGCGTGAGGTTCTCGATGTCCTTGCGGACGTCGGTCACGGTCATGACGAGGTCTCCTGTCCGAGTTCGGTACGGGTGTCTGTCTGCGGTCCGGTCCCGGCGGTGCCGGTGAGGAGGGCGTCGATCCGGTCCATCCGGCCGACCCAGGTCTGCGCGAGCGCGTCGAGCATCCGGTGCACCTCCTGCAACGCCTCCGGGTTGCCGCGGACCCGCCGCTCGCGGCCCTGCCGCTGCTTGACGACGAGCCCGGCCGCCTCGAGGACCGCCACGTGCTTCTGGACGGCCGCGAAGCTCATCGGGAACCGTTGCGCCAGCTCGGAGACCGAGTGGTCACCGCGCAGGGTCAGCGCGACGATCTCGCGCCGTGTCGCGTCCGCCAGGGCGTGGAACAGCCGGTCGGTGCGCTCCGTGGGTTCCTGACGTACAACCATTGGGTTGTACGTTAGTCGCGGCCCGCCCGGCCCGCAACCCTGTCGTCAGGCGTCGAGCGCCCGGGCGAACGTCGCGGGGTCGTCGGCCCAGGGGAAGTGCCCGGCACCCGGGACGACGACGAGCGTCGCGTCCCGGAACAGGCCCGCGTACTCGGCGGCGCACCGCGGCGGCAGCGCGACGTCGTGCTCGCCGGTGACGAGGAGCACCGGGACCTCGAGCCGGGCGAGCGCCTCCCGGGTGGCCGCCGGGTCGGGCACCTCGGCGTAGTACTCGTCGGCGGCGGTCTCGTTGCGCAGCAACGTCTCCCGCTCGACCCGGGCGCGCGCTGCGTCGTCCCAGCGGCCGTGCACGAACGGCGTGATCGCCGTCCAGTCGTCGTCGGACGCCGCCCCGGCCCAGATCCGCTCGAAGGCGGCGTACGCGGCGGCGAACCAGGGTTCCGCCCGCCGCTGCTCCGCGACCTGCCGCCGGTCGGCGTCGGTGATCTCCAGGCCGACGACCCGAGGGCTCGGGCAGACGAGGACGAGCCGCTCGAGGTGACCGGGGTGGCGTGCGGCGTGGAGCAGCGCCACCGCGGCACCCGCCGAGTGCGCGAGCAGCCCGACCCGCTCGAGCCCGAGGTGACCGCGCAGCGCCTCGACGTCGTCGACCTGCCGGTCGCAGCGGTAGCTGCCCACGTCGTCCGGCACCGCGGAGTCGCCCGTGCCGCGCAGGTCGAGCATCGCGTACGAGACGCGCGGGGTCACCGCGACGAGGTCGTCGAGGTACGAGGACGCCTGCATCGGGCCGCCGGGGACGACGACGACCGGCGGGCCGCCGCCGATCCGTCGGTAGGCGAGGCGGGTCCCGTCCGGGGCATCGATGAAGGGCATCCCCCGACCCTAGGCGCGCCGGGTCGGCGGACCAGCGCAGGCTCACCCGGCCGCGACCACCGCCGCCGTGCGCCGCCGGGCGACCCTGTCCCGCAGCGGCCCCGCCTGCGGCACGAGGAGGCCGCCGACGACGAGCACGCTGCCGGCGAGCGAGAGCGCCGGCACCCGCTCGCCGAGCGCGAGCCACGCGGTGACGAGCCCGACCGGTGGCACGAGCATCGTGAACGGGGCGACGAGGGACGCCGGGTAGCGGCCCATGAGCATCGACCACGTGCCGAACCCGAAGACCGTCGCGAGCACGGTGAGGTACGCCAGGGCGAGGACGCCCGGCCCGTCGATACCGGCCAGGGCGGCCGGCAGCCGGGTCGGGCCGGTCTGCACCGCGGCGGCGACGAGGAGCACCGGGGCGGCGACGACGCTGCCCCAGACGACGAGCCCGAACCCCTGCGTCGCGCCCGACGCCCGCGCGACGAGGTTGCCGCACGCCCACGACAGCCCGGCCGCCAGTGCCAGCGCGAACGCGAGCACCGGGGACGCCGCCCCGACCTCGACGGACCGGAACCGGTCGACGCCGATGAGCACCAGCCCGGTCGAGGCCACGACGACGCCGAGCACCTGCGGCCGGGACGGCCGCTCCCCGAGGAAGGCCGCCGCGAGCAGCACCGTGAACACCGCCTGGCACTGCAGGACGACGGCCGCGAGCCCCGGCGGCAGACCGAGGTCCATCGCGGTGAAGAGCAGCCCGAACTGGCCGACGTAGAGCGTCAGCCCGAGCGCCACGAGCCGCGGCGCCGACAGGTCGGGCCGCGGCACGAACCAGGCGCACGCCGCCGCGACGAGCACGAACCGCAGCGCGGCGAGCAGCAGCGGCGGCGTCGACGCGAGGCCGACGTGGATGACGACGAAGTTGACCCCCCACACCACGGCGACGAGGACGGCGGCGGTGACGTGGCGGGGCGACATGGCCCCAGCCTGCCGCTCCGCGGGCGTAACGAACAGCACCGGTCCGTTCCGGTGGCCTGAAGCGTTGCTTACCGGTCCGGGCGGGCGGTCGGCGCGGAT
This sequence comes from Kineosporia sp. R_H_3, assembly GCF_002198675.1. GTDB lineage: Bacteria > Actinomycetota > Actinomycetes > Actinomycetales > Kineosporiaceae > R-H-3. The sequence continues at coordinate 10,122 of NZ_MWLL01000123.1, read as the reverse complement.
ACTGCTGCCATGGACGGCATGGACCTCAACCCGGTGCGGGCCAGGTGCTTCCTCGAGGTGGTCGAGCGTGGCACCGTCGCGGCGGCGGCCCGCGCCCTCGGCTACACCGCCCCCGCCGTCTCCCAGCAGGTCGCCAAGCTCGAGCGCTCGCTCGGGGTGCCGCTCTTCGACCGGGTCTCGGGCCGGCTGCGGCCGACCCCGGCCGGCACGGCGCTCGTGCCGCACGTGTACGCCGTCCTCGACGCGCTGGAGTCCGGCGCGGACTCGGCGCGGACGGCGGCCCGCACGAGCCGGCAGGCGGTCGGGGTCGCCGCGTTCCCGTCGGCGCTCGTGCACCTCGTCGCGCCGGTCGCCGGAACCGGCACCGTCCCCGTCGGCCGGGTCGTCGAGGCCGAGGACGACGCCGCGCTGCGCGACCTCTCGCTCGGGCACGTCGACGTCGCGGTCGTCCAGGAGCACAGCCACCAGCGCTACGAGCGCGACCCGCGCTTCCAGCACCACCGGCTGCTGCGGGACCCGCTCGACCTGCTCGTGCCGCCGGGCACGCCGCCGCCGGCCCGGCTCGCCGACACCGCCGACCTGCCGTGGGTCGTCAGCGGTGCGGGGTCGCCCTGCCGGGTGTCGACGGACCACGCGTGGCGCGCGGCGGGGATCGCCCCGCGGGTCGCGGCCGAGGCCTACGAGCTCGCGAGCCTCGCCGGGCTCGTCGCGTGCGGGGTCGGGGTCGCGCTGCTGCCGCGGATGGGCCTGCCCGAGGACCTGCGCGGCGCCCGGGTCGCCCCCGGCGCCTCGCCCGTCGTCCGCACCCTCTTCGCCGTGACCCGGCGCACGAACGGCCGCGGGGCCGTCGCCGAGGTCGTCGCGGCGCTCCGGGCGCGGGCACGGGTCGTCGCGGCCCGCGAGGTCGAGCGCTGGACGGCCTGACCGCCTGAGCGCCGTCTGACCGTCTGACCGCCCGACCGCCGCCCGACTCGGCCGCACGGTGGTGGCCCTCACGGGTCGTGATGAGCGAGGATCGCAGCGTCATGTCGAACAGCCACCGCTCCCGCCGCCGCACGCTGGTCCCGATCGGGGTCGTGCTGGCGCTCGTCGCCGGGGCCGGGCTCGTCACCTACCAGCAGGGCCTGCCCCCGTTCGGCCGCGCCGCGGCGACGCCGGCGCCGACCGCCGGCGGGGCTCCCGGCACCGCGGCGTCCGACCCCGTGACGAGGAGCCCGGGGACGTCGGGCACGAGCCGGCTGTCGATCACCCCGCGCAGCCGCCCGGTGCTCGTCGCGGCCGTCGGGGACATCGCGTGCTCCCCCGGGTCGCCCGCCTTCAACCGCGGCCGTGGTCGGGGGAACGAGTGCCGCCACCAGGCGGTCGCCGACCTCGTCGTCGCCCGGCGGCCCGCGGCGTTCTTCGCGCTCGGCGACAACCAGTACGACAACGGCACCCTCGCCGCGTACCGGGCCTCCTACGACAAGGCGTTCGGCCGCCTGCTGCCGATCACCCGGCCCGTCGTCGGCAACCACGAGTACCGCACGCCCGGTGCTGCCGGGTACTGGGACTACTTCGGCAGCCGGGCCGGGCCGCGCGGCAAGGGCTGGTACTCCTTCGACATCGGCACCTGGCACGTCGTCGCGCTCAACGCGAACTGCGACGTCGTCTCGTGCGCCCCCGGGTCGGAGCAGGAGCGCTGGCTGCGGGCCGACCTCGCGGCGCACAAGACCCGGTGCACGCTCGCGATGTGGCACCAGCCGCGGTGGAGCAGCGGGTCCGAGCACGGCGACAGCAAGAAGGCCATGGCCCTGGTGCGGGCGCTCTACGACCACCGGGTCGACGTGCTGCTCTCCGGCCACGACCACGACTACGAGCGGTTCGCGCCGCAGGACCCGGACGGCCGCCTCGACCGGGCGCGCGGCGTCCGCCAGTTCGTCGTCGGCGGCGGCGGCAAGAACCTGCGGACCATGACGGGCGAGAAGAACACCGAGGCGAAGAACGCGTCGACGTTCGGTGCGCTGTTCCTCTCCCTCGGCAAGGGGTCGTACTCGTGGACGTACGCCGCGGCCTACGGCGGCAGCTACGGCGACGCGGGGACGACGGCCTGCCACTGAGCGGCGGGCGGCCCCACCCGACGGACCCGCCCGACGGGCCCTCCCGACTTGTCGTCGGTGCCCGTCGAGCGCAGGCTTACGCCTCATGAACCTGCTCCCCGAGGCCGCCGGCCCGATGTGGACCTTCCTCGCCGGCCGGCACCTCGGCACCCTCGCGACGATCAAGCGGGACGGCCGCCCGCAGCTGTCGACGGTCAGCTTCGTCTACGACCCGGGCACCAGGGCGGTCTCGGCGTCGGTGACCGACGGCCGGGCGAAGACCGCGAACCTGCGGCGCGACCCGCGGGCCAGCCTGCACGCGGCGTCCGAGGACGGCTGGACGTACGTCGTCGCCGAGGGCACCGCCGACCTCTCCCCGGTGGCGCAGGCCCCGGACGACGAGACCGTCGACGCGCTCGTCAACCTCTACCACGCGCTGCGCGGCGACCACCCGGACTGGGCCGAGTTCCGGCAGGCGATGGTCGACGAGGGCCGGCTGGTGCTGCGGATCCACGTCGACCGGGTCTACGGGATGGTGTGACCGGCGGTCCTCGGACCCCCGGGCGCGCCGCTCAGGCCACCGGCTGCGGTGTCCGCACCCGCTCCAGCCACGCCATGGCAGGTGTCGCCGCGATCCCGTGCACGAGCACGGAGAGCACGATCGTGAAGGTGACGGTCGACCACAGCACACGGTCGACGTCCCCGAAGTCGGCGTGCCCGAGCGCGTAGGCGAGGTAGTAGACCGAGCCCACGCCGCGCACCCCGAAGAACGCCGTGACGACGCGTTCGCGCGGGCCGAGGGCGCCGTCCGCGACCCGGTCCTCCCGGGCGGCGCCGCCGAGGAGACAGACCCAGGCGGTCACCGGCCGGACGACGGCGACGAGCAGCACCGCGACGACGGCCCCCGACCACGTGAGGTTCGCGAGCAGCCCGTCGGTGAGGGCGACGCCGAGGAGCAGCAGGACGACGAGCGTGAGCAGCCGTTCGAGCCGCTCGACGACCTGGTGCATGAGCGCGTGGTACTCGTGGCCGCGCTCGGCGCTGCGCAGCGCGAGGGCCCCGGTGAACACCGCGAGGAAGCCGTAGCCGCCGAGCACCTCGGCGACACCGTAGGTCAGCACGGTCGCCGCGATCGCGAGGAGCGGCTCACCCGTCTCGGCGAGCCGCAGCGACCGGCGCGGCGCCCGGAACGCGACCCGGGCGAGGGCGAGGCCGCACACGGCCCCGACGACGGCGCCGATGACGACCTTGCCGACGAGCTCCCAGGCGAGCCAGTGCCACCACCAGGTCCCGATACCGCCGCCCGCGGCGAGCATCGCGGCCTGCACGAAGGGGAACGCGAGACCGTCGTTGAGCCCGGCCTCGCTCGTCAGCGCGAACCGCACCTCGTCGTCCTCGTCGACCTCCGCGGCACCCTCGGCCTCCTCGGTCGGGCCCTCGACCTGGATGTCCGCCGCGAGCACGGGGTCGGTCGGGGCCATCACCGCGCCGAGCAGCAGCGCCGCGGCCGGGGCGAGCCCCATGACCACCCAGCCGAGCAGCGCGCCGCCGGCGATCGCGAGCGGCATCCCGATCGCGAGCAGGCGCCAGGCGGGTGACCACGAGCGCCACGACGTCCACGACCGCCATCGCAGCGGCCGGTCGATCGCCAGGCCGACGCCCATGAGCGCGACGAGCACCGCGAACTCGGTGAGGTGCTCGGTGAGGGCGAGGTGGTCGACCGGCGACACCCGCTCGCCGCCGGGGGCGGGCAGCAGGCCGATGAGCGCGCCGACCGCCACGAGCACGATGGGAGCGGAGAGGGCGGCCCCGCGCAGCGCCGCCGGCAGCACGACACCGAGGAGGAGGGCGAGACCGCCTACGAGGTAGACCACGTCGGCGCTCACCCGCTCATGGTCCGCGCTGGGACGCACCCCCGCACCGCCACCCGTCCTCTGGCGGGTCGTGCACCTGAGAACCCGAGTCTGGGGTGGTCGTCCCGCCAGAGGACGTCAGCCGGTCACCGTGGCCGGGCCGGACGGCGCGAAGCCGGGCACGGTGCTGCCGAGCCAGCCGAGCGCCTGCGGCAGGAGCCCCTGCCACACGCCGATCCGGTGGCCGGCGTGCTCGAGGACGACGGACCGCACCGACATCGGCGGCCGGGCGGCCCGCAGCAGCGCCGTGCTCGAGGCGTACGAGAGCCGGTCGGCGTGCGAGGTCTCCAGCCACAGCGCGACGGGCGGCGCCGCCCGCCCGGCGAGCCCGACGAGGTCGTAGCGGCGCGCCTGCGGGCCGGCCGGCGGGAACGGCGGCGGCCCGGTGAACTCCGGTCGGAAGTAGCCGCCCATGACGACCGCGGCACCGAAGCGCTGCGGGTGCAGCATCGTCGTCATCGCCGAGCACCACCCGCCCGCCGACAGCCCGATCGTCGCCCAGGCCCGCCGGTCGGGGACGACCCGGAAGTGCTGCTGCACCCAGGCCGGGACGTCGTGGCTCACCCACGTCTCGAGCGCGTGCCCCGGTCCGCCGTCGACGCACTCGGTGTCCTCGCCGGGCGGGATCTCCAGCACCGGCGACACGACGAGCGTCTGGCCGAGCCGGCCGGCGGCGGTGGCGGCGTCCAGCGCCGCGGGCAGGTGCATGGTGCCGATCCACTGGGCGGCGCTGCCCGGGTAGCCGGAGAAGGTCTCGAGCACGGGGTAGGCCCGGCCGGCGGCGCGCGGGTCCCGGTAGGACGGCGGCAGGTCGACGAGCACCTCGCCGGTGAGTCCGCTGCGCGCGCCGGTCACGGTGTAGGTGAGCACCCGGCCGCCGGGGCCCTGGCCGGGCGGCAGCGGTGGCAGCGACCGGGCCGGCGCCGCGGTCGTCACCGGTTCGCGGCCGAAGGCGACGGACGGCGCGGCGCCGCCGGTCGCGGTCGTCGCGGCCGCCCCGGCACCGAGCGCACCCGCGAGGTCGGTCCAGTCCGCGAAGAACCCGAACTGGTCGTTGAGGACGACCGCGACGACGAGCAGCACAGTGACGTCCGACAGCAGGATCAGGCCGGTGCGGGACGCCACCGGCACGGCGCCGCGCGCCGCGAACCGCGGCCAGAGCGCGACCGTCCCGGCGAGCGCCGCGACGGCGGACAGGACTGCGAGCAGCAGCAACGCGGGGCCGGTCAACGACATGGTGCTCACGCTCTTCTCGGACGGGGCTCACAGGTTGCGGGGTTACGGTCGTGGCGATGGCTGGGACCCGACGCGGCCGCCGGAGCGCACGGGCAGGTCGACCCTCGTCGTCCGTGCAGGTCTCCGCGCAGGTCGTCGTGCTCGCGGCAGTGGCCCTCGTCGCCGGGCTCGTCGGCTGGGCGGACGCCGGTGCGCCAGACGGCCACGCGTCCGGGGCGCCGTCCGGGGCGCGGTCCACCGGTCCGACGGGCGGCCGGACCCCGTGGCACGTCGTCGGGATCGGCGACTCGGTGACGTCCGGGCACGGCTGCGCCTGCGACCTCGTCGCCGACTACGCCCGGCTCACCGCCGCCGCCACGCACCGCACCGTGACGTCGGCGAACCTCGGCGTCGACGGCCAGACCTCCGCCGGGCTGCTCGAGGCGCTCGCGGACGGCGGCCCCGAGGCGGGCGAGGTCGCCCGGGCGGACGTCGTCCTCGTGACGATCGGGGCGAACGACCTCGCGGGCGGGCTCGCCCGGTGGCAGGGCGGCGCCTGCACCGGCGAGGCCTGCTTCAGCGAGGCGGTGGCGGGGGTCCGGCAGCGGGTCGAACAGGTCGTGGCCCGGGTCCGGGCGCTGCGCGCGGGCCGGCCGACCCTCGTCCTCGTGACGGACTACTGGAACGTCTTCGAGGACGGCACCCGCGCCGTCCGCGACCACGGTCGCGACTACCTCGACCTGGCCCGCACCGCGACGGACGCCGCGGATGCCGCGATCTGCGCGGGCGCCCGGGCGGGCGGTGCGACGTGCGTCGACCTCGTCGGGCCGTTCCGGGCGGCGGACGGCGGGGTCGACGACCTGCTCCAGGACGACGGCGACCACCCCGACGGCGACGGCCACGCGCTCATCGCCCGGACCCTCGCGGCCGCCGGCTGGGACGCCCTGCTGCGCTGACGCCGTCCGGCCCGCCCGCGCGACCGGTCCGCGGAACGCCCCTTGCCGGAACCAGACCGACCTGGTGAGGTTCGAGCCATGACCGTGAGCGCCGAGCCCCGCACCCTGCCGATCCTCGACCTGAGCCGCTTCCGGGCCGGGGACGCCGAGCGCGAGGCGTTCCTCGCGGACGTCCGGCACGCCGCGCACGACGTCGGCTTCTTCTTCGTCACCGGTCACGGGGTGCCCGCAGCGGTGACCGAGGGCGTCATGGCCGCCGCGCACGCGTTCTTCGCCCTGCCCGCCGACGCCAAGCTCGCGATCGAGAACGTCCACTCCCGGCAGTTCCGCGGCTACACCCGGGTCGGCTCCGAGGTCACGGCCGGCTCGGCCGACCAGCGCGAGGTGCTCGACGTCGGCCCCGAGCGCCCGGCGCTCGACCTCGGTCCGGACGACCCGGCCTACCTCGGCCTCGTCGGCCCGAACCTCTGGCCGAGCGCGATGCCGTCGCTGCGGCCCGCCGTCCTCGACTGGCTCGCCGAGGCCGACCGGGTCATGCGCGAGGTGCTCCGGGTGCTCGCCGCGGCCCTCGGCCAGCCGGAGACCTACTTCGACGCCTGGTTCGACGACGAGGCGTGGCGCAACCTCAAGCTCGTGCGCTACCCCGGGCGCGACACCGTCGAGACCGACCAGGGCGTCGGCGCGCACAAGGACTACGGCTACCTCGCGCTGCTCCTCCAGGACGACCTCGGGGGCCTCCAGGTCGAGGCGCTCGACGGGGCGTGGATCGACGCGACCCCGGTGCCCGGCGCCTTCGTCGTCAACATCGGGGAGATGCTCGAGATCGCGACCCAGGGCTACCTGCGGGCGACGAAGCACCGGGTCGTCAGCCCGCCGGCCGGCCGCGACCGGTTCAGCGTGCCGGCGTTCCTCGGCCCGCGCCTCGATGCCGTCGTCGACCCGCTGACCCTGCCCGCCGACCTCGCGGCGCAGGCCCGCGGCGTCGAGGCCGAGAGCCACAACGTGATCGTGCCCCACTTCGGGGAGAACACCCTGCGCGGCTGGATGCGCTCGCACCCGCGGATCGTGGCGCGCTGGTGGGACGGCGTGACGCCGCCGGCCTGACGTCCGTCCCGTCTCCTGCCCCGACGAACCCCGGGGCTGCCCGAGTGCACCCACACGCGGACGATGCGCCCGGTTCCTGACAGACGGCTGGACGGTCGCTGACCGTCCCCGGTGCGTCCCTGCTTGATCCGCGAGGCATACCGGGTATACCTTCGAGCATCGGCATACCGGGTATGCATCGAAGGAGGGGACGATGTCGATCCGGCACAGCCTGCTCTCGCTCCTGGCGGAGGGGGACCGTCACGGCTACCAGCTCCGCCAGGAGTTCGAGGGGCGCACCGGCGGCACATGGCCGGTGAACATCGGGCAGGTCTACACGACCCTCGGCCGGCTCTGCCGCGACGGTCTCGCCGAGGAGGTCGGCAAGCAGGACGACGGCTCGGTGACCTACCGGATCACCCCGGCCGGCAAAGCCGAGGTCGACACCTGGTGGACGAGCCCGGTGACGCGGGCCGCGCCCGACCGGGACGAGACGTCGATCAAGGTCGCGCTCGCGGTGAGCTCGCCGGGGGTCGACGTCCTCGCCGTCCTCGAGACCGAGCGCGAGGAGACGCTGCGCGCGCTCCAGGCCTACACGCGGGCCAAGACCCGGATCCCGGACCACCCGACGGGCGGCGAGCTGGCCCGCCTGCTCGTGCTCGACCAGCAGATCTTCACCGCCGAGGCGCAGGCCCGGTGGCTCGACCACTGCGAGCAGCGGCTCGCGGCCACCCAGGGGAGTGTTCGATGACGGGGCAGACAGCAGGCGACCTGCTGCGCATGACGGACGCAGGTCGGGTGCACCACGCCGGCACGCCCGCCGAGGTGCACGCGCTGCGGTCCTTCTCGCTCGCGGTCGCGCCCGGTGAGCTCGTCGCCGTCATGGGCCCGTCGGGCTCGGGCAAGTCGACGGTGCTGCACCTCGCGGGCGGGCTCGACGTCCCGACGTCCGGCGAGGTCGTCCTCGACGGGGTCTCGCTCGGCGGGCTCTCCGTGCGCAAGCGGGCCGCCCTGCGCCGCCGGGCGGTGGGCTACGTCTTCCAGGACCTCAACCTCGTGCCGGCGCTCACCGCCGTCGAGAACGTCATGCTGCCGCGCGAGCTGGACGGCGTCGCGACGTCGACCGCCCGTACCGAGGCGCTCGCGGCGCTCGAGGAGGTCGACGTCGCCGACCTCGCCGACCGCTTCCCCGAGGAGCTCTCCGGCGGCCAGCAGCAGCGCGTCGCGATCGCCCGCGCCCTCGTCGGCCCGCGCCGGCTCGTGCTCGCCGACGAGCCGACCGGGGCGCTCGACTCGCTCGCCGGTGAGGCCGTCATGAAGGTGCTGCGGGCGCGGGTGGACGCCGGTGCGGCCGGCCTGCTCGTCACGCACGACGCGCAGCACGCGGCCTGGGCGGACCGGGTCGTCCGGTTGCGGGACGGCTTCGTCGTCGGGACGACCGGCGACCTCGTCCACGGGGTCGGCAGGGCGCCGGCGGGTGTCGTGGGCGACGTCGCCGGGGGGCAGCGGTGAGCCGCTGGCGCGCCGTCCTGCGACTCGCCGCCCGGGACGCGCGGCGCGGGCTCGGGCGCAGCAGCCTCGTCGCGCTCATGGTGCTCGTGCCCGTGCTCCTGGCCACCGTCGGGTCCGTCGTCGCGCGGTCGGCCCAGCTCGACCCGCAGGACGTCGTCCGGCAGGGGCTCGGGACGGGCGCGGTCCAGGCCCGGGTCTTCGGCGGCTTCGACGGCAAGGCCGCGGAGCAGGACCTCACCGCGCAGAGCATCGGTGGCTCGGGCGAGGAGCCGCTGCCGACGTCGGAGGTCGAGCGCCGGGTGCGCGAGGTCGTCGGCCCCGGCAACCGTCTCGTCCCGCAGAGCTACGGCCCGCGGCGGGTCCTCGTCGTCGGTGAGCGGATCGTCCGCACCGAGGTCGGTGAGCTGGACGTCACCGCGCTGGGTGCCGGCGCGCCGGTGACCGTCGTGAGCGGCCGGGCACCGGTCGCCGACGGTGAGGTGCTCGTCAAGGCCTCGGCCCGCGGCAGCACGGTCGTCCCGATGGGGGCCCGCTTCACGTTCCTCGACGAGAGCCGGGTCTTCACGGTCGTCGGCAGCTTCCGGGCGAGCGACCCGTTCGGTCTCGCGCCGCCGGTCCTCGGCCGCCCCGGTGCGCTCATCGACCCGCGCACCTTCGAGACCGATCCGTACTACGGCGGCTTCGAACGGGGCTGGTTCGTCGTCGGCCCCGACCCGGTGACCTGGGCGCAGGTGCAGCAGGTCAACTCCTTCGGCGGCTTCGTGCTGAGCCGGGCCGCCGTCGCCGAGGACCCGCCGATCGACCCCGAGGTGATCCGCGGGTTCGGTCCGGACGCCGAGGAGGTCGTCACCGTCGGCGTCGTCATCGCGCTGGTGCTGCTCCAGATCATGCTCATGGTCGGCCCGGCGATCGCCGTCGGTGCCCGGCGCAACGAGCGTCTCCTCGCCGTCGTCGGTGCCTCGGGCGGCGCTCCGCGGCACCTGGCCGGCGTCGTCCTCGCCGGGGCCGGCGTGGTCGGGCTGCTCGGCAGCCTCGCCGGTGCCGTTCTCGGGGCCGGCGCGGGTGCGGTGGTCGTGCGGCTGTACGCCGCCTGGACCGGCGAGGCGGTGCCGCGGGTCGATGTCAACGGGCTCGATCTCGCCGGCCTCGTGCTCGTCGGCACGATCACCGCCGTCGTCGCCGCCGGGCTCCCCGCTCTCCGCGTCTCCCGGCTCGACGTCGTCGCGGCGATCACCGGCCGCCGCGCCCAGTCCGCACCCCGGCTGCGGGTGCCCGTGCTCGGCCTCGGGCTGTTCGCGGCCGGGACCACGAAGACCACCCGGTAGGCGGTCTGCGAGCAGCCCCTGGTCGGCAGGCACACCTCGGGGA
>NZ_MWLL01000122.1 GCF_002198675.1 Kineosporia sp. R_H_3 | reverse complement strand
GCGGCAGCCGTTCGTGCCGATGATGAACGTCATCGACGCACCGCCGCCCGGTGCTCCGCAGGCCGGGCAGCGGCCCGGCGGCGGCTCGCCCGCGTCGACGCCCGCGGCCTCGCCCGCGGCGTCCCCGGCGGCTGGGCCGAGCTGGCTGTCCGTCACGCACCCGCCCACGGCGCCCGCCCGCAACGGCGGCAACGGGGCCGGGCCGCAGCACCCCAACGGTGCGGCGCCGCACGGGCAGCACCCGGACGACGAGGTCGCAGAGGTCGACCTGCGCCCGGACGGCACGCCCTGGTACGGCACCTCGTTCGTCCCGCCGCCCGTCGTCGGCACCGACCGCGGCGGCGCCAACGGCCGCCCGCAGAGCGGGACGCCGGGCCGACAGCGGTGAGCACCGTGCTCCTCGTCGCCTCCGTGGCGGCGGTGGTGTGGACCTACGTGCTCTTCCCCCTCGTCACCGCCCTGCTCGGCGCGGTGCGGCCCCGGCCGGTGCGCGCCGGTGACGTCACCCCGTCGGTGTGCGTCGTCATCGCGGCGTACAACGAGGAGAAGGACATCGGCGCCAAGCTCGCCAACGTCCTCGAGCAGGACTACCCGGCCGACCGGCTCGACGTCGTCGTCGCCGCCGACGGCTGCACCGACGGCACCGAGGACGTCGTCCGCAGCTTCGAGCCCGGCGGCGTCCGGCTCCTCAGCCGCCCCCGGGGCGGCAAGGCCGCGGCGCTCAACGCCGCGATCGACTCGACCGACGCCGAGATCCTCGTGCTCTCCGACGCCAACAGCATGCTGGCGCCGGGTGCGCTGCGCGCCCTCGTGGCGCCGTTCGCTGACGCGGCCGTCGGCGGCGTCGCCGGCGACCAGCGGTACCTGCCCGAGAGCGGCACGGCCGTCGAGTCGACGGGCGAGCGCTCCTACTGGTCGATGGACCGGCTGCTCAAGCAGTCGCAGAGCAGCTACGGCAGCGTGACGAGCGCGACCGGCTCGCTCTACGCGATCCGGCACGACCTCGTGCAGCCGGTCGTCGACGGCGTCACCGACGACTTCTGGACGTCGACGGCCGTCGTCGAGGCGCACCGCCGGCTCGTCTTCGCCCCCGCGGCGATCGCGTACGAGCCGCCCGCGTCGTCCGACCGTGCCGAGTACAACCGCAAGGTGCGGATCATGACGCGCGGCCTGCGCGGGGTCTACCTGCGCCGCGGCCTGCTCAACCCGTTCCGGTACGGCTTCTACGCCGTCCAGCTCTTCTCGCACAAGGTCGCCCGGCGGCTCATGGTGCTCCCGCTGCTCGGCGTCCTCGTGGGCAGCGCGCTGCGGCCCGAGCCGCTGTGGCAGGCCTTCACCGCGCTCCAGGTGCTCGGGTACGCCGCGGGCGGCCTCGGCCTCGCGCTGCGGGCCCGCGGCCTGCGCAGCGGCCCGCTGGCGATCCCCGCGTTCTTCGTCATGGTCAACGTGGCGTCCGCGCGCGCGGTCTGGAACGTGCTGTCCGGCCGCCGGATCGACCGCTGGCAGACCGCCCGGTCCCAGGTCGCGCCGCCCACGCCGGCCGGCGGGATCGGCAGGCCGGCATGAGCGTCGACGCCAGACCCGGCGCCCCCTCGTCGTCGGCGTTCCCGTCCGAGTGGGAGATCGACCGGGCCACGACCTGGCGGGACAAGAGCCGGACGACGGCCCGCCCGCAGATCCCGTTCCTCGCCATCGTGCTGCTCTCCAGCGCGGTCGCGGTGGGTCTCGCCGCGAGCATCGAACCGCTCGTCGGCATGCTCGCCCTCGCGCTCGTCCCGATCGGCGCCGTCGTCTCGTGGCGGCCGGGCGTCGTCACCGTCGGCGTCATCGGGCTGCTCTACATCAACCTGCCCGCCGTGCTCCAGGCTCACGGCGGCGGCCCGGTCGCGGCCGCGCTGGTCCCCATCGCGCTGCTCATCCCGCTCGTGCACCGGCTCGTCGTGCGGCGGGACACGCTGCGCCTCACGTACATCTTCCCGTTCGTCATGCTCTACGGGCTCGCGATGCTCACGAGCGCCCTCGCCGCGGACGACCTCACCGCGGCCCTCGGCGAGGTCTCCGGCTTCGCGTTCGAGGGGCTGGCCCTCTTCGTGCTCGTCACCTCGACCGTGACGACGACGCGGATGCTCCGCCGGGTGCTCTGGGCCATCGTCCTCGCAGGTGCGTTCCTCGGCCTGCTCTCGGGCATCCAGCAGGTCACCGGCACGTTCGACAACGACTACCTGGGCTTCGCGAAGGTCTCCAACTCGGTCATCGAGACCTCGGCCGAGTCCGGCGGCGTCGCCTTCACGAACACCCACGGCAACGTCGGCCTGCCCCGGCTCGCCGGCCCGGTCGGCGAGAAGAACCGCTACGCACAGATCCTCGTCGTCCTCGTGCCGCTCGCGCTCGCCCTCATGAAGGACGCCGGGCGCCGGCAGCGATGGCTGCTCATCGCCTGCATCGGCCTGCACGTCACGGGGATGGCCCTCACGTACTCCCGCGGCGTCGTCGTCGGCATCGTCGCGGCGTTCCTGCTCGCCGTCTTCATGCGGATGATCTCCGTCAAGGCGCTCGGCATCGTCGTGCTCATCGGTGCCGTGGCCCTCTCGGCGTCCCCGACGTACCTCGACCGCGTCGTCTCGCTCGCCAAGGTCGTCACCGGCGGACAGGCCCAGGGCACCGAGTCCGCCGACAACTCGATCCGCGGCCGGGCGACCGAGAACCTCGCGGCCCTGCTCGCGTTCAAGGAGAACTTCGTCACGGGCGTCGGCCCCGGTGCCTTCCCCGCGAAGTACGTCTACTACGCCCAGCGCGTCGGCGGCCGGCCGCGCCTGGAGGACCGCGAGTCGCACAACCTCTACCTCGGCATCGCGTCCGAGCTCGGCTTCCCCGGCATCGCCGCCTTCCTCGCGATCCTCGCGGTGACGCTGGCGGGCCTGCGACGGACGCGCCGGCTCGGGCTCGACGTCCCGGCGGACGCCAACGACCGCGCGTCGAACGAGGCACGCCGCCGTGGCGTCCTCGCGAGCGGCCTCATCATCTCGCTCGCCACGTACATGGTCACCGGGATCTTCCTGCACCTGTCCTACCAGCGGTACTTCTGGCTGCTCGTCGCACTCTGCGCGGTCGCTGCCCTGCCGCCGGACCGCTGGCGGCGGGCGATCGCGGCGTCCGAGCGCAAGCGGCTCGCCGCCGCGCCGAAGGCGACGGTCGTCGAGCTGCCGCAGGACGACGCGACCCCGGCCGGCCTCGGCAGCGGCGGCGCCCCGGCCCGTACGCCACGGGGGTCGCTGGCCCGCCGCAACAAGGCGCTCGAGCCCCGCGAGCAGGCCCCCGGGCTCCGGCCGCGCTCCCCCGCGTGAGCGGCCCGCACGCCGGGGACGCCCACGGCCTGCTGCTGCGCCTCATCGGCGGCGAGGTCGTGTGGGACACCGACATCGCCGCGGGTCGTGGCCCGGCCGCCCTGCTGCGGCACGCCGGGCGCCGTGAGGTCGCCCTGCTCCGCGCCCGCACCACCGGGCTCGGCCGCCGCGTCGCCGTCCGGACCGCTCCCCCGGTGACCCGGGCCGGAGCGTCCGCCCGCGGCCGGCGCTGGCTCGCCGGCGGTGCCGTCGTCGCGACCCGGGACCCGTCGGCCCGGCCGCTCGACGCCGTCCTGGGTGCTGCCGGGTTCGACGTCCCGGCCGGCGGCCCGACGACGCTGCTCTCCCGCGGGCTGCGGGTCGGCTCCGGCGGCACGGTGCTCCTGCTCGGCACGGCCGCCGGCCGGCCCGCGGTGCTCCGGGTGGCCGCGGCGGACTCCGCCGCCGACCCGCGGCCGACCGCCCGCACGCTGCGCGCGCTGGCCGCCGCAGACGTCACCCGCGTGCCCGAGGCCCTCGGCGAGGGCGTCGTCCACGGGCTCGCATGGTCGCTGGAGTCGCGGCTGCCGGGCGCGGCGGCGACCGGGCTCGACGACGCGCTCCTCGACGACGTGGCCGACTTCTGCGCGACGCTGCCGCCCTGGCCGGGCTCGGCGCTCGTCCCCGCGCTCGCCGACACCGCCCGCGGGCTGCTCCCCGCGCTCGCCGACGACTGCCTGGCCGTCGAGGAGGCGATCGGGCGGCACGCCGTCCGGCTCCCCGCCGTCACGACGCACGGCGACCTGTGGACCGGGAACCTGCTCGTGCTCGACGGGCGGCTCTCCGGCGTCGTGGACTGGGACGGCGCCCGGCCGGCGGCCGTGCCCGGTGCGGACGTGCTGCACGCCGTCGCGACCGCGGACCGGATGCGGCACCGGCGCAGCCTCGGCGCGGAGCTGCTGGCACGCCCTTGGGCGCAGGGCCCGACGGCGGACGCCCTCGGGCGGGCCTGGGAACGCTCCGGGCTGCGGCTTTCCGACGCCGACCGGGACGTCGTCGTCCTCGCCTGGTGGGCGCACGTCGTCACGAGCGCCCTCGCCCGGTCGCCCGGCCTCGCCCGGGACCCGCGCTGGGCCGAGGAGAACGTGGCGGCGGTCCTGCGGCACTGGCGGACGACGCTCCCCGGCGCCGCGGCCGGCTGACCCGCGCGCGTCGGTCGGGCTGCGCCCGGTCGGACCGGCGGTCGGTCAGACCAGCGCGGCGAGCAGCGCCGCGGCGGCGTCGTCCCAGGACGGCAGCCGGGCCGCGGACCAGGCACGGGCCCGGGCCCGGAGCTCTTCGCGACGCACCGGGTCGAGCAGCAGCGCGGCCACCTCGTCGGCGACCTCGTCGTCGGAGCCGGCGAGCACGAGCTGGCCCTCGTCGGCGAGCCCGCGGGCCGCGTGCCGGGACGCGACGACGGCGGCCCCGGCGAGCAGCGCCTCGTTGACGGTGTTCTTCGTGCCGGTGCCGAGGTCGCCGGGGAACGCCATGACGTCGACGGCGCTGTAGAAGGCCGCGGGTGCGGCGACCGTGCCGTGCAGCGTGACCGCGCCCCCGGCGAGCGCCGTCACCTCGGCCCCGGCGCGGCGGCCCGCGACGTGCAGGCCGACGTCCGGCACCCGGGACGCGACCCGCGGCAGGACGGTGCCGACGAGCCGCTGGACGGCGTCGACGTTCGGCGGGTAGTCCAGCGACCCGAGGAACCCGACGGTCGGGCCGGGGGCGAGCCGCTCCCCCGCGGCCGCCGCGGACGCCTCGGCCGCCGGGTCACGGTCCCCGACGCCGTTGGGCAGCGCGAGGACGGGCCGCCCGAGCCGGGCGCCGAGCCGCTCCGCGTCCGCCGGGGCGACGACGGCGTAGGCGCGCGCCAGCCGTGACGTGCGCTCCTCGAGGGCCTGCGCGCGGGCGGCCTGGAGCAGGTCGTAGCGGCGGGCGGCGCCCGTGCGGCCGCTCGCCCGCTGCCGCCAGTGGTCGGCCCACGGGTCCACCTCGTGGGCGAGGACGGCGGGCGGCGTCGCGAGCGGCTCGACGGCGGCGCAGGTGGCGGCGAACGCGTGCAGGCCGTGCACCCAGACCGCGTCCGCCTCGGCGGCGAGCCCGGCGACGGCCGCGACGGCCGCACCCGACGCGCGCCGCCAGGTCGCCCGGGGCAGCCGGGTGAACGGGGTCGCGACGAGGGCCTGGCGGGACGGGCGGACCGGCAGGGCGACGACGCGGCGGCAGGCGCCACGGACGTCGTCGGGCACGACCCGGCGCCCGTCGTCGAAGTACGCGAGGTCGACCTCGGCGTCCTTGGCGAGCAGCGGCACGAGGTGCGCCGTGATCATGGTCGAGCCGTTGCCCGTCGTCGCCGACCGGTCAGGCGCGTCCTCGGCGACGACGAGCAGCCTCACCGGCGGGCGGCCTGCTCGTACAGCGCCGCGAGCCGCCCGGCGAGGACGGGCATGTCGTGCGCCTTCTCCGCCCGCTGCCGGGCGCCCTGCCCGAGCCGGACCCGGGTGTCGGCGTCCGCGACGAGGTCGGCGAGCGCGTCGACGAGCGCGGGGACGTCGTGCGGCGGCACGAGGACGCCCTCGTCCGGGCCGACGACGTCGACGTTGGCACCCACGGTCGTCGAGAGGATCGGCAACCCCGCCGACATCGCCTCGAGGATGACCATCGGCTGGCCCTCCCAGTGCGACGGGAGGACGAAGACGCTCGCCCCGGCGAGGGCGTCGACGACGGCCTGACCGGCGAGCGGGCCGACGAGGCAGTCCCCGAGGCCCTTCTCCCGCCACGTCGAGCGGATCGCCTCGGCCTCCTCCTCGCCGACCTCGGCGGCACCGCCGACGACCCGCAGCTCCCACGGCGGCAGGTCGGTGCGCTCCTTGAGGAGCACGGCGGCGTCCGCGAGGTCGTACAGGCCCTTCCGGGCCGAGATCGTGCCGAGGAACATGAGCACGACCGGCTCGCTCTTGGGGTCGGCGAGGGTGAAGCGCGAGACGTCGACCGCGTTGTCGACGGTCTCGACGTGGTGCTTCGGCAGGAGCTTCGACAGCACCCGGGTGCCGGCGTTCGAGACGGTGAGGATGCGCACGGAGCGCGGCAGCCGGCGCAGCACGAACAGGTACGCCCGGGACGGCGCGAACCCGTCGGCGTTGCCGCCGTTGACCCGGCCCGAGTGCACGTGGCACAGCACGCCCGCGCCGCCGAGCCGGCCGGCGACGCAGAGCGCGACCATCCGGGCGAGCGGGAAGAGCCGGCCCGGCGCGGACTGGACGTGGACGACGTCCGCGGACCGCGCGGCGCGGAAGACCCGCCAGGCGTCGGCGACGACGTTGCGCAGGTTGCCGAGGTTCAGCGTGCCCGCGGTCCGGACGGCCTGGCGCGTCGTGTTGAGCATCGTCATCCGGGCGACGCCGTTGAGCGTCGGGTCGGCGACGATGTTCTCGGCGAAGCTCGCGATCCCGCCCTGGGCCGGAGCCGCCTGGGCGACGACGACGACCCGGGGGCCTGCGGCCGGGGTCGAGGGGGCGGGCGCTTGCGTCGACGTGGTCTGCTCGCTCACTGGTCAATCCTTGCCGCGCGGGGCGTGGCCCCGTCGCTGAATCGGGAAGTTCGCACTGTTGTCCTGGGCACTGTCCTGGCCTGCGTCCTGGGCATGCGGGCCACCGTGCGCACCGCTGCTCGACGACGGCTCGGGTCAGCCGCCGTAGCGGCCGTAGGCCTTCGCCTTCGCGGCGTTCGTCCGGAAGTTGCCGCCGGACGCGTTGACGAAGCCGGGGTTCGCCACGACGTTGCCGCCGCCGTCCTTGAGCCCGTCGGTCTTCTGGGCGGCGCCCGCCGACTGGTAGACGAGGTTGTCGTACACGACGTTGCCGCTGCCCTCGAGGTTGAAGCCTGTGACGTTCTCCGTCCCGGAGCTCGGCTTCACCATGATGTTGCGGTAGATCTTCACGTTGCGGGCGTTGTACGACAGCTGGACGTTGCTCGGGCCCAGGTTGTTGTACATCGTGTTGTAGCGGATGGTCAGGTTCCCGGTGACGTCGGAGGAGCCGTCCGGGACGCCGATCTTGATGGCGCGGCCGTTCGGGCTGTCCGCGAGGATGCACCGCTCGATGACCCCGCCGGAGGTGTCGGCGTTGGCGTAGATCAGGTGGTCCTGGTTCGTGCCGTGGGTGTCCGCGGTGTCGTGGACGTAGAGGTTCGCCAGCCGGAACGCGCTCGTGTTGTCGGACAGCAGGATCGCCGCGTACGCCCGCGCACCGGAGATCTCGGCGTCCGTGTAGCTCCAGCCGGTGCCGCCCGCGAACTTCATCATGTGCGGGCCCTTGCCGTCCGAGTCGTCCCACCGGACGTTGAGGCCCGAGACGTGCCAGTAGTCGGCGTCGTGGAACCACAGCAGGCCCTCGACCACGGGGCGGGCGCCGGGGGCGGCCTTCACCGTGATCGGCGCGTTCGCCGTCCCGCGGGCGTTCTTCACGTCGTCGAGCTTCTCGGTGTAGACGCCGTCGCCGATGACGAGGGTGTCGCCGGGGCGCAGGGTCTCGAACGCCTTGCGGATGGTGCCGAACGGTGCGTTCGCCGCACCGGACCCGGAGTCGGACCCGTTGGGCGACACGTAGAACGACGCACCCGGGACGACCGGGACGCTGCCCTTGCCGGGGCCGTCGGGCCCCGCCGCGGGGCCGCCGCGCGGCGGCGCGCTCCGGGTAGTCGTGCGGCCGTCCGGCCCGGTGGTGGCCACGGCCCCGCCGATGACCGGGGCCGGGCCGGTCGCCGACCCGGTGGCCGGGTCGCCGATGACGGACGGGTCGGTCGGGTCCGCGTCGTCGCTCCGGCTGTCGCGCGGCCGGTCGTCGTCGCGCAGGCCGAGGACGACCGAGTCGGTGCCCGTGACCTTGAGGAGCGTCGGCACCGCGACGGCCGCGACGACGACGCCGACGAGCACCGCCTTCAGCGGCAGCCGCCGCCACCGGCCGAACGGGCTCTCGGACGGGCGCTTGCCGCCGCCCGCGGAACCCGCCCCGCCGGCGGTGCCGAGGTCGATCTCCGACGTGCCGGGCGCGGTGGTGCCGCCCTTCTTCGCCGCCTCCTGCTCGGCGCGACGGATGTCCGCGCGCCGCAGGCTCACCGTGTCCGGGCCGTCCGTGGCCCCGCTCCGACCGTCCGTGGTCCGCTGCTGCTCGGCCCGACGGATGTCCGCGCGCCGCAGGCCGACCGTCTCCGGCCCGTCCGCGGGGCGCGCCGGCCCGGGCAGGGGCCCCGTCGAGGCGATCGTCTCGCCGCGACGGGGGCTCCCGCCCGTGCCGTTGTCCGCCGTCTGCGTCATGCCGCTCGCAGGACCAGGGTCTGGCCGATGCTCGCGGCCGAGCCGTTCGCCGAGGTCGTGAGCACCCCGGTCAGACCGGTCACGGTGGCCTTGCGGTCACCCGTGGCCTCGGTGACGAAGCTCGAGCCGGTCGAGTTCACGACCTGGAGCCGCTTGGTGAGACCGGTGTTCGGGGTCACCGTCGAGGACCGGGCCTGGCTGAAGAGGCCGAGGACCTGGTCGCCCGCGGTGGCGCTCACCGACGGTGCGGAGATCGTCGAGGACGAGGCGTTGAGCTGCCCGGCCACCGACCGCACCGGGGTCGTCGTGCTGACGCCGCTGTAGGTGTCGACCTGGACGACGCCGTTCTTCGACTGCGAGAGCGAGAACGTGTAGGTCGCCGGCTCGGAGGCACCTGCCGGCTTGGTGAAGACGGCCTGGCGCATCGTCGTCGAGTTCGTCGTCACGACGGCCTGCGTCCAGCCCGCCGGCGCGGTGATCGTCGGGTTGCCCCGCACGCTCACCGTAGCGACCATGACCTGGCCCTGGACCGTCCCGGCCGGCTTGTTCACGACCAGCGACGTACCCGGGCCGACGGACGCTGTGCTCCCCGACACGAAGGCGATCGTACCCGCCGGCGGCTCCGAGCCGCTGATCGTCACGGCCCCGGCGTTGACGACCGGGCCGACGTTGCCGGCCGCGTCGACGGCGGCGATGCCGTACGTGTACGTGCCGTCGGCGAGCCCGGCGTCGGACGTCGGCGACGAGGGGACCGTCTTGAGCAGGCTGTTGTTCCGGTAGACGTTGAAGTGGTCGATGCCGACGTTGTCGGTCGCGCCGCTCCACGTGAGGTTCACCGTCGTGCCGCTCGGCACCGCGCTGATCGCGGTGACCGCGGTCGGCGGCGAGGTGTCGCCGGCGGCCTGGAGCGAGAGCTCGGCGTGGTAGTACCGGTCGTTCGTGTCGTCGCTCGCGATCGCGACGAGGCCCGTCGTCGGGCTCACCATGTCGCGCATGAGGCTCACGTTGTTGAGGACGGCGCCCGCGGACTCCATGAAGACGCTGCCCTTGCCCGCCGGGAACGAGATCGCGTCGAGCGGCGAGGACTTGTAGTAGATCGTGCCGCCCGCCTCGGGACCGGTGTAGAGGGCGTAGAGCCTGCCGCCCTGCTGGTCGATGGCGATCTGCGGCCGGGTCACGCCGTCCGAGACGCTGGCGAGCGTCGCGATCGACCACACGCCGGTGTTGCTGCGGGAGAGCACGCGGAGCATGTCGGCGGTCGGCCCGCCGCCGGTGACGTTGAACGACGTCTTGACGACGGCGAAGACCCGGCCCTGGGCGTCGTTGGCGATCGTCTTCAGGTTGACGTGGTTGTCCGCCACGCCGGTGCCCTGGTAGACGGTCTCGACGGTCCACGCGGTGTCAGGGTCGCCGTCCACGTGGTACGCGAAGCGCATCGCGGGCTGCTGGGCCGCCGTCTCCTGGTCGGACCAGAGGACGCCGACCTTGTTGGCGCCGAAGGCGATGATGCCCGACAGGTCGCCCGAGGTGACCGTCGAGTCCGGGACGGGGAGCGCGACCGGCGCGGTGAACGCGGTGGCCGCTGCCGTCGTGGAGTGCGAGACGTAGATGACCGTCGTCTTCGCGAACGTCGTCCAGACGATGCCGTTGCTGTCGATGGCGATCGTCGCGGTGCGGGCACCGGTCGTGGAGATGCTCGCCGGGAAGCCCGCGTCGAGGCTCCACGTGCGCGTCCCGGCCGCGTAGGAGTAGCGGTAGTACCGCACCGTGCCGCTCGAGGTCCGGCTGACGATCGAGAGCTTGCCGTTCTGCCAGAGCGCGTCCGCGGTGCTCGTGACCCGGCTGTCGACGAGGACGCCGGTGTCGGCCCAGGTGTGGTTCGTCTGGAGCTCACGGATGACGACGCCCGTGGTGGTCGTGAACAGGCCCCACCACGTGTTGTCGACGAACCAGAGCTTGCTCTGCGGCTTGTCGGCGGACGGCGAGGTCGCGGTCGCCGGGAAGGCGGCGCCCGCGTAGGTGGTCGGCGTCGTCGACATCGTCGGGACGGCCGCTCCGGCCGGGTCGGCGAGGACCGAGACTGCGGTGACGGACAGTGCTGCGGCCGCGGCGGCCACCAGCATCCCGAGGGAGCGCCGGTGGCGGTACGGAGCGGAGGTCATCTGCGTGTACTCCCGTGGCGGGCGTGCAGAGTCCCCCCCAGCACGCCCTTGATTGAGGGCCCGGACACGGAGGGCAACAGCGCCGTCCACCCGTCCGGCTCGACTACGGGGGAGGTTACCCAGTGGTGAACGGCGGGCGTGGGAGAAACGGCCGATCTCCGACGTTAGGTGGATGCGGTGGTAGTTCTAACGTCTAGTAATCAGTTGATGACACGTTGTAGCGGATCAGGCGCCAGCTCCCGTCGACCGGGGCACCGCCGGCCGCCGCGTCGACATGCACGGACAGCTCGGCCCAGGCGCAGTTGCCGAGGCCCCCGAGGACGTGCCACGCGGCCGGGTCCAGCCCGAGCAGGGTGAGCACGGCGCCGCGCAGGAGACCGCCGTGGGCGGCGACGACGAGCGTGCCGCCCTCGGGCACGGCCCGGACGTGCTCCGCGACGGCCTGCGCCCCACGCAGGCCGACCTCGCTGCGCCGCTCGCCGGTGCGCCCGATCCGGACGTCCTCGCCCCGGGCCCATGCGTCGAGCTCGTCGCCCATCCCGGCCGCGACGATCTCCGCGCGGGTGAGGCCCTCCCACGCACCGGCGTCGATCTCGCGCAGCCGCCGGTCGAGGACCGGCTCCACGCCGACGAGCGCGGCGAGAGCCGCCGCAGTGTCGGCGGCCCGCCGCAGGTCGGAAGCCACGAGGTGGACCGGGACCCCGGCGACCTGCTTGGCGAGCACCTCCGCGGCCCGGGCCGCCTGCTCCCGGCCGACCTCGTCGAGGTCGGCGTCGAGCTGGCCCTGCCAGCGGTTCGTGTGGTTGTACGCCGTCCGGCCGTGCCGCCACAGCAGCACACGGACGACGCGCGACGGCGCGGTCATGCGGCGGCGGTCATGCGGCGGCGGCCATTCGGCGGTCGTCGCCGGTCACTCGGCGGCGGAGGACGCCCGGCCGCGCGCCTCGGGCGGCAGCTCGATGACCGGGCAGTCGCGCCAGAGCCGCTCGAGCGAGTAGTACTCGCGCTCGTCGGCGTGCTGGACGTGGACGACGAGGTCGCCGAAGTCGAGGAGCACCCAGCGGCCCTCGCTCGCGCCCTCGCGCCGGATCGGCTTGGCCTTGTGGGCCAGCAGCGCCTCCTCGATCGCGTCGACGATCGAGCGCACCTGCCGGTCGTTGGGCGCCGAGGCGAGGAGGAACACGTCGGTGATGACGAGCTGGTCGCTGACGTCGAGCGCGATGACGTCCGTCGCGAGCTTGTCTGCGGCAGCGATCGCCGCGGCCTGCGCCAGCAGGGTCGCCCGGTCGGTGGCGGTCACACGTACTCCCAGTCGTCGTCGTTCGTCGTCGTTCGTCGTCGGTGCGCCGTCGGTGCGTGGCGTTCCCGGGCCTCAAGCCTCTCACGCCCGCGCCGCGCCGGGTTCCGCGGACGGTCACACCCCGTGCTGGGCGACGTCCTGCGCGAAGTCGGGGCCGAGGACGACGAGCACGTCGGCGCCGGCGGTCGGCTCGCCGAGGAGGACGGCGTCCGCGGGCAGGTGCAGCGCGGCCGCGACCCGGGCCCCGAGCAGCCGGGCGGCGTCGTCCGAGCCGGCGACGGTCACCGTCGACCGGGTCACCGGGTCGTCCGGGGCCGCGCCCGGGCCGGGCGACGCGGACGGCGCCGTGGTCGCCTGCGCCGTCGTCACGTCGGCGCCGAGGCTCGCGGCCCGCAGCCGGCTCACGGCCGCGGAGGTGAGCCCGTCCCGGCCGACGCCGTCGACGACCCGGACCGCGACGTCCTCCGCCGCCTCCGACACCGCGCCGGGCAGCAGCCGGGCGACGAGCCCCTGCGTCGCCGGGCCGTCGAGCGCGCGGCCGAGGGAGTCGCCGTCCGGGCTCGTGACGATCCGCAGCGGGACGATCGTGCCCGCGAGCGGGACGCCGGCCGCGGCGTCCCGGACCGAGAGCAGCAGGTCCGCGACCGTGGTCGCGGGGACGGTCCCGGCCGACTCCGCGGCGAGGCCGGTGACGACGGCGGCGAGCCGGTCCTCGGCTGCGGGCAGGGCGAGGACGACGCCTGCGAGCACCTGCTGGAACCGGGAGAGCCGGGCCTCGGCCTGCTCGTTCGCGGCGAGCGTCGTCGCGTAGGCGACGGCCTGCGCCCCGTTGAGCCGCGCCGGGCCCGGCGGCAGCCCGGCACCGGCCGCGCCCGCGGAGTCGTCGACGTCCACCTGGACGCCGCCTGCGGCGTCGACGAGCCCGGCGAGGCCGACCGGGCTCAGCACCCAGGCCCCGTCGAGGCGTACGCCGAGGGCGTCCCCGACGCGGGCCGCGGTGTCGGCGACCGTCGCCGCCGACGGGGGCGACGCCGCCCCCGGGACGGGGGTCGCAGGGGCGGTGGGCCGGGCGGCCCCCGAGGCGGTGCGCGACGCGGTCGCGGTGGTCGGTGCCGTCGTCGCTCCCGAGGTCGCGGTGGAGGTCGAGACGGGTGCCGGTCGCGAGATCGGACCCAGGCCGGAGCCGTCGTCGACGAGCGCGTTCCCGGGCAGCAGCAGGCTCACGGCGGTCGCACCGTCACGGCCGAGGACGGCACCGACGACGAGACCGTCCGGGGAGCCGACCCCGACGAGCAGGCTCGCGGACGCAGTGGCCCCGGTGCTCGCCGACGGCAGCGGCGGCGGGGTGTCCCCGGACAGGGCGCGGACCGTGCCGATCGACAGCACGAGGCCGCCGACGACGACCACGACGACGAGCAGCGCGGCGAGCGGGTCCACACGGCGCAGCAGCCGGGCGACCGGCCCCGGCGCGACCGGGCCGGGGACCTGTCCGGCGTCGTCCCCGGAGGCCGGGTCCGGCAGCACGACCGGCGGCGTCAGGCGCGGGTACCCCGCCGCCCGGGGCCGGACCGGGCCGG
>NZ_MWLL01000121.1 GCF_002198675.1 Kineosporia sp. R_H_3 | reverse complement strand
GGCGTCCGGCAGGCCGCCCGGCGGGTGCGGCGGGAGGTCGGCGACGGCGACGGCCCGCGCGCCGTGGTCGCGGGCGAGCCGTTCCTGCTCGGCCGAGTGGACGAGGACGCCGTCCGTCGCGGCGAGCAGCCGGTTCATGAGCCAGGTGCCGCCGGGGTGCGTCTCGTGCGGGACGACGTTGTGCGCGAGGACGACGACCCGCGGCCGGCGCCCGGCCGACCGGCGGGTGCTGCGCGCTGCCCGGGCCACCGTGAGCAGCGCCGGCACCTGCGCGGGCACGACGACGACGAGGACGACGAGGTCGTGGCCTGCGAGCCGGCGACCGGTCCGCCACCACGTGCCGGGGCGGTCCCAGCGCAGCGGCCGGACGACCCGCGCGTACTCGGGCAGGTCGGGCCCGGCACCGGCGACGGTCTGCTCCCCCGGGTACAGCCGGGCCGGGTAGAGCCGCGACCACGAGACGAGGTCGACGTCGTGCCCGGCGTCCGCGAGGTGCTGCGCCGTCGCCGTCGTGTGGGCCGCGACACCGCCCTTGAAGGGGTGCGTCGGCCCGACGACGGCCACCCGCACGTCAGCCGGCCCGGTCGGCGGGCACCGGTTCGGCGGGCAGCGCGTCCGGCGGCGCGTCGGCGGGCTGCCCGACGGGCCGGACGTCGGCCGGCCGGTACCCGCCCGCGGCGGACTCCGCGGTGAACGTCGCGTCGGCCGCGTCGTCCCCGCGGGAGCGGACGACGAGGTCGGCGAGCAGCGCCATCGAGCCGATGATGAGCGCCGAGAGCACGAGCAGGACGGTGCTCGCGGGGAAGTAGAACGGGTGCCGGACCATGTCGACGACGCCCTTGACGATGCCGATCGCGAGCAGCCACAGGGCCGGCGGCATGAGCACCTTGAGCGGGTCGAAGTACATGACCATCCGCAGCACCTGGAGGATGTAGCGGTAGGCGTCGCGGGCGAACCGGAACTTGCTCTTGCCCGCCCGCTTGGCGTAGTCGATCTCGACGTACGCGACCGCGTGCTGGTTGTGCATGAACGACAGCGTGAGTGTCGTGACGCACGAGAAGCCGGCCGGCAGCAGCCGCAGGTAGGGCAGCGCGACGTGACGGCGGAACGCGCGCAGCCCGGAGTTCAGGTCGGGGATGCGCTGGTTCGTCAGGCGCTCGGCGACCTTGCGGATGAACCACTTGGCGGGCCAGCGCAGCCACTTGTGCGAGCCCTCCTCGCTCGTCCGGGCGCCGACGACCTGGTCGATGCTCCGGTCCGCCTGGAGCATCCGGACGAGCTCGGGGATCCGCTCGTTGGGGTAGGACATGTCGGCGTCGGTCCACACGACGATCTCGCCGCGGGCGGCGCGGGAGCCGATCCGGCGCGCGGTGCCCGAGCCGCCGTTGCGGGTGAACGGCATGACGCGCAGCGCGGGCATCCGCGGCTCGGCGGCGCGGAGCACGGCGAGGGTGCCGTCGGTCGAGGCGTCGTCGATCGCGAGGATCTCGTAGCGCAGCCCGGAGGCGGCCAGGGCGGCGTCGATCCGGTCCAGCTCGGCCTCGACGTGCTCGGCCTCGTTGTAGCAGGGCAGGACGACGGTGCACTCCAGCCCGTCGCGGTGCGTGCCTCGGGTGCTCGGTGACTGGCTCATCAGCGTCGAGGTTACCCGGGTGCGGGGGCGAGCCAGACGTCGACCACGAGCGCGATGCCCCCGCGCGGGCGGCGCGTGAGCAGCCGGGCGTCCTCGACCGTGGTGAGGCTCACGACGGGGGCGGTGAGATCGGCGGCGGGGACGCCGAGGGCGGCCAGCCGGGCGCGGCCCGGCTCGTCCCCGCCCGTGGCGAGGAGCACGAGCCGCCCGGCGGTGCCGGTGCGACCGGCGGCCTCGACGCCGGCCCGGACCCGGGCGAGCGCGGCCCGCGCCGCCGCCAGGTCGTCGGCCGTCGGGTTGCGCGGCACGCGGAGCACGGCGGCCGGGTGCCCGCAGACGCCGCGCACGACCTGCGGCCACTCGTTGGCGGCGCGCGGGTCGACGGCGAGGACGACGTCCCCGGGCCGCAGCGCCGCGCAGACCGTCGCGACGGCGCCGGTCTCGCCGCGCTCGGTGCGCAGGCCGGCGAGCGGCCGGGTCGCGAGCAGCGGCGGCACGAGCAGCGCGGCGACGCCGAGGACGGCGACGGCGGCGAGCAGCGTCGCGGGGGTGCGGCGGCGGGCCCACCGGAACGCGGCCGCCGACGCCGCCGTCGCGGCGAGGACGACGACGGGCAGGACGACGGGCACGAGCCGCCGGTCCGCCCACGGGTGGTCGGGGGTGATGCCCGGCCGGTAGAGGGTGAGGACGAGCGAGCCGAGCCCGACCGTCGCCGGGACGAGCCAGCCGGGCGTCTGGAGGCTCGTCGTCCGCGGGGACGGCCTCGCGTCCTCCCCGCCGTCCGCCTCGTCCCCGCCGTCCCCGCGGGACCCGAGGAACCACCGGACGCCGAGCCCCGTGAGCACCGCGAGCGCGACGAGCCCGGCGACGACCGCGACCGGGCCGGTCCACCAGGAGACCCAGGCGAGGCTGTGCTCGGCGTACGTCCGGCCCCCGTCGAGCGGCAGGCCCTGCCCGGCCTGCAGCCCGCGGACGTACCGGGAGCCGGGGTCGTCGGGGCTCTGCCGGACGACGAGGAACAGCGGCCGGGCCGCGAGGACCGCGGCGACGAGCGCGACGAGGCCGCCCGCGACCGGCGGCAGCAGCCGCACGGCCCCGCGGGGCAGCAGGCTCCCCCGCCCGTCCCGCCGGCGGCCGAGGACGACGGCCCCGAGGCTGCCGGCGGCGAGGACGACGAACCCGGCCGCGAGCGGCAGCAGCGACCCGGCGATCGACCCGAGGTACGGCCGCGACATGACGAGCGCCGCGACCGCCGCGACCGCCGTGCCGCCGAGCGCGCCGACGGCGAGCGGCCGGGCCGCGGGGTGCCGACGCAGCGCGAGCACCGCGCACGCCGGCAGGACGAGGGACACCTCGCGCAGCACGTCCACCCGGACGAGCCCGGTGAGGCCGAGCAGCAGCCCGCCGGCGAGCGCGAGCCGCCGGGCGGCGGCGGCCCCGGCCGCCGGGCGGCCGGCCACGGTCGCGTCGACGACGAGGGACGCCGCGGCGGCCAGCAGGAGCAGGGCGGGCGCCTCGGAGTACGTCGAGCGGGCGACGTGCAGCACGGGGAAGCACAGCGCGAGCGCCGCCGCCGCGAGCGGGGCCCACCGCGGGCCGACGAGCCGGGACGCGAGACCGGCGACCGCGAGCAGGGCGAACGCGGAGACGAGCGCGGGGACGACGAGCAGGCCGGCCCAGCCGTCGGCCCACCAGCCGAACGACCACAGGGCCGGGGCGCCGACGAGGAACTGCGGGACGACGTGCGCGCCGGACGGGTCCGCCGCCGGGCCGTCGAGCACCTGGTAGAAGGCCGGGCTGGCGAGCGAGAACCCGGGCACGCGCAGGACCTCCGGGCCGCCGAAGGCCGCGAGGTCGGCGTCGACCGGCAGCCCGTGCCGGGTCGCGATCCACTGCGTGTAGAGCGCGTACGACCCCGAGTCGCGGCGCAGGACGACGTGCTCGGCGTGGGTCAGCGCGGCCCAGACCCCGTGCCCGGCGGCGACGGCACCGCACAGCACCGCGGACCAGACCGGCACCGGCCGGGACGGCAGCGAGGCCGCCAGCCGCCAGGCGAGCGCGAGGACGACGAGCGCGACCGGTACGGCGACGACGGGACGCCAGAGGCCGGCCGGCACGAGCAGGGCCGCCGCCAGCGCGACACCCGCCACGGCGAACGCGGCGCCCGGCCCGACCCGGGCGAGCACCCGGCCCGCCACCACCTCGCCGGGGAGCGCGACGACGTGCGGGCCGTCGTCCGTCGCGGCCGTGGCCGTCGCGCTGCTCACGGCCGACGACGGTACCCGCCCGGGTCCCGGCGTGCGGCAGGGGCCGCCCGACGACGTCGGACGGCCCCTGCCGTTCCCGTGGCGGTGGTTCCCTCAGCGGCTCACAGGGTGACCGCGGAGACCCGCGTCGCCCAGTTCGCCAGCGACGTCCGGGTGCCGCCGCAGCTGCCGATGCCGCCCGTGAGGTACTCGGTGAGCGTGCAGCTCTGCTCGATCGTCTCGCTCGCGAGCCAGAGCCGGTCGCCGTCCATCGCGGCGGCACCGTAGTCGCCCCAGCGCGCTCGCCCGCCGCCGAACGCCTCGTACCCGGAGAAGCCGTCCTTCGGACCGACGCCCTCGGAGATGACCTTCACCGTCGGCCGACCGCTGTTGAGCACCGTGTAGGTCGCGCTCGGGTAGTGGTCGGTGCCGACGAGCGTCGCGGCCATGACGACCTTGCCGCTGCGGGTCCGGGCGAGCGCCGGGTAGCTCACGTCGTGGCCGGCGACCGCGACGTACCCGGTCTCGTCGGTGCGGGCCCTGAGCCGGCCCTTCTCGACCTCGGCCTCGACCCGGACCCAGAGGATGCCCGCCCGGGTCTGGCCGCCGACCTGCACCGCGGTGCCGAGCGCACCCCACAGCTCGCCGTCCGCGTAGAGCACCTGCTGCATCCGGGTGTCGCCGCTGTCGAGGCCGCTGAGCTCCTCGGTCGTCGTCGGCGCCGCGTCGAAGAACAGCCCCCAGCACCCGACGCCGGGACCGAACGTGTCCCCGCGGTCGTTGAGGCAGTCCGCGAGCGGGGTCGGTCCCGGCTTCTGGACCGACTCCGGCGGCAGCGCGTACCGGGCCGCCGGGACGAGCGAGCTCGCCAGCCGCAGGTTCGGCGTCGCCGAGTCGAGCGACCGCGTGTTCGTCAGCGACCAGACCCCGATCCGCTTCTCGCTCGGGGCGGTGTTGCCGGTCTCCGAGCCGTCGCCGAGCGTCGAGCTGAGGAGGAACTCGGTGCCGCCGTTCGCCCGGGAGTCCTGGCCCTTGGGCGCGATCGCCGGCCACACCGTGAAGCTGCGGAACGGGCCGAGCTTCGGGCTCTCGAACATCTGCATCGCCGGCTTGTCGACGCCCGCGACGAGCTGGCGCTTGGAGATGGCGTAGATCTGCGCACCGGTGTACGCCGCGCCGCCGTTCGAGCCGTCGCTGAAGAGCGAGTACTCGTTCGTCGTGAGGTAGATGCCGTTGCGGTCCGCGCCGATGTGCGGGTAGTCGCCGATGCACGCACCGGGGCTCGTCACCTCGGGCCCGGCGTCCGCCGGGTCGATCGGGTCGCAGTCGTGGTCGGGCGTGCCCTCGGTGCCGTCGTTCTGGACGGGCAGCTTGTAGAGCTTCCAGTCGCCGGTCGGGTCCGAGGTACGGCTCACGGCGATGTCGAGCCGGTTCTTGCCGGTGAAGTTCCCCGTGTCCGGGTCCTGGTCGATCGTGAGGATCGCGAGGAAGTACCGGCCCGTGTCGGGGTCGAAGTGGCAGATCGGGTCGGTGACGAAGGCGCCGAACTCACCGGTCACCCGGTTGATGCCCGGCGTGTAGCCGAAGAACTCGTTGAGGCCGATGGTCGGCGTCACGGCGTTCCCGGCCTTGTCGTAGACCCGCAGCGCCGTGTTCACCGACTCGACCACGTGCCCGGGGCCGACGCAGAGCGCCTGGTCCGGGGGCTCGAGGGAGAACTGGTTGCCGTTCGAGGCCAGGCGCTGGTCGCGGTGGTTGATGCCCGGGAAGGTCACGGACACCTCGCGGCCGGCGGCGGCGACGCGTGCCGAGCGGACGGCGGGCCCGCTCGTCGCGGGCGGCTCGCCGCCCTCGCCCTCGTCATGGCCCTCCCGGGCCACCGGGAACTCGGGGTCGCCGATCCGGTCCGGGCCCGTCGTGGCGACGATGCCCGAGAGCCGGACCGAGCCGGCGCTGACGAGCGGGTTGTCGGCCGCGGCCGCCGGACCGGCGATCGCGACGACGGACGTCGCCGCCCCGAGCGCGGCGGCCATCACCAGGTACGTCACTCTTCGCATGCGCGAACCTTCTTTCACGGAGGACGCGGGCCGTGCTCCCCGCCGGCCCGACGGGCGGCAAGGTAGACCTGCCCCGGTATGCCGGAGAAGAGGCGGGCCACACCTTTTGGTCCCCGGGGCCGGACTTTCGTCCCGTCGTGGCCGTGCGAGGCCCGACGTCGGCGTTGACCTGGCCGATACCCGCGTCTTCGTAGCGTGGCGGTCATGCCGGTCCGCACCGCCGCCACCCACCCGTCGGTCACCCTCCGTCACGTGACGGGGATGCTCGTGGCGGCCCTGGCACTCGCCGGGTGCACGTCGGGCGCGGACGGCGGGGCGTCGTCGGCCTCCGTCCCTGCCTCGTCGCCGGCCGCGATGGTCCCGGGCGTCGCGTCGTCCTCGTCACCGGCGCCCGCCACGCCCGCGGCGCTCCCCCGCCCGGCCCGGACGGTCGTCGTCGTCATGGAGAACCACTCCCTCGACGACGTCCTCGACGACCCGGACGCCCCGTGGCTCAACCACCTGCCCGCCGCCGTGCTCACCGACTGGCACGGCGTCACGCACCCGAGCCAGCCGAACTACGTCGCGCTGCTCACCGGCTCCACGCACGGCGTGACGAGCGACCACTGCCCGACGACCGTGACCGGCGGCAGCCTGCCCGCCCAGCTCACCGCGGCCGGGCTCACCTTCACCGGCTTCTCCGAGGGCCTGCCCGCCGCCGGGTCGACGACCTGCTCGGCCGGCCGCTACCGCCGCAAGCACAACCCGTGGGTCGACGTCCGCGGGCTGCCGGCCACGATGAACCAGCCGTTCTCCGCCTTCCCCGCCGACCAGGCCGCGCTGCCCACGGTGTCGGTCGTCGTCCCGGACATGTGCCACGACACCCACGACTGCCGGACGGCGCGCGGCGACGCCTGGCTGCGGGAGAACCTCGGGCCCTACGTCGCCTGGGCGCAGGACCACGACGGGCTGCTCGTCCTCACCTACGACGAGTCGGAGCACCGCTCCGGCAACCACATCCCGACGCTGCTCGTCGGGCCGATGGTGCGCCCGGGCCGGTACACGGTCCGGGGCGACCACTACACGACGCTGCGCACCCTCGAGGCGATGTACGGGCTGCCCGCGCTCGGCGAGGCCGCGGCCCGCGAGCCGCTCACCGGCATCTGGCGCTGACCGCGCCCGCTCGCCCCGCCCCGCCGGCCGCGGTGAGCTGGGCGGGCAGGCTGCCGCCGGTCACGGTCGTCGGNGCCCCGCCCCGCCGGCCGCTCCGCGCCGCCGCCGCACGACAACCCGCTGCCCGCGGGCGGCGTCCCGAGGGCGTGACCACCTCCGCCCGCCGGGCCGGGCGCCTGCTGCGCCGCATCCTCGTCGCGCTGACCGCGGTCGCCGTCGTCGCCGCCACCGGGACGACCGGGTGGCTGCTGACCCTGCAGCACGGCACGCCGGCGGCGACCGCCCGCACCCAGGGCCGGGACGCCGTCTGGCTCGGGCACGCCTGGGTCGACGGCCGCCGGGGCGAGGCGGACGCCGTCGCGCTCGCCGGCCGGCTGCGCGCGGGCGGCTTCTCCGACGTCTACGTCCACGCCGGACCGCTGCGCGACGACGGCACGCTCGACCCGGCGCTCGCGCCCCGGCTGCCGTGGGTCGCCGGCCGGATGCGGGCGCTCGTCCCAGGGCTGCGCGTCCAGGCATGGCTCGGGGACGTCGTCGGGCCGGACCGGATGCGGCTCGACGACCCGGCCACCCGGGAGCGGGTCGTCGCCTCGGCCGGGCAGGTGCTCGACGCCGGGGCGGACGGCGTCCACTACGACCTCGAGCCGCTCCCGGACGGCGACGCGGGCTACCTCGCGCTCCTCGACGCGACCCGGCGCGAGACCCGGGCCCGCGGCGCGGTGCTGTCGGTGGCGGCGGAGCCGGTCGAACCGCTCGCCGGGACCGCTGCCGCGACGACGTGGGCGCGGCCCGTCTGGTGGACGCCCGGGTACCTGCGCGAAGTGGCCCGCCGGGTCGACCAGGTCGCGATGATGACCTACGACACGGCGCTGCCGAGCAGGCGGCTCTACACCGGTCTCGTCGTGCGCCAGCTCGAGGTCGCGGCGGCGGTCGTGCCCGACGACGTGACGCTGCTGGCGGGGCTGCCCGCGTACCACGGCGCGACCGTGCAGCACCGGCCCGGCGCCGAGACGGTCGCCGCAGCGGTCCGGGCCGCCCGGCTCGCCGCGCCGCCGGCGGGCACCCAGGCCTTCGGCGTCGCGCTCTACGCGGACTTCAGCGCGACGGAGGACGACTGGCGGGCGCTCGGCGGGTGGGTGTCGCCGCCGTCCGGCCGGACCGCTGCCCCGCTGCCCTGACCCGCTGCCCTGACCCGCTGCCCTGAGCCACGGCCCCGACCGCCGTCCGGCCCGCAGCGGCCGGGTTTCGTAGGGTGGCCGCATGGACGACGTACCCGCGCTGCTGCGCCGGATGGTGACGACCGACCCTGGCCGCCCGAGGGTCACCTGGTACGGGCCGGACGGCGAACGCGTCGAGCTCTCCGGGAAGGTCCTCGACAACTGGGTCGCGAAGACCGCCAACCTGCTCGTCGACGAGCTCGACGTCGGTCCGGGCAGCCGCGTCGTCCTCGACCTGCCGCCGCACTGGCGCACCCTGGTCTGGCTGCTCGCGGTGTGGTCCGCGGGCGCCTGCGTCGTCGTCGAGCGGCCCGGTGCGCAGGGCACCGACGGCCCCGCCCCGCCCGCCGCCGAACCGGTCGAGGTGCTCGTCACCGCCGACCCGGACGGGCCCGTCGCGACGCTGTGGCGGCCCCGGGCCGACCGGCTCGTCGTCGTCGCGCTGCCGGCCCTCGCCAGGTCGTTCGGGGCGGGCCTGCCCGAGGACGCCCTCGACTACGCCCTCGAGGTCCGGACCTTCGGCGACGTCTTCGTGCCGTTCGTGCGGCCGGCCCGGTCGGACACGGCCTACTTCGAGATCCTCGACGGGGCGCAGGGCATCTCGGCGCCCTACGCGGAGATGCTCCGGTTCGCCAGCCACGAGGCCAAGCTCGACGACGGCGTCCGGCTGCTCACCGGCGGCCCGGGCACCGACCCGCTCCTCGACCTCGTCGGCCCCCTCGTCGCGGACGGCTCGGTCGTCGTCCACCACGACCCGGCGGCCCTCGACGAGGCCGCCCTCGAGCGGCTCGCCGGCCAGGAGGGCGTGACGACCGTCCGGGTCCGCTGACCCAGAAGCCCGGGGCGGGCGTCAGGCCCCGCCGACGCTCCAGACCCAGTTCGACGGCAGCCGCAGCCGCGACCGGAGCTGGGTGCCGGTGAGCGTCGCGGTCGCACCGGTCGACGACGTGGCGGTGACGGTCTTCGCCGCGCGGCCCGCCGTCCGGGTCGCCACCCGGACGCTCACGACGTCCCGCAGGCCGAACGCCGTCCGCATCGAGGCCTGCGTGACGGTGCGCCGCCAGGACGCCATCGGGTTGCCGGCCGCGAGGCTGTAGGGGTCCGCGACGCTCACGAGGTACGGCATGGCGGCCCCGAAGACGTCCCGGTTGTCCTGCGTGCGCCCGCCCGAGCTCGAGTAGTAGAGCGCCTGCGCGGGGGCGCCGGCGTACGTGAGGATCCGGCCCTTCGTCGCGGTCACGGCCTTGACCCAGTACGAGCCGTACGCGCCGAGCTCGACCTCGTAGCCGCGGAACGCCTGGTCCCGGGTGCTGTCGTAGACCGTGCACCCGCCGCAGGTCGCCCGCGGGCCGCGCAGGAGCTTGGCCCAGGCGTAGGTGCGGCCGGCGACCGCCTGCGCCTGGAGCGCCGCCGGGCCGCGCACGCCCCAGGACGTCGGCATCTCGGCGAGGCCGCGCAGGTAGCTGCTGCCGAGCGGGAGCTCGTTGACGACCTCGAGCCGGGTGCCGACGCGCACGACCCACATCTCGCCGTACCGGTACGGCCGCGACGCCTTGGCGCCCTCGGTCCCGGTGCCGGACAGCCGCGCGACGGCGCCGTTGCCGGCCCAGTCCGGCGTGCCCGTCCACGTGACGTGGACGGCGCCGGTCGTGGCGAAGACCTTCGTCGCCCCGCGCCGGACCTCGATCCCGCCGCCCGCGGCCGGGACGGCCGCGAGGGTCGCCCCCGGCGCGACCGAGGCCTTCGCGGTGCCGGCGGACAGCCGCAGCGCGACCGTGCCGGTCACCCCGGGGGCCGGGGTGACGCCGAACATCGCGCGGGACGTCGCGTGGAGCAGGTTGACCTTGACGTGCCGGGTGTCGGTGACGGACGTGACCGCCGTCCCCGGGTAGTAGGTCGAGAGGATCTTCGTCGACGACGCACCGCCCTTGGCCAGCGCGTAGGCGCCGTACTGGCTCATCCCGACGCCGTGCCCGAACCCGGCCCCGCGCAGCGAGAACGAGGACGGGATGACGGCGGCCGGTGCGGAGGCGGTGCGGACGTACGTGTTCAGCGAGGCGAGCAGCGTGGCGGAGAGCTGCCCCGGCGTGGCGGCGACGGCGATCCGGCGCACGGTCGTGCCGTTCGCGGTGAGCCACCCCCTGCCCCCGGCCTGGATCACGCCGTTCTTCACGAGCACCGTCGGGCGGCCCGTGTAGGAGGCGAGCACGGCCTCCAGGCCGTCGGTGCCGGTGCCCGGGACGACGACCGCGGTGCTGCGGGACGCCGTCGGGACGAGGTCGGCGAGCTTGACGAGCGCGGCGTCGCGCGACGCGCCGCGCACGTCGACGACGCCTTCGAGGACGCCGCGCAGCGCGGTGACGGCGGCCGCACCGATGCCGCCGGTGCCGCCGAGGTGGACGTCGGTCACGGCGAAGGTGCTCAGCGCCGTGGACGTCGCGGCGGGGACACCGGTGGGGCCGGCCGGGAGCACGAGCCAGCCGAGCCGGGCCGCGACCCCGGCGGCGGTGGCGGCGGTCACGGGGTCGGTCGGGTCGACGAGCATCGCGTCGGTCGTCGGCCGGCCGGCGGTCGTCAGCAGGTCGCCGATCCGGTTGCCGGACGCCACGAGGACGTCCTGCGACGTCGCGCCGCCGATCGTCACCGGGGTCGCGCCGAGGTCGGTGACCTGGGCGCCGACACCGGCGCCCCACGTGCCGGTGCGGCCGACGAGGACGACCCGGGTGACGTTGTCGCGCCGGACCCGGGCGACGACCTCGGCGGAGAGCGCCGCGCCCGGGGAGCTCATGAGCTCGGCGTGGTAGGTCCGGGCGAGGGCGCCGGCGAAGGCGGCCTCGCGGCGGTGCCCCACGTCGGAGGACACGACGACGAGGGTCGACGCCGCCCCGCCGTAGCGCCGGGTGCCGTCGGCGACGGACGCCGCGGTGCGGGCGGCGAGCCGGTAGGCCGGGCACGGGCCGATGACGCTCGTCGCGGTGGGCAGGATCTCGACGCGCGCGCGGTACGGGGTCGACGTCGAGGTCGCGGAGCGGGCGGTGACGGTCACGAGGTAGGTGCCGGGCGGCACCGGTGCGCCGGCCGTCGTCCTCCCGGCCCAGCGGGCGGAGACCGTGCTGCCGGTCCCGGTCCGGGTCCACACCGGGGTCGTCGAGCAGGCGCTCGTCACCGCGACCTTCCACGACTGGGTCCCGGTGAGCCGGGCGGAGACGGCGACCGGCGTCGACGTGCCGTGGACGAGCGTGCGCGGCGCCACGGACGGGCGCAGGATCTCGGCGCCGACCCGGCTCGCGACCATCGTGCGCAGCGCCGGCATCTTCGCGTAGAGGTGCGCGCCCGGGCAGGCGGTGGGCCCGACGTTGCGGTGCGCGAGCATCGTCGGGACGGTCACCCTGGCCCCGGCGGGGTACCTGAGGTTGCCCGCGGAGACGAGGGTCGCCGTCCCGCGGGGGTCGATCCGGTTGAGGGAGAACTTCCAGGCGAAGACGCGGGAGATCGCGGTGAGCATCGCGGACGACGGGGTGGCCGTCTCGTAGTTGCCCATCGCGGAGACGCCGAACGTCTCGGCGTTGAAGCCGAGGGCGTGCGCGCCGCGGACGTTCTTCGTGAGCCCGCCGTAGCGGCCCTCCCAGAGCCGGCCGAAGCGGTCGACGAGCACGTTGTAGGCGATGTCGTTCCAGCCCCGGACCTTGGTGTGGTACGCGTAGATGCCCCTGAGCTGGGCCGGGACGTCGGCCGCCGAGTAGCCGTTCGATCCGGCCGTGTGGTGGAGGACGCCGGCGACGACCCGGGTGTTGTACTCGAGCGTCCCGCGGCGCAGGGACTCGTCGGCGCCCCACTGGGCGCGCGTGAGGATCGTCGGCCGGGTGCCCGCCGCCTGCGCGGACGCCGTCGCGGTCGTCCCGACGGTGCCGTCGGCCGCCGACGTGCCGGGGTCGACGAGGGCGAGCCCGAGCCCGGCGGGCGCGGTCCCGGTCGCGCTGAGCACCTTGACCTGGACGCCGTCCGCCCGGCCCGAGGTGAGGATCGGGTCGGTGCCGCCGCCGGTGCCGCCGGCCCCCTCGGCGCTGTCCGGGTCCGGACCGTCGTCGGCGACCGGGGCCGGCGTCCACTCGCCCCACGTCCCGTTCTCGTGGACCCGGATGGCGATGCTCGTCCCGGCCGGTGCGGTGCCGGTCCAGGTGACGCCGGCGACCGCGAACTGCGGGGTCGTCCGGCGCGGCGTGAGCACGGCCACCTCGAGCCCCGCCGGCGCGACCGCGGTCCCGCCGACCCGGCTGCCCGCCGTCCCGAGGGTGAGGGCCCGACCGGCCGAGCGCTCCGCCCCCAGCGCCGCCGCGTCGACCCCGCTCAGGGCCGTCCGGGTGACCGCGGGCGCGACCGGGTGCGGCGCCGCCGCGAACGCGTCCGCCATCGTCGGGAGGAGCACGGCGAGGGGCTGGACGGCGAGGACGGCGACGAGCGGGGCGAGCCTGCGCACGGGTGGGTCTCCTAGCTGCTGGCGAGGCGACCTGAGCCGCCGGGCACCCTCCATTCGTCGCCCCGTCGCGCCCCCTTGACGGGTGCTCACGAATCCGTGCTCACGACCACCCGGTCGGACCAGCAGGGGACGACGCCGTCCGGGTGACCGGGATGACCGCCGGTGATCGACGGCCCCGGACGGCGGTCGCCCGGCAGCCGGGTGACCGCTGTGACGTCGGTCACCGACCACCGCTGCCGCCGACGTCCCGGCCGTCCCGGTGTGACGAGGACCCTCCTGCCCGGGCCGGGGCCGCCCGGTTAGAGTCCCTTCGACCGCAGCGGTGCCGCCGTCCGCACGACGCGACACCGCAGGCCCCCGGACACGAGGACGTGAACGCATGGACAAGGTGGTCCGTGACGCGGCGGACGCCGTCGCCGACATCGGTGACGGGTCGTCCCTGTCGGTCGGGGGGTTCGGCCTGTGCGGGATCCCGAGCGTGCTCATCGCGGCCCTGCACGACGCGGGCGCGAAGGACCTCGAGGTGGTCTCGAACAACTGCGGGGTGGACGGCGCGGGCCTGGGCATCCTGCTCGGGGCCGGGCGGATCCGCCGGGTCGTGGCGTCGTACGTGGGCGAGAACAAGGAGTTCGCGCGGCAGTACCTCGCCGGTGAGCTCGAGGTCGAGCTGACCCCGCAGGGCACGCTCGCGGAGCGGCTGCGCGCGGGCGGGTCGGGGATCCCGGCGTTCTACACCGCGACCGGGGTCGGCACCCAGGTCGCCGACGGCGGGCTGCCCTGGCGGTACGCCGCCGACGGGTCGGTGTTCGTCGCGTCGCCGGCGAAGGAGACCCGGGCGTTCGCCACCTCCGACGGTGCGGGCGGTTCGGTCGAGAGGACGTTCGTGATGGAGCGGGCGATCGTCACCGACTTCGGGCTGGTCCGGGCCTGGAAGGGCGACCGGCACGGCAACCTCGTGTTCCACGAGTCGGCGCGCAACTTCAACCCGCTCACCGCGATGGCGGCCCGGGTCGCGATCGCCGAGGTCGAGGAGCTCGTCGAGCCCGGCGAGCTCGACGCGGATGCGATCCACCTGCCGGGGATCTACGTGCAGCGGGTCGTCCCGCTCACGCCGGAGCAGGCCGCGGACAAGAAGATCGAGAAGCGCACCGTGCGTCCCCGCCCCACCACCGCCCAGGAGTCGTGACATGGCGCTGACCCGTGAGCAGATGGCGGCCCGCGCCGCGGCCGAGCTGTCCGACGGCTCGTACGTCAACCTCGGCATCGGCCTGCCGACGCTCGTGCCGAACTACGTGCCCGACGGCGTGGAGCTCGTCCTGCAGTCCGAGAACGGCATCCTCGGCTTCGGCGCCTACCCGTACGAGGGCGAGGAGGACCCGGACCTCATCAACGCCGGCAAGGAGACCGTGACGCTGCGGCCCGGGGCGTCGTTCTTCGACTCCGCGACGTCGTTCGGGATGATCCGCGGCGGCAAGGTCGACGCCGCGATCCTCGGCGCGATGCAGGTCTCGGCCGGCGGCGACATCGCGAACTGGATGATCCCCGGCAAGATGGTCAAGGGCATGGGCGGCGCGATGGACCTCGTCCACGGCGCCAAGCGGGTCGTCGTCCTCATGGAGCACGTCGCCAAGGACGGCACCCACAAGGTGCTCGACCGCTGCACGCTGCCGCTCACCGGCAGCGGTGTGGTCGACCGGGTCATCACCGACCTCGCCGTCCTCGACGTCACGCCGTCCGGCTTCGTCCTGCGCGAGGTCGCCCCGGGCGTCACGACGGACGACGTCCTCGCCGCGAGCGGGGCGCGGGTCGAGGTGCCCGCGGGGGTCACGCAGATCGCCGTCGCGGTCTGAGCCGCGGTCGCCCCGCTACGGCCGGGGCGTGGCCACGGCGCCGCGCCGCCCGAGCGAGGACGGGCTCGTGAGGAACCCCGTCCCCCAGGCGAGGTGCATCGTCGCGTACACGAGCGGGAGCGCGGCCCGGGCCCGCAGCGGCAGCCCGCCCCACGTGAGGAGCGTGCCGAGCGCGACCGCGCCGGCGTAGCCGAGCGGCAGCACGAGCGCCCACGGCCAGAACGGCGCGACGACGAGGCCGGCGAGGACGCCCAGGGTGGCCAGCGGCGCCGCGAGGTAGCGCGCCGTGAGGGTTCCCGGGTTCTGCCGGACGACGACCCGCCGCCAGCGGCCGTAGTCGAGGTACTGCCGGGCGAGCGCCTGCAGCGTCGGCCGGGGCCGGTAGGTCACCGACAGCTCGGGGGTGAACCACACGAGCCCGCCGCCCTCGCGGATGCGGTGGTTGAGCTCCCAGTCCTGCGCGCGGACGAACGCGGGGTCGTACCCGCCGTGCTTCTCGAGCACCTCGCGGCGGAAGACCCCGAGGTAGACGGTGTCCGCCGGGCCGGCCTCGCCGCCGGTGTGGAACCGCGCTCCCCCGACCCCGAAGCGGGACGTCATCGCCCGGGCGACGGCCTGCTCGAAGGGCGTGACCCCCTCGGCCGCCATGAGGCCGCCGACGTTCGCGGCGCCGGTCTCGTCCA
Organism: Kineosporia sp. R_H_3; assembly: GCF_002198675.1. Taxonomy (GTDB): domain Bacteria; phylum Actinomycetota; class Actinomycetes; order Actinomycetales; family Kineosporiaceae; genus R-H-3. The sequence continues at coordinate 24,558 of NZ_MWLL01000121.1, read as the reverse complement.
TGACGCGGACCGCCGTCCGGACGTAGCCCTGCGCGAGCAGCCCGTGCCCGTCGACCCGCACCACGACCGGGTGGGTCGACGCGGCGATCGCGGCGTTGAGCCCGTCCGGGGTCCTCCCCGTCGGGTTGCGCACGAGCCGCACCCGCGGGTCGGCCGCGGCGAGCCGGGCGGCGACCTCGTCGGTGCGGTCCTTCGACGGGCCGAGCGCGAGCACGACCTCGAGATCGCCGGGGTAGTCCTGCTCGAGGATCCGCGCGACGGCGTCCGAGAGGTGTCGTTCCTCGTTGAGCACGGGCACGACGACGGAGACGGGCGGGCTGGACATCAGCACCGAACGGTAGCCGACCCGGATGTGCGCCGTGCCACGCGACGGGTTCAGGCGTCGGGCAGGAGGTCCTCGAAGGCCCGTGCGGTCATGACGGCGCGCATCGCCGTCGCGAGATCGGTGCCGGCGGCGAGACGGTGCGCGACGCCCGCCGTCTCCGGCCGGATCCCGAAGCGCTCCACGAGGGCGACGGTGAGCGCCTGCTCGATGCCCTGCTCGATGCCCTGCTCGATGCCCTGCTCCCGGGCACGGTCCTGGATCAGCCGGCCGAAGTCGGTCTGCTCGTAGAAGTCGGCGATGCTCTCGACGGTCATCCCGGCCTCCCTTCTGATCTTCTCGATGGTAACCGGATGGAGGCGGATCGTCGCCAGGACGGCGGCGGCGTCGAGCAGCTCGACGGTGCGGTCCCCGGCGCCGTCCCGGATCGTCCGCAGCGCACGGCCGAGGGCCACCGCCCGCTCGTCCGCCGTCCCCCGTCCCAGCACGGCGAGCGGGGCGCTCGCCGGGGTCGCGAGCAGCAGCTCCGGTGCGACGTCCCGGAGGTAGACCACCCGGCAGCCGAGCCGGAACCCGCCGTCGACCGGGGAGTCGACCGAGTCGACGACGCCGTCGCCCAGGACGACGACGACCTGCTCGAGGTGGTCCTGCGGGTAGGCGTCCATGACCGCGCCGCGGTAGCGGAGCATCCGCCGGGCGAGCCCGGCCTCGCCACGACGCTGGTACTCGACGTGGAGGAGCCGGCCCGGGCCGACCCGGACGAGCAGGTCGGCGTCGAGGTCACCGGACGGGAACCGGCTCGCGAGGACGGGCACAGCGCCGTCGACCGGTTCGACGTCGACCCCGAGGACCCGGCAGAAGCCGGGGAGGTCCGCCGCGACGAGCCGGCGCATCGCGCGGTCGAAGACGGGGCCGGCCCGGCCGGCCGGGCCGGTGTCGTCGGTGGGTGGCTCCTGCACGCGTGGATCATGGCAGCGCCCACGGACGGGGTGCGTCCGTCGTCCACAGGCGCTCGTCGTCCACAGGCGACAGGGCGCCGGCCGTCAGGCCGCGCAGACGCTGCTGACGTCCGTGCCGGAGGCCGCGGTGTCGGTGCCGGGTGCGGACGGCGAACGCGGCGTGGCCGCCGCCCCCGGTGCGGCCGACGCGGCCCGCGACGGCTTCGGCGCGGTCTTCGCTGCCGGTCCGGAGGCGGCCGCCGACGGGGCTCCGCCGGCCGCGGCGAAGGCCTTGTCGTCGGCCTCGGCGGCGGTCACCGCGGCCGCGACCCGCGACCGGACGAGCGCGAAGTCGGGGTGCGACGGCGTGACGATGGGCGGCACGAACTGCACGCTCGTGATCGTGCGCCGCTTGCCCTTGAGCCCGAGGTCGAGGAACGTCCCGAGGTCGGAGGCCGGGATGTCGGTGCTCACGACCTGCTTGCTCGCCGCGGCGACCTTCTGGAAGCGCGCGAGCAGCGTGCCGGGGTCCATCTGGCCGGCCATCGCCGTCATGACGCAGCGCTGGCGCTGCATCCGCTCGTAGTCCGACGACCCGTGCCGGGACCGGGCGTACCAGAGCGCGTGCCAGCCGTCGAGGTGCTGCCGCCCGGGCTCGATGTAGCCGACGACCTTCGACGTCCCGCCGCCGATCGGCACCCGGCCCTTGACCGTGAGGTCGATGCCGCCCATCGCGTCGACGACTGCCCGGAACCCGTGGAGGTCGATGAGCACGTAGTACGAGACGTCGAGGCCGGTGACGCCGGCGACCGCCTGCTTCATCGCCTCGGCGCCGGGGTCCTTGGCGCCGGGGAACAGGTCCGGGTGCTGGCTGCCCCACGTGTACACCGCGTTGAGCAGGCACGAGTCGCCGCACGACCACCCGTTCGGCAGCGCCTTCGCCGCCGGGGTGCCCTTGGGGAACGGGATGTTCTGCATGTTGCGCGGCAGGCTGAAGAGCACGGTCCGGCCGGTCTCGGCGTCGACCGAGGCGAGGGTCACCGAGTCCGGCCGCAGCCCGATCCGGTCCGAGCCGGCGTCGCCGCCGAGCAGGAGCACGTTGTAGCGGCCCTTCGACGTCCCGGCCGCTTCGTTGCCGCCGAAGACGCCGCCGACGAGGTCGGCCGCCGCCCACAGCCGCCGTCCGACCATGACGAAGGGGACGGACGTCGCGATGACGAGGACGGCGGTCGCACCGGCCACCCAGCGCCGTGCGGTGACGGGCAGGTCGCCCGGGCGGCCGAGCCGCCAGGCGTCGACGAGCAGCCCGGGGACGGCGACGGCGAGCAGCACGCTGAGCAGCCCGGCCGCGGCGAGCACCGACGGCCGGGCGAGCAGCCCGAGGGCGAGCGAGCGGTCGGCGAACCACAGGACGGCGACGACCAGCAGGACGACGAGCAGCCCGGCCCAGACCCGCAGCGCCGACCGGCCGACGCGGCGGTCCCCGGCGACGAGCTGGGCGCTGCCGGGCAGGACGGCAGAGAGCACGAGGAGGGAGGCCGCACGCCGGACCCGCTGCTCGGTCGTGAGCCGCGCCGTCGCCGGCGGGACCGCGGCGGGCGCGGGGACGATCTCGAGGTCCACCTCCGGGTCGACCTGCGACCCGGGCGGTGACGTGCGGGCAGGGTGGAGCGACGGAGGTGGAGCGGCCATGCTCGGCAGTATCACCGTCGGTCGTCGGGACCCCTGGGACGCTGCCCGTCGTCGGCGCGTCCGGAATGCGGTGACTCGCAGAGACCCGGCGAGCACCCTCCGGGGCCATCACGCGCCGTGGGGAAGACTGCTGCCGTGCGCGTGCTGCTCGTGGAGGACGAGGTCGGTCTGGCCGAGACGGTCCGCCGCGGTCTGACCCGCGAGGGTTTCGTCGTCGAGGTCGTCCACGACGGCGAGGACGCGCTGTGGGCGGCCACCGAGCAGCCGTTCGACGTCATCGTCCTCGACATCATGATCCCGCTCGTCAACGGCTACCGGGTCGTCGAGGAGCTGCGCCGCCGCGAGGTCTGGACGCCGATCCTCATGCTGTCCGCCAAGGACGGCGAGTACGACCAGTCGGACGCGTTCGACCTCGGCGCCGACGACTACCTCACCAAGCCGTTCAGCTTCGTCCTGCTCGTCGCGCGGCTGCGGGCGCTGGCCCGGCGCGGCGCCCCGGAGCGGCCGACCGTGCTCACGGCCGGCGACCTGTCGCTCGACCCGGCACGGCACCGGGTGCTGCGCGGGGACGTCGAGCTGTCCCTCACACCCCGCGAGTTCGGCCTCCTGGAGTTCCTGCTGCGCCGCAAGGGCGACGTCGTGACGAAGACCGAGATCCTCCGCGCGGTCTGGGACCCGGCGTTCGACGGCGACGCGAACGTCGTCGAGGTCTACGTGCGGTACCTGCGGAAGAAGGTCGACGTCCCGTTCGGCCGGACGGCGATCCGCACCGAGCGCGGCACCGGCTACCGGCTCGACCCGGACGGCGGCTGACCGCCGTCCTCGTCGCCGGACCGGTCCGGCGGCCGGGACGGCAGCCGGACCTCGACCCGGCACCCGCCGCCCGCCGCGTCGCCGATCGTCACCGTGCCGCCGTGCGCGGTGACGAGCTCACGGACGATGGCGAGCCCGAGCCCGCTGCCGCCGCTCGTCCGGCCGCGGCTCGCGTCGAGCCGGACGAAGCGGCCGAAGACTCGCTCCCGCTCCTGCGGCGGGATCCCCGCCCCGTCGTCCTCGACGACGACGAGGGCGCCGTCCGGGTCGGGCGCCACGACGAGCCGGACGACGCCCCGCGCGTGCCGGGCCGCGTTGTCGCCGAGGTTCGCGACGACCTGGCGCAGCCGGGCGCGGTCCCCGCGGACCCGCTGCGGGACGACGACCCGCTCGACCCGCAGCCGGGGGTGGGCCGCCCGCAGCCGCAGCACCTCGCCGTCGACGACGTCGTCGAGGTCGACGTCCCCGGTCTCGAGGACGACCGCGTGCTCGTCGACCCGGGCGAGCAGGAGCAGGTTGTCGACGAGGCGGCCGATCCGGGCCGCCTCCGCCTCGAGCACCGGGGTGAGGTCGGCGAGCGTGGCGCCGCCGGAGTCCTCCCGGGCCACGTCGAGCACCGCCGAGATCGTCGCGACCGGGCTGCGCAGCTCGTGGCCGGCGTCGGCGACGAACCGGCGCTGCGCCGTCCGTGCGGCGTCCAGGCTCGCGAGCATGTCGTTCATCGTCACGGCGAGCCGGCCGATCTCGTCGCGGGCCGCCGGCACCGGGACCCGCTGGTCGAGCCGGCCGCGGGCGCCGATCTCGGCGACCTGGGCGCGGATCCGCTCGACGGGCCGCAGCGCCCGCCCGACGAGGGACCACGACGCGGCCGCGACGAGCGCGAGCAGCAGCGGGAAGCCGACGAGGAGCAGCACGAGGACCGTCGCGACCGACTGCCGCTGGGCCCCGATGGACTCCGCGACGACGACCCGGTAGTCCTGGCCGCCGGCCCGGACCGCGGACACGACGACGACGAACGGGCTGTCCCGGTCGAGCAGCGCGACGCGGCCGGTCCGGACCGGGGCGGTCACGCCGTCCGGCGGCACGAGCGAGGTGAGCGGGGCGTCCTGCGCCCGCTCGGTCGAGGCCGCGACGACCCGGCCGGCGCCGTCGACGACCTGGACGACCTGGCCGGGCCGGGTCGTGTCGACGAGGACGCCGGGCAGCCGGGCGACACCGTCGGCCCGGACGAGCGCCGCGACGTCCTCGGCACGGGCGATCGCCTCGCCCTCGACGTCGGCGACGAGCGTGCGCTGCAGGACGACGAGGAGCAGGACGACCCCGACGAGGATCGCGAGGCCGACGACGCCGACGACCGCCGCGACGGACCGGCCGCGGACCCCGCGCAGGAGCACCGAGCGCGGCGGCGCCGCCGGTCGGACCGGTGGTTCGGCCGCCGGTTCTGGACGGCGCCGGGCCATCGGACCTCCGGGGGTCAGGACACGCCCAGGATGCCCTGCGGCAGCGTCGCGGGCACCGGGCGGCGCGCCGCGGCGACGACGGCGGCGCCGTAGGTCTCCAGGCAGCCGCGGACGACGTCGTCCCAGCCGAGCCCGGTCGGGGTCGCCGCGTTGTGCGCGCGGACGGCGGCGAGCGCGACGGGGTCGGCGAGCAGGTCCGCGGTGGCGGCGGCGAGGCCGGCGTCGTCCGCGACGAGCCGGCCCTCGACGCCGTCGGTGACGAACTCGCCGACGCCCGCGGCGGCGAGCGCGACGACGGGCAGCCCGGAGCAGCGGGCCTCGAGCGCCGCGAGCCCGAACGACTCGAGCCGGGCCGGTGCGACGTAGACGTCCGACATCGCGTGCAGCGCCCGCACCTGCTCGCGGGTCAGCCGGCCGGGGAGCTCGACCCACCCCGCCATCCCGAGCGCCCGGACCCGCTGCCGGACGGCGTCGCGCTGCGGGCCGTCGCCGGCGATCACCGCGCGCAGCGGCACCTGCGGGTCGAGCCGGCGCCGCACCTCGGCGAGGACGTCGACGAGCGGGAGGACCCGCTTGCGGGCGGCGAACCGGCCGACCGACAGCACGGTCAGCGGCTCCCCCGGCAGGCGCTCCCGGGCGGGCAGCGCGGGCCAGGCCGCCGGGTCGACGCCGTTCGGCATGACCTCGACCCCCTGCGGCACGCAGGGCGCCAGGGCCTGCGCGGCGACCCCGCTGACCGCGGACCACACGACCGTGGGGCCGGCGAGGTGCGCGACGGCGCGCAGCCCCGTCGTCACGACCGCGGACCGCTGGACGACCGAGTGCATCGTCACGACGACCGGGACGCCGGCCGCGGCGGCCCGCCGGGCGGTGGTCCACGCGAGCGGGGAGACGATCGACGAGTGGCAGTGGACGACGTCCGCCGCCCCGAGGGCCGCGAGCGCCGCGGCCGGCAGGGCCGCCCAGCCGGCCCGGCCGAGCCGGACGACGGGCAGGTCGTCGGCGCGGTCCCGGCCCTGCGCCCCGGGCCGGGTCCCGGTGAGGACGACGACGTCGTGGCCGAGCCGGCGCTGCCGGTCGGCGAGGTCGTGGACGTGCAGCTCGATCCCGCCGAGGCGCGGCAGGTAGGTGTCGGTGACGTGGACGACCCTCATGCGGCGGCCCTCGCGGGGACGTCGCCCGCCGGGGCCGCGACGGCGGGCGGCCCGGCGGCCGGGCGTCGTCCGCGCAGCGCGAGCCAGCCGAGGGCGACCGCGGCACCGACGGGGATCTCGAGGGCGAACGTGAAGAGCCGGTAGAGCAGCGCGCCGGCCGCCGCGGCCGGGCCGAGCCCGGCCGCGGCGAGCACGGCGGCGACCCCGAGGTCGGCGACGCCGGCACCGCCTGGCGTGAGCGGCACGGCGGCCGCGACCCGCTCGACCCCGACCGCGGCGAGGACGACGACGAGCGGCGCCGGGTGCCCGAGCGCCCGCAGGCAGCCGTCGAGGAGCACGACGAGGAGCACGGAGTAGCCGGTGAGCCCGGCGACGAGCCGCGGCCAGGACCGCCGCGACGTGTCGAGGGCGAGCCGGCGGGCCTCGACGGCCCCGGCGGCGAACCGGCCGGCGAGGTCCGGACGGTGCAGGGCCCGGCCTGCGACCCGCCCGACCACCCGGCCGGCCGCGGCGGTGCGCCGCTGCGCCCCGGCGACGAGCACCCCGAGGACGGCGACGAGGGCGACCGGCGCGAAGAGGCCCCCACCGGCGGCGGGGGCCCCGCCCGGCCCGGCGAGCGACCAGGCGGCGAGCCCGGCACCGCCGACGGCGACCCGGCCGAGCGCCGTCCAGACGTTGCTCACCGTGAGGAACCCCGCGAGCCGGGCCGGGGCGAACCCCCACGACCGGGCCATCGCCGTCGTGAGGCCCATGCTCAGCGGCCCGCCCGCGGGGACGGCGTTCGCGACGGCGCTGCCGCCGAGGTTCAGCGCGAGCGCCTGCCGCGTGCTGAGGCCGGGCAGCGAGGCGGTGAGGACGAGGCTGTAGGCGAGCAGCCCCGCGCCCCACACCGCGGCGAGCAGCAGGACTCGACCGGGGTCGAGGCCGCCGACGAGGCCCGCGACGGCGTGCCACGACGTGCCGGTCGCACGCGGGACGAGGGCGACGGTCCCGGCCGTGGCCGCGAGGGCGGCCGTGCCGGCGAGCAGCGGGGAGGTACGCACCCCGGCACGGTGCTCCCCCGCTGCTGAGAGGCCGCTGAGACGCCGCTGCGGACGCTCCGCCGCGCCGGCACCGGCGAGCCGGGACGACTCGGACGCCTCACACGGTGCCCGCCGGTCGCACGGCCCGGGCCGGCACCGGCCGGGCACGGACCGGGGCCCGCCGCGCGATCGTCCCGGCGACGGCGTAGAGCGCGAGGCAGCGGGTCACGACGCCCGGCCACCCCAGAACGGTCGGGACGTCACGGTTGTGCGCGGCGATCCGGCGCCGCTGGACGCCGTCGGACACGAGGTCCGCGACGGCCCGGGCGAGCCCGGCGTCGTCGGCGGCGAGGCGGCCCTCGACGCCGTCGGTGACGAAGTCGGACACCCCGGCGGCGGCGAGCGCCACGACCGGCAGGCCGGCGCACCGGGCCTCGAGCGCCGCGAGCCCGAACGACTCCACGCGTGCCGGGGCGACGAAGACGTCGGCCCGCGCGTAGAGGTCCCGCAGCTGCGGCCGGGTGAGCCGGCCGGGCAGCTCGACCCACCCGGACATCCCGCGGGTCCGCACCTGCCACTCGACGAGCGGCCGCAGCGGGCCGTCCCCGACGACGACGGCGCGCAGCGGGACGTCGGGGCCGACGAGCCGGCGCACCTCGTCGAGGACGGCGACGAGCGCGAGCACGCGCTTGCGCGGCGCGAGCCGCCCGGACGCGACGACCGTGACCGGCCGCGCCGTGACGGACGACGGGCGGGCCGGCGCCCACGCCCCCGGGTCGATCCCGTTCGGCAGCACGTGCACCGGCCCCGGGACGACGGTCCGCAGCGCCTGCGCCGCGACCCGGCTCACGGTGCCCCAGGTGACCGCCGGGCCGACCGCGGCGACCGCCCCGCGCCAGGCGGCCCGGACGACGCCCGACGCCGGCAGCACGACGTGCACCATCGCGAGCACCGGCACCCCGGCGGCCGCGGCCTGCCGGACGGCGCTCCATGCGAACGGGGAGACGACGGACAGGTGCGCGTGGACGACGTCCGCCCCCGCGAGCAGCTCGCGCGCCAGCGGCGACCGGGTGTCGGGCAGCCGGACGACGCGGACGGCGCCCGCACCCCGCACGGCGTGCGCCCCTCGCGGGCGTGCGGTCCCCGGGGCGGCCGGCTCCCCGCAGGTCCGGCGGTCGACCGGCTCCTCCTCGGTCGCCGTGAGGACGACGACGTCGTGGCCGAGCGCGGCCTGCTCGTGGGCGAGGTCGCGGACGTGCAGCTCCTTGCCGCCGAGCACCGGCGCGTAGGTGTCGGTGACGTGGACGACCCTCATGCCGCACCCCCGGCCGCGCGGGCCGCGAGCGCGGGGCGGCCCGGCCGGGCGAGCTGCGTCAGCGCGAGCGGCGCGCCGACGGGCACCTCGAGCAGGTACGTGAAGACCCGGTAGAGCAGGGCGCCGGCCGCTGCCGCCGGAGCGGCCGCGGGCGCGGTGCCCGCGGCGAGGACGGCGACGAGCCCGAGCTCGGCGACCCCGCTGCCGCCCGGGGTGACCGGGACGGCGGTGAGCAGCCGCTCGAGCCCGACCGCCGCGCACACGGCGACGAGCGGTGCGGGGTGCCCGACCGCCCGCAGGCAGCCGTCGAGCAGGAGCACGAGGAGCGCGTTGTGCAGGAGCAGCCCGGCGACGACGCGCGGCCACGCCGTCCGGTTCGCGGCGAGCGCCTCGGCCCGGGTCGCGGCGACGACGTCCGGCCAGCGGCCACGGCGGCCGCCGGACGCGCGCCCGAGCAGCCCGGCCCCCCGGTCGACGACGCGGCCCGCGGTACCGGCGACGGCCCGGCAGGCCGGCTCGCTCGCGACGACGGCCCCGAGAGCGGCGAGCACCGCGACCGCCGGCAGCAGCACGGCGACCGGGTCCGCGAGCGGCGGCCCGCCGGGGCGGGCCAGCGCCCACCACGCGAGCGCCGCCGCCCCGAGGACGACCCGGCTCGCGCTCGACCACAGGGTCGTCACGGTGAGGTACGCGCCGAACCGGGAGGGGCCGAACCCCCAGCGCCGGGCCATCGCCGCGCACACGCCCATCGACGCCGCGCCGCCGAGCGGCACGAGGTTGCCGACCGCGCTGCCGCCGAGGGTCAGGGCGACCGCCCGCCCGGCGGACAGCCCCGGCAGCGCGGCGGTCTGGACGACGGCGTAGGCGCCGAGCCCCGCGACCCAGACGGCGGCCAGCCACGGCAGCCACGTGAGGTCCGTCCCGGCCGCGAGGCGCGTGACGGCGGGCCACGACGTGCCCGCGACGGCCGGCACCGCGGCGACGAGGGCGGCGGTGAGCCCGGCGAGACCGAGGCCGGCGAGCAGCCGGCGTCCGGCCCGCGGCAGCCGGGACGGCGGCGGCACGACCGGTGGCGAGGAGGCGTCCATGGGCCCACCGTGGTGGCCCGGACCCCTTGCGGGACAGGGCTTCCGACGAAGATCGGCAGATCCTCGCAGCGGACGTCGGCCCCTGGGTGCAGGGCCGCCCGGAGCGGGTACGACCATGGTCTGACCCGGGGTCGTCCCGTCCTCCCGTTCTCGGCGGCCGGCTCGCCCGGGGCCGCCGCGTGGTGCCAGGCTCGGGGCATGAGCTTCGTCCTCGTGTCGTTCCACGCCCACCCGGACGACGAGGCCCTCCTCACGGCCGGCACCCTGGCCCGCGCCGCCGCGGAAGGGCACCGCGTCGTCCTCGTGACGGCGACCGACGGCGAGGCCGGGCTGACGTCACCCGACCTCGCGGCCGCCGGTGCGCTCGGCACCCGCCGCCGGGCCGAGCTCGCCGAGGCCGCCGCGGCGCTCGGGGTGGCGCGCGTGGTCCACCTCGGGCTGCCGGACTCCGGCTTCGGCGACAGCGCGACCGGGGACCCGGGGGCCTTCTCCGCGCTCGACCCCGCGCAGGCCGCGGCACCCCTCGTCGAGGTGCTCCGCGAGGAGGGCGCCCATGTGCTCACGACGTACGATCCGTCGGGCGGCTACGGCCACCCCGACCACAAGCAGGTGCACGCCGTCGGGGCCGTCGCGGCCCGGCTCGCCGGCACCCCGAGCGTGCTCCAGGCGACGGTGCCGCGCGACCTGCTCGTGCGCGGCGCGCGGCTGGCCCGCGCCGCCCGGCTGCTCGACGCCTCGACGCTCGCCCGCCTCGGGGACGCCTACTGCGGCCGCGACGAGATCACGCACCGGGTCGACGTCTCGGCGTACACCGCGGCCAAACGGGCTGCGCTGCAGGCGCACGCGAGCCAGGCCGTAGCGGACGGCGGCACCCGCACGCTACGGCTGCTGCTCGGCCTGCCGGGCTGGCTGTTCGACCGGGTGCTGCGCTACGAGTGGTACGTCGACCCGGCCGGTGCGCCCGGCCGGGTCGACGACGTCTTCGCCGCGGTCCGCTGACCGGCCGCGGGCCGGTGGGAGTGGCTGACGGTCAGGCGACCGGCTCGAGCACCGTCTCCTGCTGCTGCGCGGGCACCGCGGGACGACGCCCGGTCGCCCGGCGGGCCTTGCGCGCCCTGCGCTTGTCGAGGTCGGCCTTCGTCGGCACCGACAGCCTGATGACCTTCCACCACGCGGACGCGACCTGCTTGGGCAGCGGGCCGCTGACGTACGTCAGGCCGTAGCGCTCGAAGAGCTCCTGCACCCGCGGCGCGACCTCGGCGTACCGGTTGCTCGGCAGGTCCGGGTAGAGGTGGTGCTCGATCTGGTAGCTGAGGTTGCCGGTCATGACGTGCATGAACCGGCCGCCGGTGATGTTCGCCGAGCCGAGCATCTGGCGCAGGTACCACTCGCCGCGGGTCTCGCCCTCGATGCTCTTGCGGGTGAACGTCTCGACGCCGGACGGGAAGTGGCCGCACATGATGACCGAGTGCGTCCACACGTTGCGGACGAGGTTCGCGACGGCGTTCGCGGCGAGCGTCGGCACGAACGACGGGCCGGACAGGGCCGGGTGCAGGACGTAGTCGCGCAGCACCTGCTTGCGGACCTTGCGGAGCACCTGCTTGCCCTTGGCCCAGGTCGCGGCCTTCTTCTCGGCCGAGGCCTTGCCGAGCGCGAACAGCTCGAGGTCGTACGCGGCGATCCCGTACTCGAAGACGAGCATGTTGAGGAAGTTGTAGAACGGCTGGCCGAGCAGCGCCGGCGACCACGGCTGGTCCTCGTCGACGCGCATGATCCCGTAGCCGAGGTCGTTGTCCTTGCCGAGCACGTTCGTCCACGTGTGGTGCAGCTCGTTGTGCGAGTGCTTCCAGTGCTCGGACGGCGTGACGTTGTCCCACTCCCACGTCGTCGAGTGGATCTTCGGGTCACGCATCCAGTCCCACTGGCCGTGCATGACGTTGTGCCCGATCTCCATGTTCTCGAGGATCTTCGCGATGCTCAGCCCGATCGTGCCGACGACCCACGCCGGCGGGAAGAGCGAGGCGAGCAGGACGGCGCGGCTGCCGAGCTCGAGGCGGCGCTGGGTCTTGATGACCTTGCGGATGTACTCGGCGTCGCGGGCGCCGCGGCTGCTCACGACCTCCTCGCGGATCTCGTCGAGCAGGCGGCCGAGCTCCTCGACGTCCTCGGGCGTGAGGTGCGCGACGGGGCTGACGGGCTTGTGCTGGATAGCGGTCACGGGAGGGTTCCTCCGGGGCAGTCAGTGGTCGTGCGGGACGGTCGGGCGGGCTGGTGGGGCCGGACGGCGCTCACACGTCGAGCGCGCACGGCCCGGCGGCCGCGCTGATGCAGGTCTGGACGAGGGCCGGGTCCTCGGCGGTGGCGGTCGTCACGACGCCGTTGCGGACGTCGCGGACCGAGCCCTCGGTGAGCGGGACGACGCACTGGAAGCAGATGCCCATCCGGCAGCCCGACGGCAGGAGCACCCCGCCGGCCTCACCGGCGGCGAGGAGGGTCGTCGCGCCGTCCGCCTCGAGCGTGACGCCGGCCCGGCCGTAGGTGACGGTGCCGCCGGTGCCGGGCTCGACGAGGACGGGCCGGAACCGCTCGGTGTGCAGCCGCTGCGTCCAGCCCTGTGCCTCGGCGGCGGCCGCGATCTCGTCGAGGAGGCCGTTCGGCCCGCACGCCCAGGTCTCGCGCTCGGCGACGTCCGGCACCAGGTCCGCGAGGGCGGCGGCGGTGAGCCGGCCCTGCGTCGCGGTGTGCCGCTCGACGAGCCGCAGCCGGCCCTGCGCCGCCCAGTCCCGCAGCTCCTCGGCGAACATGACGTCGTCGGCGGTGCGCGCCGAGTGCACGAGGACGACGTCGCGCAGGTCCGCGAGCCGGGTGCGGAGCATGCCGACGACCGGGGTGAGCCCGGTCCCGGCGGTGACGAAGAGGGTCTTGGCCGGGGCGACGTCCGGCAGCGTGAAGACGCCGTCCGGGCCGTCGACCTCGACGAGCGCACCGACCCGCACGGACTGCAGGTGGCTGCTCACCGCGCCGCCGTCGAGCGCGCCGACCGTCACGGTGAGGGTGCCGTCGGGCCTCTGCGGGCCGGTCAGCGAGTAGGAGCGCCACAGCCGCACGCCGTCGACGTCGACGCCGAGGCGCAGGTACTGGCCGGGCCGATGGCCGGGCCAGCGGAAGGCCGGCCGCAGCACGAGGGTCGTCGCGCGGGCGGTCTCGGGCCGGACGGCGACGACCTTGGCCCGCCGGGCGCCGGGGCGCATCGGGGCGACGATGTCGAGGTAGTCGGCCGGGACGAGCGGCGTGCACAGTGCCTCCGCGACCCTTCCGAGGGTCCGGGACAGGGTGCGTGTCCGCGTGCTGGTGCTCTCCACCGCTTCAGTCTTGGTGATCGTCAAGGTTAAACTCTCACCCTACGGACGTGGAGTTGCACGAACCGATTGTTCGGAGGGAACAGATGGACGGCGGGCTCGCGCTCGATCCGGCGATCGGCGAGTCCATGCGGGAGCGCCTGCAGGACGTCGCGGGCCGCACCGTGGACGCCGTCCGGGCCGGGGTCCCGGAGTACAGCGACCGGCTCGGCGACGGGGCGCTCAGCACGGGCCTGCGCGAGACGCTGGAGAGCTCGGTGCGGCTCGCGCTCGGCGGCTTCCTCACGATGGCCGAGCAGTCGGAGAGCCCCGACGCCGGGATGCCGCTGCGCCCGGTGCTCGACGCCGCGTACGCCCTCGGCCGCGGCGAGGCCCGGTCGGGCCGCACGATGGCCGCCCTGCTCGCGGCCTACCGGGTCGGGGCCCGGGTCGCGTGGCGGGAGTGGAGCGCGCACTGCGTCGAGCTCGGGATGTCCCCGGCGACGCTCGCCCGCTTCGCCGAGCTCGTCTTCGCCTACATCGACGCCCTCTCGGCGGCGAGCGTCACGGGCCACAGCGACGAGCTCGCCGTCACCGGCCGGGTCCGGGAGCAGTACCGGGAGCGGCTCGCGAAGGCGATCCTCGACGGCGAGCCCGAGCACCAGCTGCTCCCCCTCGCCCAGCGGGCCGAGTGGGACCCGCCGCAGACCCTCGTCGCGGTCGTCCTCTCCCCCGCGCAGGCCCGGTTCGCCCTCGCCCAGCTGCCGTCGGGCACGCTCCACCTGCCCGCGGACGTCGTCGGCGACCTCCTGGGCCACGGCACCGACGACCCGGACGACGACCGCGGGGCCGACGACCCGGACGCCGCGCTCGACGTCCTCCTCGTCCCCGCCGGGGCACCGGGCCGCGCCGGGCGGCGGGTCGCCCTCGACGCCCTGCGCGACCGGCCGGTCGTCGTCGGACCGGCCCGGCCCTGGGTGTCGGCGGCGGCGTCCCTGACCCGAGCCGTCCGGCTCCTCGCGCTGCACGGCCGGCACCGCGGGCTCCTCGACACCGAGACGCACCTCACCGAGCTCGTCCTCGGTGCCGACCGCGAGGCCCTGGCCGACCTGCGCGCCACGACCCTGGCCCCGCTCGACGACCTGCGCCCGGACGCCCGGCAGCGGCTCGTGGAGACGCTCCGGTCGTGGCTGCTCCACCAGGGCCGGCGGGACGACGTCGCCGCCCAGCTCGTCGTCCACCCGCAGACGGTCCGCTACCGCATGACGCAGCTGCGCCGGCTCTTCGGGGACACCCTCACCGACCCCGAGGGGGTGCTCGCGCTGACGGTCGCCGTCGGCCTGTCGGCAGGGCCGCCGACGCCGATCGTCCCGGCGCGCCGGGCGCCGTCCGGCGCAGGCTAGAAGGGTCTCACTGCTGGAGGTGGGGGTCATGGCCACGTGGACCGTGGACGCGGGCGCATACGCAGACTCGTTGGAGGACCGGGCCGGGAGGACGACGGACGCGGAGGGAATCCGGTCGCAGATCGCCGCCTTCAGGAAGGCCGAGCTCACCGGCCGGACGGCGTCCGGCCACCGCTACCTGCTCCCGGGGGCCCGCCGCGAGGCCGCCTGGATGCGGCTGCACACCCTGGAGGAGGAGGTCGCGCGGCTGTACCTCGACGACTCCGTCGTGGAGGAGGAGGCCAAGGACCACGTGGACCGCGAGCTGCCACCGGCCCAGCAGCGCATCTGGAACAAGAAGCTCACCGACTCCAGGCTCGGCACCGGGGCCCGCGAGGTCGCCGTCGACGCCCTGCACGCGGCGCACGAGGCCGCGACGGCGCGGCTGCGCACGGCGCACGCGTGGCGGACCGCGACGATGTCGCTCTCGGCCCTGCTCGTCGTGCTTGCCGGGAGTGCCGTGCTGGCCCAGTCCCGGCTCGAGAAGGACACCTTCGTCCCCAGCCCGGACGGCGTCGAGATGCCGGCGTGGACGCTCCTCCTCGTCGTCATGGTGGCCGGCGTCGTCGGCGCGACGCTGACCTCGCTGCTCACCGTCTACGCCCTCGGCCGCCGCGCCCCCAAGGACATCCGCTGGTTCGACCCGCGACCGGCACAGGTGACGGTCAAGCTGGCGACCGGGCTGTGGACCGCGGTGCTGCTCGTCTGGCTCGTCGGCGGCGGGCTCGTCACGGGCACCTACACCAGCCTGACGAGCGTGCTGATCATCGCCGTCATCGGCGGGTTCGCGCAGGAGAGCGTCACCCACCTGCTCGACAAGGTCGCCGACACCCTCGTCGTCCGCGAGGTGGACGACGGCTCTGCCGACAAGGGCAAGGCGTAGCCCGCGAGCCGCCCTGCCCTGCGGACGGGCACAGCCGTGACGCACGATGGAGCGGTGACGGACGGCGGCCAGGAGGAGATCGGCGGCGCGGCGCCTGCACGGGCGCAGCGGCAGCGGCTCGTGCAGGCGCTCGCGGAGAACGCCGACCAGGTCACCGACCTCGAGCAGCAGCACGCCCGGTTCGTCGAGGCGTCGAAGGACTCCAACGCGGACGACGAGCACGACCCGGAGGGTGCGACGATCGCGTTCGAGCGGGAGCAGGTCACAGCACTGCTGGATCGGGCCCGGAGCAGCCGCGCGGCGATCGAGCAGGCCCTCGCCCGCGTCGACGACGGGCGCTACGGGACCTGCGAGCGCTGCGGCGGGCCGATCGCCCCGGCCCGGCTCGAGGCCCGCCCGGAGGCGACCACGTGCATCGCGTGCGCCGCTGCGCGACGCTGAGCCGTCCGCACGCCCGCCCGTGTCACGACCGCAGGACCACGGCCTTCCCGTCGCGGACCACCACCTGCCGCTCGAGGGTCGTGCGCGTGACGGGGTTGTACCCGGTGACGTGGACGACGCCCGCGGCGTCCATCGTGCTCCGCTGCCGGAGGCGGTCGCCCTTGGCCACGTCGCCCCCGGGACCGACGATCGCCCTGAGGTCGGAGGTGCGGGTCACCGACCGGTGGTCGCGGGCCGCGCGCCGGTTCGCCGCCCGGGCGATGCTTCGTGCCTCCCGCGCGAGCCGGCGCGGGAGGTCGGCTGCCTCCAGCGCCAGGCCGAACTCCTCCTGGTCCACGGCCGACGCGTCGTCCGGCGGTGTGATGCGGGGGCTGGTGTACGTCCACGTCGTGATCGCACCGCCGTCGTCCTCCGTGGCGAAGCACTCCTCGCGCACCAACCGCTCCCGCCGCGGGTCAGCGCTGTCCGTGGTCCAGCTGCAGACGGTGCGCGGCGGGTAGGCAGCCTCCATGCTGAAGACCCGGCCGGACCCGACCTGCCGGACCTGCGCGTGCGACCACTCCGCCCGCGGGAACCCGAGGGGCCCGGCGGCGGCCGGCGACCTCAACCGGCGCCCCTTGAACGCGTCCTCCACCGGCCCGCCGTCCGTGGCGCCGGTCCTCGTCGGGCGGGGCGTCGCCCGGTCCCGACGCACCGCGAACCGCGCGTCCGGGCGGCCGAGGAACCCCAGCGCGGCCCGGTCCGCCTCCGTCCCCGTGATCACGAGGTACTCACCCCGACCGCCGACGAGGTACCAGGAGCCGCCGTAGTCGTCCCGGCCGAACGCGATGCGCCCGCGCAGGTCGACCTCGGACCGGCCCGGGGACACCCCGCGCTCCGTCACGGCGACGTACCCGTCGCTGCCCGCCCCGCGCCGTCCCGCAGCCAGCACCTGCGCGGTGAGGGACTCGACGGTCAGCGGGGTGGCGGTCGCCGTGGCCGTCCGCGTCCCGCCGACGGAGCCGCCCGAGGAGCACCCGGCGACGCAGGCGCACAGCAGCAGAGGCAGCAGCACCGGCCGGCGCGGCGTCCGGACCAGCCGTCTCATCATGTGATCGTCGTCGCAGCCGGACCACCGCGTCAACGCGCCGCGCACCACGTGCGTCGCGGGCGCCCGCTGCGCGACCCTGGGCCGAGGTCGCGCGACCGGCGCGGACCGTCACACCGACCTGACCGAGGAGCCGCCATGGACGTCCGACCGCTCGTCCGGCACGAGGACGACGTCCCGCTCGAACGCTGGGACGACCCGGTCCGCGGCCGGCTCGGGTTCCGCACCGCGTTCAGCGGCGACGTGACGGCGACCGTCGGCCTGACGACCGGGGTGGCGGTCCTGCGGCCCGGTGAGTGGCTCGGCCGGCACCGGCACACCCCGCCGGAGGTCTACTTCGTCGCCGAGGGCACCGGGACGGTCTCGCTCGACGGGGTGGAGCACACGCTGCGGCCAGGGTCGTCGGTGTACGTCCCCGGGGACGCCGAGCACGGCATCGTCAACGACGGCAGCGGGCTCCTGCGCTTCTTCTACGTCTTCCCGACGGACTCGTTCGAGGACTTCGACTACCGGTTCTGAGGCGTCACCGGCTCAGCGAACGGTCACCTGGCCCGCGACCGCCTTGCCGCCGCGCAGGACGACGAGGCACTCGAGGGTCTCGCGCGTGTAGGGGTTGCGGCCCGTCAGGTGGACGGTGCCCTGACCGTCGACGGTCGTCCTCAGCCGGAGGAGGTCCCGGCCGGCGACCTCCGACGACTGCTCCGCGAGCTTCTCGAGGTCGGCGACCCGCGTGCTGCGGTGCTCCTTCGCGGCGACCCGGTTGGCGGCCCGGGCGAACATCCGCGCGTCGTGCCGGAGCGTGTCCGGGAGCTCGGCGGCCACCGTCGCGTCGAAGAACTCCTGGAAGCCGACGACCGACGCGTCGTCGGGCAGGGCGACGACGGGGGTGGTGTACGTCCAGGTCGTCGGCGCCGGCTCGACCCCGGTGCCCACCTCGCACGTCGTCCGCACCAGCCGCCCGCGGGCAGGGTCCGGGCTGTCCGTGTGCCACGCGCAGGTCGCGCCGCTGTCGTCGTCCCGGAGCGTGTAGACGATGCCGTCCGGGCGCACGGTCCGGGCGGGCCCCGACCAGCTCCTGCGGTCCTGCGGACCGGCGTCCGCCGGCGAGTACGCCTGCGACGCCGCGGTCGACGGGCTGATCGTCGGGCCGATCGTGATCCGCGGGTCGGGGCTGAACGTGAACCGGGCGCCCGGCCTGCCGAGGTACTGCAGCGCGAGGCGGGTCCGCTCGGACCGGTCGACGGAGGAGTACCGGCCCTTCCCCGCGGCGAGGTAGACCGTGTCCTCGGCGCCGGTGGCGACGAGCCGGTGGGTCACGAGGTCGACCTCGACCCGCCGGCCGCCGCCCTCGGACCGGTCGAGGTCCACGACGTAGCCGCCGCCCTCGAGACCCCGTCGCCCCGCGGCCTCCACCTCCTGGGTCAGAACCTCCAGGCTCACCGCGGACGGCGTCGGCTCGGCGGTCCCCGGGTGCGGCGGCCGGTCCGCCCCGGCGCCACCGCAGGCGGCGAGCAGCGCAGGCAGCAGGACCAGAGCAGCGCACCACGACCCGGTCCTCATGCCTCCCATGATCGCGCCCGCTGCCTACTTGAGCAGTTGCCGCGCCATGACCATCCGCTGGATCTGGTTCGTGCCCTCGTAGATCTGGGTGATCTTCGCGTCGCGCATGAACCGCTCGAGCGGGTAGTCCTTCGTGTACCCCGCCCCGCCGAGGAGCTGGACGGCGTCCGTCGTCACCTGCATCGCGACGTCCGAGGCGTAGCACTTGGCGGCGGCCCCGAAGAACGGCAGGTCGGGGTCGTTGCGCTCGCTCTTGCTCGCGGCGACGTAGACGAGCTGGCGGGCGGCCTCGAGGGTCATCGCCATGTCCGCGAGCATGAACTGGATGCCCTGGAAGTCCGCGACGGCCTTGCCGAACTGCTTGCGCTCCTTGACGTAGGCGCATCCGTGGTCGAGCGCGGCCTGGGCGATCCCGACGGCCTGGGCGCCGATCGTCACCCGGGTGTGGTCGAGGGTGCGCAGCGCGATCTGCAGGCCCGCCCCGACGTCGCCGACGACGCGGTCGCCGGGGATCCGGCAGCGGTCGAAGAGGAGCTCGCGGGTCGGGCTGCCCTTGATGCCGAGCTTCTTCTCCGGGGTCCCGAAGGTGAAGCCGGCATCGGCCTTCTCGACGACGAACGCGGTGATGTTGCGCCCGCGAGGGCCGTCCGGGTCGGTCACCGCGAGCACCGTGTAGTACTCGCTGACACCGGCGTTCGTGATCCACGACTTCTGCCCCGAGAGCACCCAGTCGTCGCCGTCGCGGGTCGCCCGGCACCTCATCGACGCCGTGTCGCTGCCGGCCTCCCGCTCGGAGAGGCCGTAGGAGAACATCGCCTCGCCGCGGGCGACCGGCGGCAGGTAGCGGCGCTTGACGTCGTCCGAGGCCGCGAGGATGAGCGGCATCGTGCCGAGCTTGTTCACCGCCGGGATGAGCGAGGACGACGCGCAGGCCCGCGCGACCTCCTCGATGACGATGCACGTCGCGAGCGCGTCGGCACCGACCCCGTCGTACTCCTCGGGGATGTGCGGCGCGTGGAAGTCACCCGCGACGAGCGCGTCGAGCGCGTGCTCCGGGAACTCGCCGGTCTCGTCGACCTCGGCCGCGAACGGCGCGACCTTGTCGTCGCACACGGCGCGCACCGCCTCGCGGAGCGCCTCGTGGTCCTCGGGCAGGGCGAAGTGCGGGAACGCGGCGCGGGCGGCGTCGGCAGTCGTCATGGCACGAGGTTACGCACGGGTAGCCCCGCACAGCAGCCGCGACGTGTCGCGAATTTCACGTCCGACCTTCGGACGCCCAACCAACCGCCCGGCCGCCCTCAGAGCAGGTGCGGGACGACCTCGCTCGTGAACAGGTCGATGCCGCTCGTGTCGTACGCCGCCTCGGTGAAGTACGTGATCGCGTACGTCATGCCGGCCGCCTGCAGCTCGGTGAGCCGCTCGACGATCTGTTCCGGGGTGCCCACGAGCGGGCCGGTGCGGAACTGCTGCTCGGCGGCGGCGAGCT
This sequence comes from Kineosporia sp. R_H_3, assembly GCF_002198675.1. Lineage (GTDB taxonomy): Bacteria > Actinomycetota > Actinomycetes > Actinomycetales > Kineosporiaceae > R-H-3. The sequence goes on along the minus strand of NZ_MWLL01000121.1, from coordinate 4,517 downwards.
GCTCGGGCGCGAGGTAGGGCTCGTACCGGGCCCGCAGCGCCGAGAGCCGCTCCTCGACCTCGGCCTCGTCCCGACCGATGACGACGTTGTAGTTGGCGGACCGGACGATCTCGTCGTAGTCCCGCCCGACCTCCGTGCAGTGCCCGGCGAGCACCTCGGACTTGTGCCGGAAGCCCTCGAGGGTGCCGTCGAAGTTCGTGTACGCCGCGTACTGGGCCGCGATCCGCAGCGTCTTGCGCTCGCCGCCGCCGGCGATCCACAGCGGGACGCCGCCCGCCTGCAGCGGCTGCGGCCGGCAGATCGCCCCCTCGACCTGGTAGTGCTCGCCGGCGAACGTCGCCTCGCCCTCGGCCCACGCGCGCCGCATGATCTCGACGCCCTCGGCGAGCATCGCGATCCGGTCGCCGGCCGACGGGAAGCCGTAGCCGTACGCCGTCCACTCGTGCTCGTACCAGCCGGCGCCGATGCCCATCTCGGCGCGGCCGCCGGAGATGACGTCGACGGTCGCGGCGACCTTCGCGAGGTACATCGGGTGCCGGTAGCCCATGCACGTGCACATCTGCCCGAGCCGGACCCGCGAGGTCGCGACGGCGAGCGCGGACATGAGCGTCCACGCCTCGTGCGTCGCCTCCTGGGTGGGGACCGGGACGGTGTGGAAGTGGTCGTAGACCCAGACCGACTCCCACGGCCCCGCCTCGGCGAGGGCGGCGACGGCACGCATCGCCGCCCACTGCTCCTCCGGGGGGATGCCGACGAGGTCGAGGCGCCAGCCCTGCGGGACGAAGAGGCCGAATCTCATGGCGCCAAGGTACGCAGAGCGGGCACCGTCGCACCTCCCGGGACCGGACGACATGCGGGAGATGAACGCCGGACGGCCGGCTGTCGACGAGCAGGGTGGCTGACCGTGCGGCCCACATCACTGTTCGTTGATTCGGGCTCTCCGCCTCTGCGCGCCGGGCTAGTCTCGCCCGGTGCGAATCTCCGTCATGGGCTGTGGATATCTGGGGGCCGTGCACGCTGCATGCATGGCGGACTTCGGTCACGAGGTCGTCGGTGTGGACGTGGACGAGGCCAAGGTCAAGGACCTGCAGGCCGCGAAAGCGCCCTTCTTCGAGCCGGGGCTGCCCGAGCTCCTCGAGCGCGCCATGGGCTCCGGCCGGCTGACCTTCACGACCGACGTCACCGTGCTCTCCCGGCAGGCGGGCTCGCCCGAGGCCGACGAGCCGATGGTGCACTTCGTCTGCGTCGGGACGCCGCAGCGCAAGGGCGAGTTCGCGGCCGACACCTCCTACGTCGACGCCGCCGTCCGCAACCTGCTGCCGCACCTGCGCCCGGGCGACCTGGTCGTCGGCAAGTCGACGGTGCCGGTCGGCACCGCGGCCCGGCTCGCCGACCTCGTCGAGCCGACCGGCGCGATGCTCGCCTGGAACCCGGAGTTCCTCCGCGAGGGCCACGCCGTCGTCGACACCCAGCGACCGGACCGTCTCGTCTACGGCCTCCCCTCGGACCCGGCGACGGCCGCGGCCGCGAAGGCGCTGCTCGACGGCGTCTACGCCGACCCGCTGTCGCACGGCGTCCCGCTCGTCACGGCCGACTACCCGACGTCCGAGCTCGTGAAGACGGCGGCGAACGCCTTCCTCGCGACGAAGATCTCCTTCATCAACGCGATGGCCGAGGTGTGCGAGGCCGCCGGGGCCGACGTCACCCAGCTCGCGACGGCGATCGGCCACGACGACCGGATCGGCCCGAAGTTCCTCGGCGCCGGCCTCGGCTTCGGCGGTGGCTGCCTGCCCAAGGACATCCGCGCGTTCATGGCCCGCGCCGGTGAGCTTGGCGCCGACCAGGCGCTGACGTTCCTCCGCGAGGTCGACGCGATCAACATGCGCCGCCGGGTGCGGATGGTCGAGCTCGCCCGCGAGGTCGTCGGAGGCTCCTTCCTCGGCCGCAAGGTCGCCGTCCTCGGTGCCGCCTTCAAGCCGGACAGCGACGACATCCGCGACTCGCCGGCGCTCAACGTCGCCGCGCAGATCAAGCTCCAGGGCGCGGACGTCGTCGTCACCGACCCCGCGGCGATCGAGAACGCCCGCCGGGTCTGGCCGGAGCTGCAGTTCGCGACGACGGCCGAGGAGGCGTGCGCGAAGGCGGACGTCGTCCTGCTGCTCACCGAGTGGCGCGAGTACCGCGAGCTCGACCCCGCCAAGCTCGGCGAGATCGTCCGCGGCAAGCACGTGCTCGACGGCCGCAACGCCCTCGACCCGGCCGTGTGGCGCGGCGCAGGATGGACGTACCGCGCATTGGGTCGACCCCGCGCCGGCGACTGAGCGTCGTCGGCGCAGGCGTCCTCGTCGGGGTCTGACACCCCGAAGGACACGGCACAGACCACGGCACAGACCACGCGACACGGAACGGCCGGCCACCCTCGCGGCGGCCGGCCGTTCCGCTCGTTCTGCCCCGGACGTCCGGACGGCGGTCGTGCGGCTCAGGCGTCCGCGGGCTCGGCCTGCGCGCGCTGCCAGGCCTCCCAGGCGCTGGCGACCATGGCGTCGACGTCGTGCCGGTTCGCCCAGCCGAGGTCGCGGGCCGCGGCCTCGCCGCTCGCGACGATCCGGGCCGGGTCGCCCGGGCGGCGGTCGTGGATCTCGGGGGTGAACCCGATCCCCGTGACCCGCCGGACGGCGTCCATGATCTGCAGGACCGACAGTCCCTCGCCGCTGCCGAGGTTGTAGACCGGCTGCAGCGCGCGGCCCTCCTCGAGCGCGGTGGCCGCGGCGACGTGCGCGAGCGCGAGGTCCTGGACGTGCACGTAGTCGCGCACGCAGGAGCCGTCGGGCGTCGGGTAGTCGGTGCCGTTGACCCGCGGCGTCCGGCCCTCGGTGAGCGCCTTGAGCACGAGCGGGAAGAGGTTGTGCGGGCTCGTGTCGTAGAGGTCCGGGTACCCGGAGCCGACGACGTTGAAGTAGCGCAGCGAGGTGTGCGTCAGGCCGGTCACCCGCGCGACGTCCCGGACGAGCCACTCACCGATGAGCTTGCTCTCGCCGTACGGCGACTCGGGCCGGGTCGGGGTGTCCTCGGTGACGAGGTCGACGTCCGGGGTGCCGAAGGTCGCGGCGCTCGAGGAGAAGACGAGGCGGCCGACGCCCGCCGTGAGCATCCGGTCGAGGAGCACCTGCATGCCGGTGACGTTCTGCGTGTACGTGTGCAACGGTCGCTCGACCGAGACGCCCGCGTACTTGAAGCCCGCCAGGTGGACCACGCCCGTGACGGGGTCCCCGCTGCCCGCACCGAGGGCCGCGTCGACCGCGGCGGGGTCGACGACCGACCCCTCGACGAACGGCACGTCGTCGTGGACGAACCCGCGGTGCCCGCTCGACAGGTCGTCGAGGACGACGACCTCCCGGCCGGCGTCGCGCAGTGCGCGGACGACGTGCGAACCGATGTACCCGGCACCGCCGGTGACGCACCATCTCATGGTCCGAGCCTAGCCTCGCGGGCCGGTGCGCCAGGTCGGCCCGCGCCGTCAGGGGCCTGTCGACGGCGGCCCGGAGCCGATCCGGAGGGGCACCCGGACGGCGTCCCGGCGACGCGCGCGGCGCGGCGTCCCTGACATGTGATCCGCACCCCATGACACCGCGAAGTGTCGTCACGCTCCGTCGAACGAAGGGCGGCACACCGTCGCACGTGCCGGTGCACATGCAGGCGGGCGAGCACGGAACGCGACGGCGACGGAGGCGTCGCGCTGACCTGCGAGGTTCGGCGACTACGGGGGTGGGGATGCACACTGGGGGCATGACGAGCCCTGCCCGGCACCGCCTCCACGTCAACGACTCGGACGTCGTCCGCAGCCTGCTGGCCTCCCGGGGCAGTCGCTGGGCGGTCGTCGGCCTCTCCGAGAACCCGACGCGGGTCGCCTACCGGATCGGGCGCTACCTGCAGGACCAGCTCGGCATGGAGATCGTCCCCGTGCACCCGAAGGCGGACACCGTCCACGGCGCCCCCGGCTACCGCACGCTGGCGGACGTCCCCGGGCAGATCGACGTCGTCGACGTCTTCGTCCGCAGCGAGATCGCCGGCGGCATCGTCGACGAGGCGATCGCGGCCGGGGCCAAGGCCGTGTGGCTGCAGCTCGGGGTCGTCGACGAGGACGCCGCGGCCCGCGCGGCCGCTGCCGGCCTCGAGGTCGTCATGGACACCTGCCCGGCCATCGAGGCGCCGCGGCACGGCATCGCCTGAGCCGGACCGTGGAGCAGGACGTGAACCGATCGGTGCACCCGCGCGTCAGCACAGACATGCACGCCCCTGACGGACGACCCCGGGCAGCCCTCGTGACGGGCGGTCCCCGGCGATGAGCTCGAGCGGTGGCGGCCGCGGCCCGGACCCGGCCAAGCCGGGCACGGTGTACCGGTCCAGGCCGCGCATCTTCCGGCGCGGCAAGGACGGCATGGAAGGGCTGCGCGGCGGGCCCCCTCCCGCCGACGCGCCCGCCGCCGGCCCGGCGTCCGGTCCGGGGTTTCCCGCGC
>NZ_MWLL01000120.1 GCF_002198675.1 Kineosporia sp. R_H_3 | reverse complement strand
CCCTCGTCCTCCTGACCCGCCCCACCGCTCCTGCTCACGCCGCGTACCGTTCCGGCGCCGCGACGGGCTCCGAACCGGTACCCACCACGAGCACGGGCGGCTCGGCGGTCAGCGGGTGCGGGACCAGAACTGGTGGATGTGGCGGTCGACGACCGTCGCAGCGGTGTCGCCGTCGCCCCTGCGCAGGGCGGTGAGGATGGCGGCGTGCTGGCGGCGCAGGCCGGCGGACGTCGTGCGCCAGTCGGGCAGCCGGGGGACGGCGTCGAGCACGTAGCCCTCGATGGCCTCCCGGAGCGAGGCCATGACGACGTGGACGACGACGTTGCCGGCGGCCTCGGCGAGCGCGAGGTGGAACGCGGTGTCCAGGTGGTGGAACCGCTCGGGCGACAGGTCCGGGGCCTTCATCTCGACCAGGAGGGCCTCGGCCGGGGCGAGCAGCCCCACCCCGTCGGGCCGGGCAGCGACCCGGCGGCCGAGGCGGCGCATCGCCGCGGACTCCAGCAGCGCCCGGGTCTCGACGAGGTCGGCGATCGGCAGCCCCTCGGTGGCGACGTGGATCCGCATCGCGGCACCGATGGCGATCCCGGGCCGGGCGACGACGACGGCGCCGGAGTCCCGGCCCTGGCCACCGGTCGTCTCGACGACACCGAGCGCCTCGAGCACCTTGAGCGCCTCGCGGACCGACGGCCGGCTCACCCCGAGCTGCTCGGCGAGGCCACGCTCGGGCGGCAGCCGGTCCCCCGGACGCAGCCGGCCCGAGGTGAGGAGCTCCTCGACCTGGCGCAGGATGACCTCGTACGTGCGCGTCCGTTCCACCGGCCGCAGCAGCGGGTCGTCGGTCATGGCCGCAGGCTAGCGCTTCCACTGCTCCGGACAGACCGCTACCTTGGTCTGACCATTGCCCGGCCGTCCTGGTGCCGGCCGCCCCCCGTCCGGTCGAGGAGGACCATGCGGATCGCGCTCTTCGCCACCTGTCTCGCGGACGCGATGTTCCCCCGCGCCGCGCAGGCGACGGTCGTCCTCCTCGAGCGGCTCGGCCACGAGGTGGTCTTCCCGTCGGGGCAGACCTGCTGCGGCCAGATGCACGTGAACACCGGCTACCAGCGGGAGGCGCTGCCGGTCGTCGAGCACCACGTCGACGTCTTCGAGGCGGCGCTGCGGCCGCGCGCGGAGGGCGGGGACGGCGTCGAGGCGGTCGTCGCGCCGTCCGGCTCGTGCGTCGGGTCCGTGCGCCACCAGCACGCCCTCGTCGCCCGGCGGATGGCCGAGCAGGGCCGCGCCGACGCCGGGCTCGCCGACCGGGCCGAGGCCGTCGCCGCGAGGACGTACGAGCTGAGCGAGCTGCTCGTCGACGTCCTCGGCGTCACCGACGTCGGCGCCCGCTACCCGCACCGGGTCACCTACCACCCGACGTGCCACTCGCTGCGGATGCTCCGGGTGGACGACAAGCCGCTGCGGCTGCTGCGCGCGGTCCACGGCCTCGACCTCGTCGAGCTGCCGGACGCCGAGCAGTGCTGCGGCTTCGGCGGCACCTTCTCGGTGAAGAACGCCGACACCTCGACGGCGATGCTCGCGGACAAGATCCGCGCCGTGCAGACGACCCGCTCCGAGGTCGTCACCGCCGGGGACTCCTCGTGCCTCATGCACATCGGCGGCGGCCTGTCCCGGCTGCGGGTCGGCACGAAGACCGTGCACCTCGCGGAGATCCTCGCGGGCGAGGGCTGGGAGGCGGCGCTGTGACGACGTTCCTGGGGATGCCCGGTCTGCCGGTCGCCACCGAGCGCGGCACGCTCCGCGGCGCGGACACCTTCCCCGTCGCCGCCCGCAAGGCGCTCGCGGACACCCAGCTGCGCAAGAACCTCGGCCACGCGACGTCGACGATCCGGGCGAAGCGCGCACGGGTCGTCGGCGAGCTGGACGACTGGGAGGAGCTGCGCGCCGCGGGCGCCGCGATCAAGGCCGACGTCATGGCCCGGCTGCCGGAGCTGCTCGTGCAGCTCGAGGAGAACGTCACCGCCCGCGGCGGTCACGTGCACTGGGCCCGGGACGCCGACGAGGCCAACCGGATCGTCCTCGACCTCGTCCGCGCCGCGGGCACACCGGACGACCCGGTGACGAGCGTCGTCAAGGTGAAGTCCATGGCGACGCAGGAGATCGGCCTCAACGAGGCGCTCGCCGAGGCCGGGATCGCCGCCGTCGAGACCGACCTCGCCGAGCTCATCGTCCAGCTCTCCGACGACACCCCGTCGCACATCCTCGTGCCGGCGATTCACCGCAACCGCGCGGAGATCCGGCAGATCTTCCTCGACCACATGCCCGACGTCGACCCCGGCCTCACCGACGAGCCGCGGGTGCTCGCGATGGCCGCGCGGGCCTACCTGCGGCGCACGTTCCTCGCGGCGCGGGTCGCGGTGAGCGGTGCGAACTTCGCGATCGCGGAGACCGGCACCCTCGCCGTCGTCGAGTCCGAGGGAAACGGCCGGATGTGCCTGACCCTGCCGCAGACCCTCGTCACCGTGATGGGGATCGAGAAGCTGCTGCCGACCTGGCGCGACCTCGAGGTGTTCCTCCAGCTGCTGCCGCGCTCGTCGACCGGTGAGCGGATGAACCCGTACACCTCGATGTGGACCGGGGCCCCCAAGACGTCGGGCGGGACGTCGGGCGGGACGGCGGACGGCGCCCCCGACGGGCCGCAGGAGTTCCACCTCGTGCTCCTCGACAACGGCCGGACGGCGACCCTCGCCGACGAGGCCGGCCGGCAGGCCCTGCACTGCATCCGCTGCTCGGCGTGCCTCAACGTGTGCCCGGTCTACGAGCGGACCGGGGGGCACGCGTACGGCTCGGTGTACCCGGGCCCGATCGGCGCCGTCCTCACCCCGCAGCTCGCGGGCATGCACGGCCACGGCGCGGACGCCCCGGCCGGCGGCGACCCGGTCGACACCCTGCCGTACGCGTCGTCGCTGTGCGGGGCCTGCTTCGACGCCTGCCCGGTGCGCATCGACATCCCCTCGATGCTCGTGCACCTGCGCGCCAAGCACGTGGAGACCGCGCAGGCGCAGCGTCGCGTGCCCGGCCTGCCGGCGAGCGCGGAGAACGCCGCGATGTCCGCGGCCGCCTGGGTCATGCGGGACGCCGGCCGCTTCTCGCTCGCCGAGAAGGGCCTGCAGCTCGGCCGGGTGCTCGCGCGCGACGGCCGGATCCGCAGCCTGCCACCCCCGCTGTCGGCGTGGACGACGTCCCGCGACGCGCCCGCCCCGCCCCCCGAGACGTTCCGCCAGTGGTGGGCCCGCACGAGAGGGGACCGGTCGTGACGACCTCCGCCCGGGACGAGGTCCTCGACCGGATCCGGACGGCGCTGGGCCGCTCCGGGGCCGCCGCACCGGAGCCGTCCCCCGTCCCGCGGGAGTACCGGACGTCGCTCGGCCGGGCGCCCGGCGACCCCGTGCTGCTCGACCTGCTCGTCGACCGGCTCGTCGACTACAAGGCGGAGGTCCACCGCTGCCCGCCCGGCGCCGTCGGCGCGACGGTGGCCGCTGCCCTCGCCGCGCACGGTGCCCGCCGGATCGCCGCGCCGGCCGGGCTGCCGGCCGCCTGGCTCGCCGGCGCCGACGTCGAGACCGTCACCGACGGCGCGGCGCCCGACGGCGGCGAGGCCCTCTCCGTCGCGACGCTCGACGCCGTCGACGGCGTGCTCACGGGATGCGCGGTCGCGGTCGCCCAGACCGGCACGATCGTGCTCGACTCCTCCCCCGTCTGCGGCCGGCGGGCCCTGACGCTCGTGCCGGACTACCACCTGATCGTCGTCGAGGCCGCGCAGGTCGTCGGCTCGGTCCCCGAGGCGCTGCCCCGGCTCGACGCGGTGCGGCCGCTCACCTGGGTGAGCGGCCCGTCGGCGACGAGCGACATCGAGCTCGACCGGGTCGAGGGGGTCCACGGACCCCGCACCCTCGTCGTCGTGCTCGTCGAGGGCTGAGGCCGCCCGCAGACGGCCGAACGGGTGGATCACCCCTCACGTGCGACCTTTGATTCGCGCATCAAAGATCAGTCCACTACTCTGGTCGTCAGCGAGGGGAGTACTCCCACGCGCCGTCCCGGTCATCACGGTCCTGCCATCAGGGCCCCGGGCGGCGGCCCGCACGGCGTGCGGGTGGAGGAGACCTCGGTTGGGTGCGTCGTCCCCCCGACGTCCGACCTGAGGAGATCCGCCTCCGTGCAGTCCTTCCTGCCCGCCCTGACGCCGTGGCTCGGCGCCGAGCAGACCGGCACCGCTGCAGACCCGGCGAACGTGGGCACCCCGATGCTCTGGGCCGTGACGATCGGGGCGGTCGTCCTCCTCGTCGCCCTCGACTTCCTCCTGACCCGCCGCCCGCACGAGGTCTCCACCAAGGAGGCCGCCGGCTGGTCGATCTTCTACATCGCCCTGCCGCTCGCGTTCGCGGGCTGGGTGTGGTGGCACTGGGGCTCGGCCCGGGGCACGGAGTTCATCACCGGCTACCTCGTCGAGAAGTCGCTGAGCGTCGACAACCTCTTCGTCTTCATGCTCCTGCTCGGCGCCTTCGCCGTGCCCGCCGCGCTCCAGCAGCGCGTGCTGCTCTTCGGCATCGTGGGCGCGCTCGTCCTGCGCGGTGTGTTCATCGCGGCGGGCGCGGCGGCCCTCGAGCGCTTCACGATCACCTTCCTCGTCTTCGGCGGCATCCTCCTCGCGACCGCGGTGAAGGTGTACCGCGACGCCCGCAGCGGCCACGACAAGGGGGTCGACGTCTCGCAGATGAAGTCGGTGCGCTTCATCCGCCGCTTCTTCCCGGTGACCGATGACTACCAGGGCACGAAGATGGTCGTCCGCCAGGCCGGCCGTCGGGCCCTCACCCCGCTCGCGCTCGTCGTCGTCGCCGTCTTCGCGACCGACGTCGTGTTCGCCGTCGACTCGGTGCCCGCCGTCTACGGCGTCACCGACGACCCGTACCTCGTCTTCGCGACGAACGCCTTCGCCCTGCTCGGCCTGCGGGCGTTGTACTTCCTTCTCAACAGCCTGCTCAGCCGGCTGGTCCACCTCGGCTACGGCCTGGCGATCATCCTCGGCTTCATCGGCGTCAAGCTCGTCCTGCACTGGGCGCACAAGGAGTGGGCCTCGGTCCCGGAGGTGCCGACCCTCGCCAGCCTCTTCGTCATCCTCGGCATCCTCGCCACGGTCACGGTCACGAGCCTGCTCGCCACCCGGGGCGGCACCGGGGACGACGGCCACGGCGCGGCCCCGGTCGAGGGCTCGGACGACGGCTCCGACGCGGTCGTCGAGGCAGCCCCGCGCCAGGGCTGAGACAGACCTCCACCGCCCGCCACCCCCACCCGTGATCCCGATCACGGGTGGGGGTGGCGGCGCCGGTTACCGGTGCGTACCGTGACGACGGGCCGGCACCGACCGAACGGCCTGGACACGCCACGAAGGAGTGACGCATGATCCACCGCAGCCCGCTGCCGGACGTCGACATCCCCACGACGACGCTCCCCGACTACGTGCTGGCCCGGGCGGCCGAGCTCGGCGACAAGCCGGCGCTCATCGACGGCACGAGCGGCCGGACCCTCACGTACGCGGCCCTCGCGGGCGGCGTGCGCGCGCTCGCCGGCGGCCTCGTGGCCAGGGGTTTCGTGCCCGGTGACGTGCTGGCCCTGCTGTCGCCGAACATCCCCGAGTACGCGATCGTCTTCCACGGCGTCGCCTACGCCGGCGGGGCGATCACGACGATCAACCCGACCTACACCGAGCGCGAGATCCACCACCAGCTCGTCGACGCCGGTGCGAAGATCCTCGTGACCGTCGCGCCGTTCTTCGAGGCGGCGCGCAAGGCCGCCGAGGGCACCGGGATCGGCCCGGACGACATCTACGTCATCGGCGACGTCGAGGGCGGCCAACCGTTCTCCGCGCTGCTCGGCGCCCCGCTCGCGGAGCAGGTCCCGGTGGACCCCGAGAGCACCGTCGTCCTGCCGTACTCGTCCGGCACGACGGGCCTGTCCAAGGGCGTCATGCTCAGCCACCGCAACCTCGTCGCGAACATCGCGCAGGTGCTCGGCCCGGCCGAGATGCGCGAGGACGAGACGCTCGTCGCCGTCCTGCCGTTCTTCCACATCTACGGCATGCAGGTCCTCATGAACTGCGGCCTGCGGGCCGGTGCCACGGTCGTCACGCTGCCCCGGTTCGACCTCGAGCAGTTCCTGTCCGTGCACCAGGAGTACGGGGTCACCCGGTCGTTCGTGGCTCCCCCGATCGTCGTCGCGCTGGCCAAGCACCCCCTCGTCGACAAGTTCGACATGAGCAAGCTCGAGCAGGTGTTCTCGGGCGCGGCCCCGCTGTCCGCCGAGCTCGCCGTCGAGGCCGGGGCCCGGCTCGGCTGCGAGGTCGTCCAGGGCTACGGGATGACCGAGCTCTCGCCCGTCTCGCACCTCACCCCGGTCGGGATGTTCAAGCCCGGCTCGGCGGGGATCACGGCCCCGAACACCGAGATGCGCATCGTCGACCCCGCCAGCGGCGAGGACCTCGGCGTCGGCGCGGACGGCGAGATCTGGGTCCGCGGGCCGCAGGTCATGAAGGGCTATCTCAACAACCCGCAGGCGACCGCCCTCACGCTCGACGAGGACGGCTGGCTGCACACCGGCGACATCGGGCACGTCGACGAGGACCACCACATCTTCGTCGTCGACCGGCTCAAGGAGCTCATCAAGTACAAGGGCTTCCAGGTGCCGCCCGCCGAGCTCGAGGCGCTCCTGCTCACCCACCCCGCGGTCGCCGACGCCGCCGTCGTCGGCCTGGACGACGAGGAGGCCGGCGAGATCCCCGTCGCCTACGTCGTCCTCAAGGCCGGTCAGGACGTGAGCGCCGAGGAGATCCAGGAGTTCGTCGCCGGGCAGGTCGCCCACTACAAGCAGATCCGCCGGCTGCACTTCATCGACGCCGTCCCGAAGTCCGCCTCCGGCAAGATCCTGCGGCGCATCCTCAAGGAGCAGGCCAAGGGCTGACCCGTCGTCCCGGGTGCGGCAGCGGCCGCACCCGGGCACCGGTCACCCCAGGTGCAGGCCGTGCTCCGCGAGTGCGGCCTCGAGGACCGCCAAGGCCTTGGGCCCCATGCCGTGCAGCTGAGCCAGCCGCTCCCGGGGCTGGCCCGCGAGCTGCTCCAGGCGCGTGAAGCCGGCGGCCACCAGGGCACGGGTCGCGGGCGCACCGACCTTCGGGAGCTCGTTCAGCGACGACGCCACGGCCACACGGTAACGGTTGCCCGGACGTCGACAGCGGCGCACGACGGCAGCCAGACGCCCGCACCGACGAGTGAGCGCGCGGCAGGTCCGGTCGGGACCTGCCGCGCGCTCGTCGTTCTCACCGCGTCATGACGCGGACGGGTCAGTGCGCCTCGTCGTACGCCTGGAGGATCTGCGCGGAGACGCGACCGCGGTCGCTCACCTCGTAGCCGCTCTCGCGCGCCCAGGACCGGACCTCCGCGAGGTCGGCCTTGGCGGCGGGCGCCGCGCCGTTCTTCTTGGGCGCGGCCGCACGACGGGCCGTGGACCGGCCGCCGACGCGACGGGCGTGACCGACCCACTGGGCCAGCGCGTCGCGCAGCTCGGTCGCGTTCGACTCGGAAAGGTCGATCTCGTAGCTCACGCCGTCCAGCGAGAAGCTGACGGTCTCGTCGGCCTCGCCGCCGTCGATGTCGTCGACGAGGATGACCTGGACCTTCTGGGCCATGGAAAGTTCTCCAGAGTTAGTCGTGAAGTGAATCCCCCGCCTAAGGCGAATATTGGACCCATTCCGCGCTCCGTGTCAAAATTTTGTCAACTCGTACTTCGGTTAGCGGAATGGAATGGGCCGCTTTCCCGGAGGCGACGACTTCATGTCGTCGGCACGCCGGTGACAATTCCCGGTCCGAGGGCCGGAGAATTCGGGTGATGAAGTCACCACTTCGAGTGACGATCAATCCCGCTGCCGATCTTCGTCACACCCGTCGACACGTCGGTCATTGAATTCTCGACAGTCGTCGGGACGCTTCCCACGGGGCCCGTGACGGACCGACGGATGCAACGTGGAAATGAACCGCAGAAACCCTCGGGACGGCGCTCAGCCGGCGGCGTCGCGCCGTGCGGCGGCGTCCTGCTCGGCGTCGATCCTGGCCTGGGCCAGGCGTTCCCGGCGGTCGGCCTGGAGCATCGACCGGATCCCGATCCAGAAGATGAACAGGACCCCGGCGCTCGGGAGGACGGCCAGCAGGAACTTCAGCACACGACCAGAATACGGACCCGTGGCCGCCCCGGCGCACCGGGAGCGGCGCCGGTCAGAACATTCCCGCGCCGCCCGGCGACGTGAGGACGAGCATCGCCGCGAGGGCGGCCAGCGCCAGCAGCACCGCGAGCGCCGGGAGCAGGACGGCACGGCGGCGGCGCACCGGCCGAGAGGCCGGTCGCCCGTCGGCGCCCGGCGGTGCCGGCCGTGTCGGCACAACTGCCGCGACCGGTTCGGCCGGATGGTCGTTCGCGGCCGTTCGTCCGGCCGGCACGTCGGACCGGGTCGCGACCGGCCGCGGCCGGAGCCGGTCACCCCATTCGCGGCGGCGGGTGTAGACGACGAGGTCCGCGCAGTCGTCGAGGGCGGCGCGGAGCAGGTCGGCGTCGGCCGGGCGCTCCGCGGGGTCGCCGGCGAGCGCCCGGCGCAGCAGCGAGGTCAGCGGTGCCGGCAGGTCGGCGAGGTCGCCCGGCGGCCGTGCGCGCCGCTGCCGAAGCGTCGCGGCGTCGACGTCGTCCTCACCGGGCAGCACGTGCGGGGGCCGGCCCGCGAGCATCGTCCAGAGCCCGGCGGCGAGCGCGTAGACGTCGGAGGCGGGCGTGGCCGGATCGCCCGCGAGCAGCTCGGGGGCGCGCAGCACCGGCGGCAGGGCGTCGCCGTGGAGCAGCCCCGACGCGTGGTCGGCGGCGAGCCGGGCGGCGAGCGTCGAGCAGAGCGCGAGCGACTCCTCGGCCGGCTGCGGCTGCTCGCCGTCCGGCCGGGCCGCGAGCGCCGCGAGCCATCCGGTCGCACGGCCGACGTCCACGTCACTCCCCCGGGTGATGCGGCCCGCGCCGGGCCGAAGATCGAACCGGAGGAACTCTAGAGGGCGGCCGGAGCCGCCGGGACCCCTCGGCCACCCCCTGAGGAAGGCTTTACTCGGGCTTGACGAGCGGGAAGAGGATCGTCTCCCGGATGCCCAGGCCGGTGATCGCCATGAGCAGCCGGTCGATCCCCATCCCCATCCCGCCCGACGGCGGCATGCCGTACTCCATGGCCCGCAGGAAGTCCTCGTCGAGCTGCATCGCCTCGAGGTCGCCCTTGGCGGCGAACCGCGCCTGGTCGACGAAGCGCTCGCGCTGGACCACCGGGTCGACGAGCTCGGAGTACCCGGTGCCGAGCTCGAAGGACCGCACGTAGAGGTCCCACTTCTCGGCCAGGCCCGGGGTCGTGCGGTGCGCCCGGGTGAGCGGTGCGGTCTCCTCGGGGAAGTCCCGCACGAACGTGGGCTCGTAGAGGTCCGGCACGACGAGCGCCTCGAAGAGCTCCTCGGCGAGCTTGCCGGGGCCGTAGTGGGCGAGCACCGGGACGTCGTGCTTGGCGGCGAGCTCGGCGAGCCGCTCCAGCGGGGTCTGCGCGTCGACGTCGACGCCGAGCGCGTCGGAGAGCGCGCCGAAGAGGGTGATCTCGCGCCACTGCCCGCCGAAGTCGTACTCGCTGCCGTCGGCGAGCGTCACCGTCGTCGACCCGTGGACGGCGACCGCGGCCTCCTGCACGAGATCCCGCGTCAGCGCGCCGATCGTGTCGTAGGAGCCGTACGCCTCGTACGCCTCGAGCATCGCGAACTCCGGCGAGTGCGAGGAGTCCGCGCCCTCGTTGCGGAAGTTGCGGTTGATCTCGAAGACCTTCTCGATGCCGCCCACGACGGCGCGCTTGAGGTACAGCTCCGGCGCGATCCGCAGGTACAGGTCCATGTCGAAGGCGTTCATGTGGGTCTGGAACGGGCGCGCCGCGGCACCGCCGTGGAGCACCTGGAGCATCGGGGTCTCGACCTCGACGAAGTCCCTGCGGTGGAACGACTCCCGCAGCGAGCGGACGACGCCGGCGCGGAGCCGGACGTTCTCCCGGGCGGCCGGCCGGACGATGAGGTCGACGTACCGCTGGCGGACCCGGGCCTCCTCGCTGAGGTCCTTGTGCAGCACCGGGAGCGGGCGCAGCGACTTCGCGGCGAGCTGCCACCCGTCGGCCATGACGGAGAGCTCGCCGCGCTTGGACGAGACGGCCCGGCCGTGGACGAAGACGTGGTCGCCGAGGTCGACGTCCGCCTTCCAGGCGGCGAGCGCCTCCTCGCCCACGTTGGCGAGCGAGAGCATCGCCTGGAGCCGGGTGCCGTCGCCCTCCTGGAGGGTCGCGAAGCAGAGCTTGCCGGTGTTGCGGACGAAGACGACCCGGCCCGTCACCCCGACGAGGTCGTCGGTCTCCTCACCCGCCTCGAGGTGCCCGTAGGTGTCGCGGACCTGCTTGAGGGAGTGGGTACGCGGGACCACGACGGGGTACGCCTCGGTGCCGGCGTCGAGCAGGCGCTGCCGCTTCTCGTGGCGCACGCGCATCTGCTCGGGCAGGTCGTCGTCCCCGTCGCCCTGCGTCGTCCCGGCCTGCGTCGTCTGGTCCTCGGTCACGACGGCCAAGGCTACCGGCGGGTGCGGCCCTGCCCCGACCGGGTTTCGCCGCCGTCCCCGGGCGTGGCCGCGGCCGCGGCGCCCCGGGCGGCCGTCCGGGCCCGGACGTGGACCCGCTCGCCCTGCGGCCCGAAGAGGTTGAGCACCTCGGCGACCCCCGGTCCGGCGTTGGAGACGCTGTGCGGCACGCGGGTGTCGAACTCGGCGACCTCGCCCTCGGTGAGCACGAGGTCCTGGTCCCCGAGCAGCAGCCGGACCCGGCCGGTGAGCACGTAGAGCCAGTCGTACCCGTCGTGGCTGCCCTGCCGGGGCGGCGTCGCCGGCACCCCCGGCGGGAACACCTGCTTGAACGCCCGGACGCCGCCCGGCCGCCGGGTCAGCGGCAGGAACGTCACGCCGTGGCGGACGATCGGCTCCGGGCGCACCCGCGGGTCCTGCGTCGCACCGGTGCCGACGAGCTCGTCGAGGCCGACGCCGTACGCCGTCGCGAGCGGCAGGAGCAGCTCGAGGGTCGGGCGGCGCTGCCCGGACTCCAGGCGCGAGAGCGTGCTCACCGAGATCCCGGTCTCCTCGGCGAGGCGCGCGAGCGTCGTCCCGCGCCGGTCCCGCAACGCCCGCAGCCGGGGGCCGACCCCGGCGAGCACCGCCCCGTCGTCGTTTGCCATACCGGCAAGAGTAGTTGCTAGCGGGCCCGCTCGTCGTCGACGGTGTCCCCATGACGCAGAACAGCACGGACGACGGCACGGCGGCGTACGACGTCGTCGTCGTGGGCGGCGGTCCCGCAGGGCTCAGCGGGGCGCTCGCCCTGGCCCGCTCGCGACGGTCGGTCCTCGTCGTCGACGCCGGCGAGCCCCGCAACGCCCCGGCCGCGGGCGTGCACAACCTCCTCGGCCGGGACGGCGTCCCGCCGGCGGAGCTGATCGCCGCCGGCCGGGCCGAGGTCCTCGGGTACGGCGGTGAGGTCGTCGACGGCCGGGTCGAGGCGGCGCAGCGCGACGGCGAGGGCTTCGTCGTCACCCTCGCCGACGGCGGCCGGGTGCGGGCCCGGCGGCTGCTCGTCGCGACCGGTCTCGTCGACGACCTGCCGGCCGTGCCCGGACTCGCCGCCCGCTGGGGCCGCGACGTCCTGCACTGCCCGTACTGCCACGGCTGGGAGGCCCGCGACCGGCGGGTGGGCGTCCTCGCGACGGGCCCGCTCGCCGTCCACCAGGCGCAGCTGTGGCGCCAGCTCACCCCGCACGTCCTGCTGCTGACGCACACCACCGGCGCACCCGACGAGGCGACGGCCGAGATGCTCGCGGCCCGGCAGGTCCTGCCCGTGGACGGCGAGGTCGTCGAGGTGCTCACGACGGACGACGCGCTGACCGGCGTCCGGCTCGCCTCGGGCGAGGTCGTCGACCTCGAGGTGCTCGTCGTCGCGCCGACGTTCTCCGCCCGGGCCGACGTCCTCGCGGGCCTCGGCCTGGCCGCCGAACCGCTCGAGGTGCTCGGCCACGTCGTCGCGACCCAGGTCCCCGGCGGTGCGGACGGCGCCCCCGCGGCGCCCGGGGTCTGGGTCGCCGGGAACGTCACGGCGGCGATGGCGCAGGTGGTGTCGGCCGCGGCGGCCGGTCTCATGGCCGGGGCGGCGATCAATGCCGACCTCGTCGCCGAGGACACCCGGCAGGCCGTCGAGGCCTACCGGCACGCCGCCGCGACGATGTTCGAGGCGCCCGCCTGGGAGGAGCGCTACGGGACGAGCCGGTCGATCTGGAGCGGCCGGCCCAACACCTGGCTCGTCGCCGAGGCCGAGCACCTGGCCCCCGGCCGGGCCCTCGACGTCGGCTGCGGCGAGGGTGCGGACGCGGTCTGGCTCGCGGGCCGGGGCTGGCAGGTGACCGGCGTCGACATCTCGGCCACGGCCCTGGAGCGGGCCGCGGGCCACGCCGCCGCGGCCGGCGCCGACGTCGCCGCCCGGACGACCTGGGTCCGTGCCGACCTGCGCACCGACCCGCAGGCCGCGGGCGACGGCTACGACCTCGTGTCGGCGCAGTTCATGCACCTGCCCGGGGACGTCCGCCGCGCGCTCTACGCGCGGCTCGCCGACGCGGTCGCGCCCGGCGGCACGCTCCTCGTCGTCGGGCACCACCCGCGCGACCTGCGGACCTCGGCGCACCGGATGCACTTCCCCGCGATGATGTTCACCGCCGAGGAGGTCGCGGCCGACCTCGACCCGCAGGCGTGGGACGTCGTCGCCGCGCAGACCCGCGAACGCGCCGCGCTCGGCCACGAGGGCGACGCCGCCACGGTGCACGACGCGGTGCTCGTGGCCCGCCGCCGACGCTGAGCCCGCCCGCGACCCGGGGCGCCGCAGCGGCTCAGACGAGCAGGTCCGGGCTGAAGTGCCGGTCCGGCGCCCGGCCGACGTGCAGCCGCTCCGGGTCCCGGGGGGCGCCGTCGCCGACGGTCACCCGCAGTGCCGCCGCCTCGGCCTCGCGGCGGGCCGCGATCCGTGCGACGACCGCGTTCCAGGGCTCGTCGCCGCCGACGGCGTCGAGGTGCCGCAGGACGCCGAGGACCGCCTCGTGACCGGCGAGCAGGCCCTCGATGACGCTCTCCGGGCGGGCCGGGTCACCGCCGCCGACGTCGAGCCCGGCCGGCAGCGAGGCGCCGACCTCGAGGGCGGCGCGGGCGAGGTGGCCCAGGTCGCGGACGTCCCGCTCGACCCAGCCGATCCAGTCGACGGAGGCGGTCGTGCCCTCGCTGCGCTGCGCGGCGACCGCGAGCGCACCGATCGTCCGCAGCAGGTCCTCGGCCTGGAGCGCGACGGCGGAGTGCAGCAGTGCCCGGACGACGCCGGCCCGGCCGGGCCGGGCGGTGGCGGCCGGGGTGACCGCGGCTGTGGGGGCCGGAGCGCTGACGGCCGGAGCACTGACGGCCGGAGCACTGACGGCCGGGGCCGGGGCCGCGTCCGCGACGTCGACGACCCGGTCCGCGGGCGGCCCCTCGGCGAGCGGGTCGCGGACGGCCCGGCGACCGCGCGGCTGCGCCGCCCGGGGGCCGACCACCGTCAGGGCGGCCGACCCCGTCCCGGGGACCGCGACGTGCCGGCCGCCCCGGGCGGAGAGGACCGGCCCGACGCCGCCGTCCCGGCGCGCCGTCGACATGGCCACGGGTGCGTCCCACCTCCGGATCGGCCCGCCTGGCGTCGGACCGTCGCGCATGCGGCGGTACGGCGTCCCCGGGCCGGGCCACGGGCCGGGGACGCACGGTCCTGATCCGACGCCGTCGTCGGATCAGGAACTCCAAGTAATCATGCAACTACACACAGTTCCAGCAGCGCCGCGCGGTGAACCTGTCCGCCGCGACCGGATCGTGACCTTGAAACGTGCCAGGACCGCCCTCCGCGGCCTGGTCGACGGCGGCCGGGCATGCGAACGGCCCGCCCGCCGGACCCCTTCGGCGGACGGGCCGTCGGCCCGTCGGTCGGCACCGGTGGGGCCGCGCAGCGGCCTCCCGGTGCCCCGGTCAGGCGAAGATGCTCACCCCGCCCGGCCCGACGAGCAGGCCGACGATGATGAGCACCGCGCCCCAGAGGATCTGGCGGCGCAGGAGAGCAAGGATGCCGGCGATGACGAGCACGACGGCGATGATCCACAGGAGCGTGGCCACGGAGGCCTCCTTCTCGGGGTGGGGGGGATCCCCGGTGGGTACTGGTCTGACGATCACCCGAGTACCCGGCCGCCGCGATCTCATGCACGCGTGATCGACGTGAGTTGATCGACCTCCCCGACGGCCCCGACGCACCTCACGTGAGCAGCCGGAGCACCGCCCGCTCCACCGCGCCCTGGGTCGCCGGGGCGTCCGGTGCCGCCCCCTCGCCGATCCGGTCCAGCGCCGCGGCGATCGTCCGCCCGTCGTGGAAGAGGTCGACGACGCGCGGGTCGACGTACGAGGCCCGGCAGACCGCCGGGGTGTTGCCGAGGTACGTGCTCACCTCGGTCATCGCGCGCGACACCGCCCGGTTGCGCGCCGTCGTCGACGTCCGCGCCCGGGTCGAGACGGCGAGCGCCACCGCCGCGAGGACGGTCGCGTGCCACGTCCGGAAGTCCTTCGCGGTGGCGTCCCCGAGGCGCTCGCGGACGTAGTCGTTGACGTCCGCGCTCGTCACGTCGTGCCACTGCCGGCCGGTGCGGTAGCGGAAGAGCCGGTCCTCGCCCGCCCGGCCGCGGGCCAGCGCGGCGACGACGGCGTGCGCGGCGGTGTCGTGCAGGACCACGCTGCGCCGGACCCCCGACTTCGCGACGTAGTCGAACGTCAGCCGGCCGCCGGTGCCGACGCGCACGTGCTCGCGCCGCAGCGTGGACAGCCCGAACGTGCCGTTCTCCTCGGCGTAGTCCTCACCGCCGACCCGGAAGAACCCGAGGTCGAGCAACCGGAACGTGCAGGCGAGCACCCGCTCCCGGGCCGGGCCGCGGCCCGCGAGGTGATCGGCGACGACGACCCGCGCGGCGGGCAGCCGCCGGGCCACCCGCAGCACCCGCTCGTGCTTCTCCCGGTCCCGCTGCTCGCGCCAGGCCGCGTGGTAGAGGTACTGCCGCCGGCCGCGCGCGTCCGTGCCGACGGCCTGCAGGTGGCCGTTCGCGCGCATGCAGACCCAGACGTCCGTCCAGGCGGGCGGGATCGTCAGGTCCTCGACCCGCTGGACGACCTCCGGGTCGGCGACCGGGCTGCCGTCCGGCCAGACGTAGCCGAACCCCCGGCCGCGTCGGACCCGGGCGATCCCCGGGCTGTCGCACGTGACCTTGCGCAGCCGCACCGGCTCAGCCGACGAAGGTGTCGTCGACGCCCGGCACCGTCGGCCCGTCGTCCACCCGCTGCGCGCCGGGGCCCTTCGGCTGCGCGGTGAGCGCGAGCCAGACCTGGGCCGCCACCTGGCGGTCGTGGTCGCTCGGGACGACGACCTGCGCGAGGTCGTCCGGCCCCTCGGCGGGCGCGTGGCCCACGTGCTCGACGAGCGCGACGGCGAGGTTGCGCAGCCGGATGTTGAAGTGCTGGCTGGCGCGCGAGAGCGTCGTGAAGGCGGTCGCGGCGTCCCCGCCGACGCCTGCCATGACGAGCCCCTTGGCCTGCTCGATGACGCGGCGGTACTGGACCATCTGGAGCATCTGCTCGGCCTTGAGCTCCTCGCCGGCGCAGTACTCCACGACCGCGAGGGCGCTGCCGAGCAACGTCTCGTACTCGTCGACGACCGCGGCCACCGCCGCGTCGACCGGCCGGTCGAGGTAGAGGGACATGACCATCGGCTCCTCGCCCGACCACTCCCCGGGCGTCACGACGAGGCCGCGGACGGCGCCGAGCTCCTGGGCCGTGACGAGCTCGGCGAAGCCGGCGTGCCGACGCGGGTCGAACGGCTCGTCGCCGTCGTCCTGGCTGGGGACGACGACCCGGCGGGCCCCGCGGACGGCGTCCCAGAGCGGGCCGTCGCCGGCCGTCCACTGCGCCGGGTCGAGGACCGTCGCGACGCCGACGGCGGCCACCGAGCGCGGCGTCCCGTCCGTGAGGCTCAGGCCGGCACCGAGCGCCCCGGTGGCGGTCGTCGCGTGCTCGAGAAGCCGCCTCAGGAGCTCGTCCCCGTACTCGCGTGCGGTCACCACATCGAAATCCCTTCCGCAAAGAGGGTTGAAGTACGCCCCGTTTGGGGATGTTCAGGGCATACAGCGTCGGTCAACCTAACCCCCGCCCTGACGACCCACGACTCCAGTCGGCCCCTTCGGGATGGCCGAGGTGCCGGGCGTAGA
>NZ_MWLL01000012.1 GCF_002198675.1 Kineosporia sp. R_H_3 | reverse complement strand
CGAGGCCGACGACCTCGACACCGGCGTGTTCCGGGTCCGCAGCCAGACGGCGCGTACGGGTCGGGCTGCTGGGCCTGCGGTGCGTAGTGCTGCTCGTGCGGGGCGTACGGCAGGTCCTGCGGTGCCTGGGGAGCCGGCTGGGAGGGCTGCGGTGCCGCGTACTGCTGCTGGTGGTCCGGTCGCGCCGTCTGGCTGCGGACCCGGAACACGCCGGTGTCGAGGTCGTCGGCCTCGGCGAACTGGACCTGCACGGGGCCGACGAAGGCGTAGCGCTGCTGGCGGGCGTGCTCGTGCACGGCCGCGCTCAGCTCGTCGCCGAGGGCGGTCTCCCACTCGCCGAGCCGGTCGTGGTCGGCCCGGCCGAGCTCGACGACGAACGTGTTCGGCGCGATCGTGCGGTCGCGGCCGACGACCGAGGCCTTCTCGTCGCACTCGCGGCGCAGGGCGCTCGCGATCTCGACGGGCTGCACCTCACTGCGGAAGGCCTTCGCGAACGCGCCGTTCACCGCACGCTCGATGCCCTTCTCGAAGCGGTCGAGCACTCCCACGGCCGTCCTCCTCTCCGCCACACCGTGGCGACCTCGCGGCCCCAGGACAGGCCGGAGGGTGGCCCTGCCGGCCATAACCCCGTCAGCCTAACGGCGCGGGAGCCTCCGGGGAGAACCTCGTGCTCCCCCCGAGGGGGACTGTGACCGGATCTCCACCTACTCGTCACACCTGGTGACGTCCCGCGCGCTCAGGAGGTTGCGCGAGCGGTCGCCGAACGTGACGCAAGCCTCGTTCCTCGGTAGTTCGGGGGAGGTCGCAGCGGACGCACCGGGGCGAGCCGGTCAGATCGGTACACCGACCGCCCAGGCGTACCCGTCGGGGTCCTCGACGACGCACTCGCGCCAGCCGTGCGGCTTGTCGGCGGCGTCCGCGAGCATCGGGCTGCCCTGGTCCTGGGCCGCGGCGGCCACGGCGTCCGGGTCGACCCCGAGCAGCCGCAGCTCCGCCCCGAGCCCCCGCCGGACGCCGTCCGCGAGCTCACCGGCCCAGGGGTGCGAGTGGTAGGTGGAGTCGGCATGGAGCATCAAGGGAACGCGCCCCTGAACCCCGGCGAGGACGACGGGCAGCTCGAGCGCCGCGAACGTCGCGTCCGCGTGCCGCACGAGCGCCCCGAGCACGTCCCGGTACCAGCCCGCCGACAGCCGCGGGTCGCGCACGAGGAGGTTCGCGGAGAACGCCGGCATCGCCCGCCCGTACTCCGGGGCGTCGGGCAGCGGAGCGTCGGGCAGCGGGGCGTCGGGCAGCGGGGCGGGATCGGAGGTGTCCACCCGCGGGACGGTAGGGCCGCCGGGCTGCGCCCGGCCAGGGGAATCCGTGCGGAGCGACCCCGTCACGGGTGATAGCCTCGTCCGGCAACGCGCGAGTGGCGGAATAGGCAGACGCGCACGGTTCAGGTCCGTGTGTCCGAAAGGACGTGGGGGTTCAACTCCCCCCTCGCGCACCAGACGACGTGGCTCCTGACCTGCGGAAACGCAGCAGGAGCCACTTCGCTTTTGGCTTCCGGGGATCATTCCGGGGATCAGCAGGGACGTGGGCCGGCGGCGTGACGCCCATTCCGGACACGGTGGGTGACAACCCCAAGCACCCCGGGTGCCGCAGGTCTAGTCGACCCTGCGAGGTGTCACCGCCCCGCGCATGACAGGAGCCAGCGATGGCCCAGTGGGTCCCGAGAACACGCGCCGACGGCAGCACCGTGGTGCAGATCAAGTGGCGCCAAGACGGCAGGTACCACAGCGAGAGCTTCAACACTCTGCGGCTGGCCTCGGAGTTCCGGACCGCGGTGGAGGCGGCCGGCAACCGGTGGCCCGACGGATGGGTCCGTGGTGAAGGCTGGGCTCCCGCCCCTGTGGAACCCGCGGTATTGACCTTCGGGGACGTCGCGGCGGGGGCCGAGGGCTACTTCGCCCAGCAGGAGCGCAGGGTGAAGCGCGGCAAGCTCAAGCCCTACACGCTGCACCGCGACCGCAGGACGTACCATCTCCATCTCGAGGAGATGTTCGCCCACCTCCCGTTCACGAAGCTCGACGAGAACGACATCAGCGACTGGGTCGACGACCAGCTCGACGCAGGAACGGCCCCCAAGACGGTCCGGAACCGGCACGGCCTGCTGTCGTCGATCATGAAGCACGGTCGGCTGCGTCTGAAACTGCGAACGGACAACCCCTGCGAGCTCACCGAGCTCCCGGACCAGCACGCGGCCCGTCCCGAGGCGCGGCAGATCAGGTTCTTCCAACCGGACGAATGGGCACTGCTGCGGTCGTTCCTCGATGAGGACATCCGGCTGCCCCTGGACGTCGACCTCGCGACTGGGCTGCGTTGGGGAGAGCTCAGCGCCCTTCGGGCCCGCGACGTGACCTTCACCGGAGAGGGGGACGATCGCCATGCGGTGCTGCACGTGGTCCGGGCCTGGTCCCGCCGGTCCCCCGACGACACGGCCGAGATCAAGACCGGGGAGGCGGAGACAGGTCGCTGGGTGCTTGGGCCGCCGAAGAGCAAGCGCTCCAGGTGGGTGGTGCTCTCAGGCCCGGTCGCTCGGCGCCTCGGGGAGCACCTCGCAGACCGGCGGCCCATGGAGTACGTCTTCCTGACCCGGCTCGGGCGGCCGTGGCGCTACCCCGACTTCCACAGCCGGCGGTGGACTCCCGCGAAGAAGCGTGCCGAGGCAGCTGGACTGGGGAAGCGGATCACGCCGCACATGCTCAGGCATACGACTGTCGTCTGGTCGCTGGCCGCAGGCGTACCGATCCAGGTCATCAGCGAGATGATCGGCCACACCAGCCTGCAGATGACGTACGACGTCTATGGCGGCCTGCTGAACATCAACGACCCGGCGATGGCCCGTGCGATGGCCGAGGCGATGAGAGCCAGCATCCGGCGTCCTACACCCTCACCAGGCGGTGGAGCGGCGGTCGCACAGATCTCCGACCGCTTCGCCTCATAGCCTCGTGCGCCTCGAATCCCGACGAGGGCTACCGCCCGACCCGGCCGCCGGAGGCACGTCGCCGGCGGCGAGGATCTGGGCGACCTGCTCAGGGGTGAATCGCACGTTCTTGCCGAGCTTCGTGTACGGCAGGGTCCTGCTCAGGACTCCCTTGCGGACCCAGCCCGTCGAGACGTTCAAGTACAGCGCCAGCTCCTGGACGGTCATCAGCCGCGGAGCATTCCCAGCGCCGATCGGTTCTTCGCTCATCGCCACTCCCCCGCTGCGGGAAAGACCTCTCACTCCCCCAGGCACAGTCCGCGGACAGAACCGGGTCCCCTGCGCGGGCCTCCTGTCGGCGACGACCCCTTCGACAGGAGCCCGTCCATGTCCGATGCCCTGACCCTTCGCCAGGCCTGGCCGCTGTACGCAGGCATGACGGTTGCTGCCTCAGCCGCCGTCGTGGCCAGCGCCTCGACCCTCGCCTCCCTCGCGCACGTCACCGGCTGGTCGGGGTGGACCCCCTGGCTCCTGCCCGCGGCTCTCGACGTGGGCGGCAGTGTCGGTGGCTGGATCTGGCTCAGGGCGGGCGCCATTCCCCCGGCCCGACGCTTCGGCCGTGCCGTGGCGATGACCGGCGCCGCCGGCACCCTGGTGGGCAACGCCGCCGGGCACCTCATCGAGTCCGGCTACCTCGAGGTCGGCCCAGCCCTGGTCGTGATCGTCGGCGCCGTTCCTGCTGCCGTGCTCGTGGCGCTGGCGCACCTGGCTGCGCTCATGGTGACGGTTCATGACGTCCCGTCGGTGACGCCGTCAGTCGCTCCGTCAGTGACCCCGTCAGCTTCTCGGCCCATAGGGACGCGCGCGAAGGCGTGCGCCTCCGTGGCGGGGTTTGACCCCGTCATCGGTGCCGTGACGCCGTCGAACCGTGAAACCAAGGCTCGGGCGACGGTGGCGGCGTCGCCGCCTTCGTCGCCCGTTGGGTGCTCGTCGGAGGTCGCTGACACCCGGACCGCTGTCCTCGATCTGGTCAAGGCGGGGCCAGTGACGGTGGCCGAAGTCGTTCGCAAGACCGGCCGGGCGCGCACGACGGTGGTCGGCCACCTCGAGGCGCTCACCGGTGACGGGGTCGTCACTCGTGACGACCGCAAGCGGTACGTCGTGCAGCACCGCGCCGAGCTCGGGGTCCTTCCGCGTGCCGCTGCCGGGGCTTGACGGACCGCCGCGACGGATGACGGCGTTCAGAAACGTTGGTAGGTCATGGCCGCCGATGCCAGAGTCGCAGGCCGTCATCGTGCCGTCGGCGGATGACGGGTCGTCGGTTGGTTGGCGCGGTGACTCTTGGACGCGACGCGACGCGACGCGACGCGACGCGGCGCGACGGACTAGCCCCGCCGGCTGACGGCATCCGCACATGCCCCTTCATAAGCAGCGGCCTGCTGCGTGGGCGTCGAACTCAGATTCCTAGCGCCCGAAGATCAGCCTCGGGGGCCCCATGCAGCAGGCCCGCCAGCGTGGTGTCCAGCGCGCGGCAGATGTCTGGAAGCTCGTGCGCGTAGACCCGGCGAGTACCGCTCTCCATCGCCGCGATAGTCGACTGGGAGACCCCCAGCCGCTCCGCAAGCGCGCTCTGGGTCAGCCCGTTGCGCGCCCTCTCTGCACGCACGGAGCGGCAGATCGCGAGGGCCATGGCGTCGGACACGAAACATGACGCTGCCAGTCAGATCCTGATGTGCGCACACACTGACTCGACTGTCACCCGGTTGCCAGGCCAGGCACCCGATATACTGGTACATGACTTGAAATTCTGATAGGACTCTCAGTGTGATCAGGAGTGCGCGGTCCATCGTCCGCTGCAGCCCAGTGAGCAGACACCGTGGCCCGATGCCTGTCCCTGGTTCCGATCGCCCCCTCGGTTCCAATCGTCATCCGCGAGCCACCGTCGACGTCCGACCCCTGGACTGATCGGAGGAAATGTGTTCCGCACATCGAGCTTCAGCGGCCCACAGGGCAACTGCGTCGAGGTCGAGGTGGGCCAAGGGGCTGTCTTCGTCCGGGACACCAAGGAAGCCGGCTCGCCTCAACGAGGGCTCCTCGCGTTCCGGCTCGAGGCGTGGCAGCTGTTCCTCGACGGCGGGGAGGGTGACGTGCAGGTCGAAGAGACCGACACCCAGGTGCTCATGCGCAACCGGTGCGAGCTGCGCGATGGCGACGAACAGCAGGTTCTCCGGTTCACCCTCCCGGAGTGGGAGGCCTTCATCGCCGGCTGCGCTGCCGGCGAGTTCGACTGCAAGCGCAGGCGAACCCCGCTCACCCCCTAGCGGTCCGGGGCGTCGCTGCCACGGAGGCGCGGCGCCTCGGACCATCCACGCGAACGGTGCAGCGACGCAGGTCGTGGCGAACAAGGCCCCCGCCGGAGGTCAGGACTCCCTCTCGCAGGATGGGGCCCTTCCGGCGCACCGCCGTGGTTCGGATGACGGGCTCGTCACTGCTGCGAGCACGTTGAGCCCCTCGTTGGAGAACGACATCCACGGTGACGGACCCGTCATCGGAACGGATCAGAAGGCGCCGGCGCCGGTTCCGACGCGTACCAGGGCAGTGGGTCGCTGCGGTGTCGGGACGCCGGTCAGCCATCCGATACGGCTCCGTGGTCGGCCGTGCGCCGACCAGGGCTGAACGGGGCGCGCCTCCGTCGAACATCCGATGGATGGTGTGGAAAGGGGATTGGAGGCATTGCCCTGCGGATGGACCAGCAGGGCTTGCCGCCTTCTCGGTCGAACGGGCGCCTGACGGAAGCGCTGGTGTCCCGTCTCCCGGCCAGTCCAGCGTGCGGCCCACGTCCCGGCGCACAAGGCCGAGCCGGCTGCGCCGGTCGCTGCGCGAGCCTTGCCCGCCGGGACGTGGACCGCTGTCTGGCCCTGCCGGAAGACGGGACACCAGCGCAGCCCACCTCGGGCTGCCGCCGGCAACCGGCAAGGAGGAAGCCGATATGGCCAAGACCGTGGCCACCACCACCACCCGGGTCGTTCAGGATGTCGACCCCACCACCTTGCTTGTCGACATCAACATCCGTCAGTACCCGCGCATCGACGATGACTTCGTCGCGAGCATCCGCGAGCACGGCCTGCTGCAGCCCGTCCTCGGTGTGCGGACGACCGACGGCTCGATCCGGGTCCGCGTCGGGCACCGCCGTACCCTCGCCGCGATCCAGGCCGGGCAGCCGACGGTTCCCGTCATCGTGATCGCCGACGAGAGCAGCGACGACGACGGCCAGGTGGAGCGGCTCGTGCAGCAGTACGTCGAGAACGAGCACCGCGCCGGCCTCCGGACGGCGGAGCGAGCCAGCGTCATCGGGCAGCTCGCAGCCTTCGGAGTAAGTGCCGCTCAGATCACCAACTGGACCCGGGTCCCCCGAGTCGAGGTCGACGCGGCACTGACTCTTTCGCGATCCGACGTGGCGAAGGCGGCCAGTGAGCGGTACGAGTTCCTGACCTTGGAGCAAGCGGCGGTGATCGCCGAGTTCGAGTCGAGCGCCGACGTCGTGACGGCTCTGGTCGCCGCCGCCAAGGCAGGTGGCTTCGACCACGTCGCCCAGCGCGCCCGCGACGACCGCGACGAACAGCAAGCGATCGCCTCCGCTGCCCAGCCTCTCGAAGCCGCGGGCTTGAACATCGTCACCCGCGACGTCATGACAGGCAAGGCCGAGCGCCTGGGCTCCCTCACCGACGACCCGGACACCCGGGACCCGCTGACAGTCGAGGGCCACGCAACCTGCCCGGGGCACGCCGCCTACGTCGCCCGGCAGTGGGTCGACGAGGACGACGAGGAAGACGTGCCAGGTACGGAGGCAGCGACGCCCTCCAGCATCGCGGAGGACGGGGAGCAGGACGGCGACACCGACCCGGACAGCGATGACGACGAGGCGGACGACGACGACGAGGACACCGGAGGGTCCTACCAATACAGGCCGGTCTACATCTGCACCGACCCGGCCGCCCACGGCCACCACGACCGGTACAGGTACGGCGGCCAGAGCAACCAGCGCAAGACGTCCGCCGAGATGACGGACGACGAGCGCGAGACCGTCCGGGCCGAGCGCCGCCGCGTGATCGAGTACAATCGCGCGTGGGAGTCGTCGACCAAGGTCAGGCGCGCCTGGCTCAAGACGCTGGCCGCCAGGAAGACCCCTCCGAAGCAGACGGCCACGTTCTTGGCCGTGGCGGCCGCCCACGACGCCGACACGATCGCCAGCGTCGGCGGCAACCACCTGGCCGCCGACCTGCTCGGTCTCGGCAGCAGCGGCTACGGCCGCAACGACCGGCTGCAGACGCTCCTGAAGACCGTCAACGACGCCCGCGCCCAGGCGATCCACCTGGTGCTGGTGCTCGCGGCCTACGAGGACGCCAGTAGCCGCGAGGACTGGCGGCGCGCCAACTCGCGCACCGCCCGCTACCTGCAGCACATCGCCGGGCTCGGATACGACCTCAGCGATGTCGAGCACCTGGCTTGCGGCCCGACGACCGAACCGGACGGCAAGGCCGCCCCAGCCGACGTGGACGACGACGAGTCGTAGAAGCCGTCCGGGTGTGACCCACAGGTAGAAGTGGACGGGGAGGGCGCCGATCGAAGCGGCGCCCTCCCCGTCCGCATCGTCACACCTGCCCCCGACAGCAGGCCTGGGCAGCACGCCCGAGTGCGGCAGCGAGCGGCGCCTGCCCTGTGGTGACACCCCCGTCACTGCCAGGAGCAGCGATGACGCACCCCACGCCCAACGCCGTCCGACGCCCCTGCCAACACCCCCGGGCCGGGCACCAGCACGGAACACGCGCTGCGTACGTGGCCGACCGCTGCCGCTGCAGCGACTGCCGCGAGGCCAACCGCGCCGACGCTGCAGCCCGCCGCCGAGCCGTCGCGTACGGACGGTGGCGGCCCTTCGTCGACGCGGCGCCGGCTCGCCGACACATCGAGCGCCTTCGAGCAGCCGGGGTCGGCATCAACCGGATTGTCGGCCTGTCCGCGGTCGGCAGCGGCACCGTCCGCCAGCTCGTCTACGGCGACCGCCGCACCGGCACCCCCACAGCGCGGATCCGCCCCGAGACCGCCGCCGCGATCCTCGCCGTCCCGCTCACCCGGCCCGCCGCCGGCGCCCTCGTCCCGGCCGGCCGCACACACGCCCTGCTCACCGATCTCCTCGAGGCCGGCCACCCCCTGCCGGTGCTCGCACGTCTGCTCGGCCGCACCACGTCCAGCCTGGCCGCCACCCTCGCCCGTCCCCGCGTGACCGCTGGCACCGCCGACGCGGTGGTCGCCCTATACCTCAGCCTCACGCCCCAGCCCCGCCGCCGGTCGCGAGCGGCGACGGTCACCGACCGACTCGGCTGGCCTGCCGGCGACAGCGACGACACCGACGACCTGACGGGCGATGAGGACCTGGCGGGCGATGAGGACCTGGCGGGCGACGAGGACCTGGCGGGCGACGAGGACCTGGCGGGCGGCGACGTCACCGTGGACGAGATCGCCGTCGAACGCGCGATGGCTGGCGAACCCGTCACGCTCACCCTTGTCGAGCAGCTCGAGGCAGTCCGCAGGCTCCACGCCCGAGGCCTGTCCGACCGCCGCATCGCGCTGCTCCTGCGAACCAGTGCCCGCACCGTCTCCCGCCGCAAGACCGCGACCGCCTGACAAGGCCGCTGCGCGACCTCAGCACTGACACACCTCTTGCACTCCGGCGTGGTGCGCAGTCGCTGGGTCCGGGACTGGCTACTCTCGTCCTCGAGGTAGGACGCGCCTACCGGACTCCCTGCTGATCTGCACCCACGCTGCTCAGCGCCGCGGACAAGAGTCTTTGACTCAGCGCAAGTTCACCGTCATTGGATACCGCTGTACTACGGGCGTGGGGCGGGTACAGAACGGAGACCAACGATGACCACATCTCGCGCCAACCGTCACGCCGCTCGTCGGCGCATGGCCAACACGGGGGAGCGATACACCACCGCTCTCCGTTTGTTGGGAAGTCCCATAGACCCCGGTCGGTGCACTTCAAGCGGCGGCTGCATGTCCAGGGAACGTTTCCTCGGCAGCAGCAGGGACACCGACAGCGACGCCCTGACATGCCACATGTGTGGGTTGCCGGTGTGCGTGGCCTGCCAGGTCGCCGCCGTCGACAGGCTGTTCGAGTACTGCGACGTTTGCGGATCTGCCACTGACCAAGTGGAAGACACGGGCGTGCCGATGCTTCACGAGGTCTGGGACAAGGCTCTCGCCAACGGCCGATGCCCGGTCTGTGCCGCGGGACTGCCTCATATCGGCAGCGACTGCTCAGAAGAGCCTTCCCGGCGGATCGACACTCCGCACCGCTGAGAGGGCTTGCCGGGTCGGCTGAGCCCTGATCCACCGGTGGATCAGGGCTCAGCCGACCTTCACATCATCGGACGGCCACTCGGCGGGGGCGGGGCCGAACGCCCGTCGGGCACCCCCAATGGCCAAGGCTGCGAGGGCGACGTTACCTCCGGCACCGATGAGGGCGCCGAACCCGAAGGGCAGCTCGCGGCCCAGCACCAGGACGCCTTGGGTGGTCCCGAACCTCGTCACGAAGCGAGGACCCAGGACCTTGTTGGCGGCGTTGATGGCGGTCATCGGGATGGCCGTCGCCAGTCCCTTGCCCCAGTACTTCCCGGTGCGGGCAGCGACCTTCTCGACGACGGACGTGCCCTGGGAGCCCAGTAGGACGCTCATCAGCAGTGTCCTGCGGCGTTCGAGGTCCTCGACGTGCACTCCGTGCACCTCGGCGACCGCGAAGGTGAACAATGCCGCGGCCTCGAAGAAGGACCCGACCTCGGCAACGTTGATCAGCAGGCCCCCGGCCGTGCCGACACCGGGGACGGCGGCGGCTGCCCCCCGCTCCTCCTCCAAGGGCTGCGACCGCAGCGGCGAACTGCTTCTCGAGTGCCTTGATGACCTCAGCTGGCGGGGCGTCCGGACGGGATCGGCGCATCCGGGCCACGTGCGCCAGCACGATCTCCCGGTTGAGCCTGAGCACCCGATCCAGACCGACGCGAACGATCTCACTCGGGTTCAGCGACCGAGGCCACCGAGACTCGGCGGACTCCAGCCCCTTGGCCTCTTCCATGCCCTTTGTTCTATCCGAGAACTTGGGGCAGCGGGGTGCTGCCGCACCCGGTTCGTAGCGTCCGATCGTGATGAGCCTGCACAAGCTGACGGCGGGCGACGGCTACACGTATCTGACGCGTCAGGTGGCCGCGCACGACGCGACGTCGCGCGGTTTCACGTCGTTGGGCGACTACTACGAGCAGAAGGGGGAGTCGCCCGGGCAGTGGCTGGGGCGTGGCCTTTCCGGCTTGCCAGGGTTCTCGCCGGCGGGCGGGGTGAGCGAGCCGCAGATGCGGGCGCTGTGGGGGGAGGGCCGGCATCCGGACGCTGACCGGATCGAGGCCCGGATGCGGGCCGCCGGGCACACCGACCGTGAGATCCAGGCCGCGACCCGGCTGGGTTCGCGGTACCCGGTGCACGCCGGGTCGACCGGGTTCCGGACCGAGGTCGCTGCGGCGTTCGCCGGGTACAACGAGGCGGTCGGGCTGCCGCGGGACTGGCCGGTCCCGGCACCGGTGCGGGCCCGGATCCGGACCCGGGTCACGGACGGCATGTTCGTCGAGGAGTACGGCCGGGCGCCGGCGGATGACCGTGAGCGGGCCGGCTTCCTGGCCCGGGTGTCCCGGCAGGCCACCACAGCGGTCGCCGGGTATGACCTGACGTTCTCGCCGGTGAAGTCGGTGTCGGCGCTGTGGGCGGTCGCCCCGCGGGAGGTGGCCGAGCAGGTCGAGGCCGCTCACCACGCCGCGGTCGCGGACGCGGTGGCGTGGCTGGAGGACAACGCGACCTTCACCCGGGTCGGCGCGCAGGGCGTCGCGCAGGTCGACGTGACCGGGCTGCTCGCGGCCGCGTTCACCCACCGCGACTCCCGCGCCGGCGACCCCGACCTGCACACCCACGTCGCGATCTCCAACAAGGTCCAGACCCTCGACGGCGGGCAGGGCGACGGACAGGACGCCGGGAAGGCCGATGGGCGGGGTGGGCGGTGGCTTGCCCTGGACGGGCGGCCGATCCATGCCAGCGCGGTGGCGGCGTCCGAGCGGTACAACACGCGGGTGGAGGCCGAGCTCGTGGCCCGGCTCAGCGTCCGGTTCACCGAGCGCCCCGGGACCGACCCGGGACGGCGTCCGGTCCGTGAGCTGGTCGGGGCCGACCCGGCGCTGCTGACGGCGTGGTCGCGGCGGCGGCGGGCGATCGACGCCCGTCGTACCGAGCTCGCTGCGGTGTTCCAGGCCGAGCACGGTCGCCCGCCGTCACCGGTGGAGGCCCTGCAACTGGCCCAGCAGGCGACCTTGGAGACCCGCGGCCGCAAGCATGAGCCCCGCTCCCACGCGGACCAGCGCGCCACTTGGCAGTCCGAGGCAGCCGCCGTTCTCGGCGGCCCGGACGCCGTCGCCGGCATGGTGCGCACCGTCCTGGCCGCAGGCGATGGCGGGGCTGCGGGCCGAGGGTGGGCGGACCGCGGGCCGGGCGAGCGGGAGCGGTGGGTGGCCCGGACGGCGGGTGAGGTCGTGGCGACCGTGCAGACGGCGCGGGCGACCTGGCGGCAGACCCACGTCCGGGCCGAGGCCGAGCGCCTCGCCCGCCGGGACGGCGTCCCGCTGTGCGACCTGGACGCAATGGTCGACGCGGTCGTCGCCCGGGCACTGTCCAGCGCGCACTCCCTGCCGCTGCACGTCCCCGAACAGGGCCCGGACGGCGGCCCTTCTGCCGGAGTGTTCGTCGAGCCTGCCGCGTTACGCCGCCGCGACGGGGCGAGCGTCTTCGAGGTGGCCGGGACCCGCCGGTTCACGTCCACGGCGATCGTCGCGGCCGAGCGGTCGCTGGTCGCGGCCGCCGGACGCCGCGACGGCCGCGCCGCCAGCGGTGACGTGGTCGAGGTGGCGTTGCTGGAGTCGGAGGCCAACGGGTTCCGGCTCAACCCCGGGCAGGTCCACCTGGTGCGGCAGATGGCCACCTCGGGGGCCCGGCTGCAGGTCGGGCTCGCGCCGGCCGGGACCGGGAAGACGACCGCGATGCGGGCCCTGTCCCGTGCATGGACCGACAGCGGCGGGCACGTCCTCGGGCTCGCCCCGTCGGCGGCTGCGGCCGCGGTGCTCCGCGAGGAGCTCGGCGCGCACACCGACACCCTCGCCAAGCTCCAGCACACCCTCGCCACCCAGACGAGCGATGCCGGGCGGCAGCAGCGGGGGTTGCCGGGGTGGGTGGCGGCGATCGGGCCGGACAGCCTGGTGGTCATCGACGAGGCCGGGATGGCCGGTACCTGTGACCTGGCCGCGGTCGTCGAGTTCGTCCTGGCCCGGGGCGGCAGCGTCCGGTTGATCGGGGACGAGCAGCAGCTCGCCGCGATCGGCGCCGGCGGGGTGCTGCGGGACATCGCGGCCACCCACGGCGCGGTCACCCTCTCGCACGTCGTCCGGTTTACCGACCCCGCCGAAGGCGCCGCCTCCCTCGCCCTGCGCGCGGGCGACCCGGCCGCGATCGCCTACTACACCGACCAGGGCCGCATCCACGTCGGCGACCTCGGCACCTGCGTCGACCAGGCCTTCACGACATGGTCAGCGGACCGGGCCGCCGGCCGGGACGCCCTGATGCTCGCCTCCACCCGCGAACTCGTCGCCGAGCTCAACGCCCGCGCCCGCACCGACCGCCTCAGCCACACCCAGACCGCCAGTCATCTGCGGGAGGTCGAGCTCGCCGACGGGTGCCGGGTCAGCGCCGGCGACACGGTGATCACGAGGGAGAACGACCGGCAGCTGCGGTTCACCGCGACGGACTGGGTGAAGAACGGTGACCGGTGGACCGTCACCGCACTCACCCCGGGCGGCGGGTTGCGGGTCCGGCACCTGGCCACCGGCCGGCACGTCGTCCTGCCCCCGGCGTATGTGGCGGCGCACGTGGCGCTCGGCTACGCGAGCACCGTGCACGCCGCGCAGGGCGTCACCGCGGACGTCACCCACGTCATCGCCTCAGGGACCGAGTCCCGGCAGACGCTGTACGTGGCGATGACCAGAGGCCGCGCCGCCAACCACCTCTACCTCGGTGTCGCCGGCGACGGCGACCCGCACACCGTGATCAGCCGGGACGCCCTGCTGCCCCCGACTACGGTCGACGTCCTCGCGCGGATCCTCGCCCGGGACGGCGCTCAGACCTCCGCGACCAGCCACACCCGTGCCCTGGCCGATCCCGCGGCCAGGTTGCAGGCCGCCGCCGACCGGTACGCGCACGCTCTGGCCGCCGCCGCCCAGATCCGGCTCGGGCCGCAGCGGCTCGCGGACCTCGAGTCCGCCGCCGAGCAGGTCCTGCCCGGCCTGACCGAGCGCGAGGCGTGGCCGACGCTGCGCGCGCACCTGGCTCTGCACGCCCTTGACGGCAGCGACCCGAGCGACCTGCTCAGTACCCTCCACAGCACCCTCAATACCGTGGCCGAGCGGCGCGAGCTCAACAGCGCCCACGACCCGGCCGCCGTCCTCGACTGGCGCCTGGACCCCACCCACCTACGCACCGCCACCTGCGGCCCGCTGCCCTGGCTGCCCGGCATCCCCGCCGCCCTCACCGACACCAGCACCAGCGCCGACACCAGCACCAGCACCGACGGCGCCGAGCCGGGCTGGGGGACGTACCTGGCGGCCCGGGCTGATCTCGTTCGTGGTCTGGCCGCCGACGTCGCCGCCGCGGCCGGCGAGTGGACGCCGGCGACCGCCCCATCGTGGGCAGCTCACCTGCTCGACCGCGAGGTCGACCGGCATCTCGCCGTCGACCTCGCGGTGTGGCGGGCCGCGACCGGCGTCCCCGACACCGACCCCCGCCCGGCCGGC
>NZ_MWLL01000119.1 GCF_002198675.1 Kineosporia sp. R_H_3 | reverse complement strand
TGCGGGGGTGGCGGCAGGGGTGGCACCAGCTGGGTCAGCGGGTGCGGGGAGCACCGAGCGGAGCAGGATCTCGGCGACGTCCGTGACCTCGACGGGGCGGGCGGGCTCCGGCCCGAGGTGGGCCGCGACGCCGTCGCCGAGCATGAGGATGCAGAACGGGCAGGCGGCGGTGACGACGTCGGGCGACAGCTCGAGCAGCTCACGGGCCCGCTCGTGGCCGATGCGGGTGCCGATGGTCTCGTCCATCCACATCCGGGCACCGCCGGCGCCGCAGCAGAACGACCGCTCACGGGTGCGCGGCGGCTCGGCCAGCCGGGCGCCGGGGACGGCGGCGAGCAGCTCGCGCGGCGGCGCGAAGACCCGGTTGTGCCGGCCGAGGTAGCAGGCGTCGTGGTACGTCAGGGTCGTCTCGACCGGGGTCACCGGGGTGAGCCGGCCGGACGCGACGAGGTCGGCGAGCAGCTGGGTGTGGTGGACGACCTCGTAGTGGCCGCCGACCTGGGGGTACTCGTTCGCCAGGGCGTTGAAGCAGTGCGCGCAGGTGACGACGATGCGCCGGGCCCCGGCGGCGTCGAGGGTCTCGACGTTCGCCTGCGCGAGCATCCGGAAGAGGAACTCGTTGCCCGCGCGGCGGGCCGCGTCGCCCGTGCAGGTCTCGGCACCGCCGAGGGTCATGAACGACACCCCGGCCTCGTGGAGCAGCGTCGCGACGGCCCGCGTGGTCCGCTGCGCCGCGTCGTCGAGCGCGCCGGCGCAGCCGACCCAGAACAGGTACTCGACGTCGTCCGGCAGCCGGTCGGCCCCGTCGTCGCCGAGCACGCGCACCTCGAACGGCAGCGGCTCGGCCCACTCGAGCCGGTGACCGCCGCCGCGGCCCCACGGGTCGCCGGCGTGCTCGAGGTTGCGCAGCATGACGCCGGCCTCCTCGGGGAAGGCCGACTCCATGAGCATCTGGTGCCGGCGCAGGTCGACGACGTGGTCGACGTGCTCGATGTCCACCGGGCACTGCTCGACGCACGCCCCGCACGTCGTGCACGACCACAGCACGTCCGGGTCGATCACGCCGGACTCGTCGGCCGTGCCGACGAGCGGCCGCTCGCCCTCGGCACGCGCGGCGTCCGGCAGCGCGGCCCGCGCGGCGTCGTCCGCGGCGAGCAGGTACGGCGCCTTGGCCAGCGCGTGGTCGCGCAGGCCCATGACGAACAGCTTGGGGGACAACGGCTTGCCGGTGTTCCACGCCGGGCACTGCGACTGGCAGCGGCCGCACTCGGTGCAGGAGGCGAGGTCGAGCAGGCCCTTCCACGTGAGGTCCTCGACCTTGCCGACGCCCATGAGGTCGTCCTCGCCCGGGTCCTCGAAGTCGACCTCCCGGCCACCGGAGCGCACCGGCTGCAGGGCGCCGAGCGCACGCGGGCGGCGGGCGAGCGCGACGTTGGCGACCGCCGCCCCGATGTGCAGGTGCTTGCTGTGCACGACGAGCACGAGGAAGACCATGACGACCGTGACCGCGAGGACGACGCCGACGTGCTCGACGACCGTGTTGCCGCGCTCCCCCAGCGGCGCGAGCAGCCGCCCGACCGCCTCGGACGCGTAGGCGCCGCTGCGGAACGGGAAGTACCCGGTGTTGACCTGTGCGCCGCGGTAGAGGAGCAGCGTCCACACCACGTTGGTGATCATGAAGAGGATGAGCCAGGCCCCGTCGAGGTGCGAGCCGAAGAAGCGGGACCGGCGGCCCTCGCGGGCGGGCGCGTGCCGCAGCCGGATCGCGGCGAAGGCGACGACGGACGCCAGGGTAAGCAGCGCGACGGTGTCCTCGAGCGCCCCGAGCCAGGCCTGCCGGCCGACGACCGGGATCGCGAAGTCCCGGACGAACAGCGCCCCGTAGCCCTCGACGATCGTCAGGCCCAGCAGGATGAAGCCCCAGAACGTCAGCAGGTGCGCGACGCCCGGGACGGTCCAGCGCAGCAGCCGGCGCTGCCCGAGCACCTCGACGACCTCCGCGCGCAGCACCGCGGCCGCGCCGGTCGTGCGCCCGGGCGCGACCGGCTGCGCGAGCCGGCCGAGCCGGTACAGCACGTGCAGCCGCCGACCGGTCAGGACGAGCGCGGCCGCCGTGACGAGCAGCCCCGCGAGCAGTCGGAACGTCATCCCCTGCGTCATGGCCCGCGTCCCCCGCCGTCAGGCCCGGCGTCTGGCGATCTCGGCGACGACCTGCGGCAGCACCGTGTGCAGGTCGCCGACGACGCCGAGGTCGGCGAGCGCGAAGATCGGCGCCTTGGCGTCCTTGTTCACCGCGACGACCGTGCGCGCGCTCTGCATGCCGGCCCGGTGCTGGATGGCACCGGAGATCCCCGCCGCGACGTAGAGCGCGGGCGCCACGGTCTTGCCGGTCTGGCCGATCTGGAACTGGTGGCCGTACCAGGACTCGTCGGTCGCCGCCCGGGACGCGCCGACCGCGCCGCCGAGGGCGTCGGCCAGGGCCTCGACGACGGCGAAGCCCGCGGCGGACCCGACGCCCCGGCCGCCGGCCACGACGACGGGGGCCGCCGTGAGCTCAGGGCGTCCGGTGGTGGCCCGCGGCGTCCGGCTGACGACCCGTGCACCGAGCGAGGACGGGGCGAAGGTGACGTCGACCTTCTCGACGACAGCCTGCACCGGCGCGGGCTCGACGGGGGCGGCGTTCGGCCGGACGGCGATCACCGGGACCCCGCGCACCACCTGGCTCGTCGCGAGCCACTGCCCGGCGACGACGGCCTGGGTCGCGACCGGGCCGCCGTCACCGGCCTGCACGTCGACCGCGTCGGTGACGATGCCGGAGCCGAGCCGGACCGCGACCCGGCCGCCGACCTCCTTGCCCTCGGGGTTCGAGGTGACGAGGACGCAGCCGACGTCACCGCGGTCGACGACCGCGGCGACGGCGTCCACCTTCGGGCCGACGAGGTAGCCGCCGACCTCCGGCGCGTCGACGACGTACACCGTGGCGGCGCCGTGCTGCCCGAGGACGGCGACGACGTCGTCGTCGGCCGGGCCGCACACGAGGGCGGCCGGCGTCCCGAGCCGGCGCGCGACGGTGAGCTGCTCGAGCGAGGGACGGCGGACCGTACCGGACCGGCCGGTGGCCGGGTCGGCCGGGACCGTCTCGACGAGGACGAGGACCTGCGGGGCTGGGTCGGACACGACGGGCTCCTGGGGCGCTGGGGCGGACGTGCGGGATCGGGCGTCACCGGCGCGGCGGCGCGACGGGTCGCGGCGCCGGCCGGTGGCCGGACGGGTGGGTGGCGGGCGGACGAGGGGCGAGGCTGCCCGTCAGGCGAAGCCGCGGGCGACGAGGAAGTCGGCGACGACCGCGGCCGCCGTGCCGTCGTCGACGACCACCTGGCCGGCCTGCTTGGGCGGGCGCACGGCGACCGAGCGGACGACGACCCCGGCCGCGGCGGCGCCGACCTGCTCGGGCGCGACGCCGAGGTCGGCGAGGGTCAGGGTCTGCACGGGCTTCTTCTTGCCCGCCATGATCGCCTTGAACGACGGGTAGCGCGGCTGGCCGG
Source organism: Kineosporia sp. R_H_3 (assembly GCF_002198675.1). Taxonomy (GTDB): domain Bacteria; phylum Actinomycetota; class Actinomycetes; order Actinomycetales; family Kineosporiaceae; genus R-H-3. The sequence continues at coordinate 10,138 of NZ_MWLL01000119.1, read as the reverse complement.
TGCGGTCCGTGACGGAGACGACCGCGGGCAGCGCGGCGACCACCTCCTCGGTGGCGTCGTCACCGTCGCGGTGCACCGTGACGGTGCCGGCGGCGGCGTCGACGGCGAGGTCCCCGCCGAAGGTGACCTGCGGGACCCCGAGCCGCTCCGCGAGCATCGCCGGGAGCACCGACATCTCGGCGTCGGTCGAGGCCATCCCGGCGAGGACGAGGTCGAACCCGGTGTGCTGCAGCGCTTTCGCCAGCACGAGGGAGGTGGCCAGCGCGTCGCTGCCGTGGACGGCGGGGTCGACGACGTGGACGCCGTCGTCACCGCCCATCGAGAGCGCCTTGCGCAGCCCCTCCACGGCCTTGGCCGGGCCGAGGGTCAGGTAGGTGATGCGGGCGTCGAGGCCCGACTCGACGAGCCGGACCGCCTGCTCGACGGCGTACTCGTCGAGCTCGGAGAGCCGGCCCTCGACCGCTGCGCGGTCCAGGGTGAGGTCGTCGGCGAACGACCACGTCGCGGTGGGTTCGGGAACGTGCTTCACGAGAACGACGACGTGCATGAGCACCCGCCTTCCATGGTGGATCCCGGGCCCTGCCTGGTGGATCGGGCCCGTCCGGTGCCGTCGGGCTCGACCGTAGGTTCCCGTCCGGCCGCGCCGATCGGGACCTCTGACCCCTTCGTCCGCACGCGGCCGGACGCACGTCGCCTACCAGTCGGTAACCCGGACGTGAGTCCCGGACGGCCCCCGCTACGACGCGAGCTCGGACTCCGCGACGACCCGCAGCGCCTGGGCCGCGATCGTCAGGGCCGGGTTCATCGCCGCGGACGACGGGAAGAAGCCGCCGTCGACGACCCAGAGGTTCGCGACGTCGTGGCTGCGGCACCACGGGTCGAGCACGCTCGTCGCGGGGTCGGCCCCGGCGACGACGGTGCCGCACTGGTGGCTGTTCATCGAGATGTCGAACCACTGGGTGAAGACCGCGTCGTAGCCCGCACCGTGCAGCAGGGCCTTCGCCTTCCGGTGGAGCTCCTTGTAGGGCAGCGTGTTCCGCGCCGTCCGGGCGGTGGTGATCCGGCCCGACCCGTCGACGGTGACGCGGTTCTCCGGGTCCGGCAGGTCCTCGGTCATGACGAGCCACTCGACGCTGCGGGTCGCGATGCCGTCGAGGAGCAGCCGTGGCGTCCGGGTCGCCCAGGACTTCATCATCGAGCCCTGGACCTTGCCGATGAGCTGGAGCGTCCCGAGCGGGTAGCCGTCACCGCCGTCGTGGTAGAAGTCGTTGACCGACAACGTCTTCTGGAACACGACGTCGTTGCGGCGGTTCACGTCGACGGCCGCCACGTGAGCGTTGTTGTGCATCATGAAGTTGCGCCCGACGAGCCCGCTGGAGTTCGCGACGCCGTCCGGGCACGAGGCGTCGGCCGACGCCAGGAGCAGCGCCGCCGAGTTCACCGACCCGGCCGAGAGCACGAACCGCCCGCCGCGGACGTTCGTGATGCCGTCCGGCGTCCCGACGACGAGGTGGTCGACCCGGCGGCCGTCCCCGTCGAGCACGATCCGCCGCACCTGCGCGCCGGTGACGAGCCGGACGAGCCCGGTCTCCAGGGCCGGGGCGAGCGCGCACGTCTCGGCGTCGGACTTCGCGCCGTACATGCAGGGGAACCCGTCGCACGTCCGGCAGCGCACGCACGCGCCGGTGCCGGCCGCGCCCGGCTCGACCCGGTCCAGCCCCATCGCGTTGGACGCCGGGTGCACGCCCTGCGCGCGGAGCCGGTCCGCGAGGTCGGCGACGTACGGCTCGTGGGAGAGCGCCGGGTACGGGAACGGCGTGCTGCGCCAGGGCTCGGTCGGATCCTCCCCCGTCGCGCCGTGGACCTTGTAGAGGGTCTCGGCCTGCCCGTAGTAGGGCTCGAGGTCGGCGTACGAGAACGGCCACGCGGGCGAGGTGCCCTCGCGGTGCTCGACGGCGCCGAAGTCCGCCTCCCGGAACCGCGGCAGGCTCGCGCCGTAGACCTTGGAGTTGCCGCCGACGAGGTAGTGCACCCCCGGCGCGAACGGCCGCCCGTCGCCGTCGAGCCACTGCTCGGCCGGCTTGTACCGGCGGCGCAGGAAGACCTCCTCGGGCGAGAAGTTCGCCGGCTCGCGCGGCAGCCGCTCACCCCGCTCGAGGACGAGGACGTCGACCCCGCGCCGGGCCAGTGCCAGCGCCGTCGTGGCGCCGCCGATCCCCGACCCGACGACGACCACGCTGGCGGACAGGTCCTCCGATTCCGTCATGGGCGCATCCAACCACCTGACCGTTCGGTGGACCCTCCTGTCGCGCACGGCCCTCCGTGGGCGACCATGGACGGATGCAGCCGCTCCGGGTCGTCGTCGCAGGCGGCGGCATCGGTGGCCTGGCCGCCGCGGCGCTCCTGGCCCGGACGGGGCACGACGTCACCCTCCTGGAGCGGGCCGGGTCGCTGCGCGCGGTCGGGGCGGGCATCGCGCTCCAGCCGAACGGGCTCGCCGTCGCCGACGCCCTCGGCATCGTCGACCGGATCGCCGCCCAGGGCTCCTGGCAGCACGGGCTCGCGCTCCACGACGGGCGCGGCCGGGCCCTCGCCAACGTCGCGGTGCCGTCGGCGGCCGCCCCGCTCGGTGCGGCGCTCGTCGTCCCGCGGCAGGTGCTCCACGACGCCCTCGCCGACGTCGCGGCGGCCGCCGGGGCCGCCGTGACGACCGGGATCGAGGTCGCCGACCTCGCCCAGGACGGCGACTCGGTGACCGTCTCCGTCGAGCCGGGCGCCACCCGGATCCGTGCCGACCTGCTCGTCGCGGCGGACGGCGCGCGCTCGCTCATCCGGGCCCGGCTCTCCGTCGGCACGAAGGACACCCCCGGCCCGGTCTACCTGCGCGCCCTGGTCCCGATGTCCTGCCCGGACGAGCTGGCCGGCGAGCACTGGGGCCCCTGCGGCCTCGCCGGCCTCGTGCCGTGCGGGCGCGGGCGCACGTACTGGTTCGCCTCCTCGACCGAGGACATCCGGGACGCCGTCGCGTCCGGCCGGGTCACCGCCGTGCGGACGTCGGTGAGCGCCGCCCACCCGGTCCTGTCCGGCGCCGTCCAGGGCCTGCGCGACGTCCGGGACCTGCTCGTCAACCAGGTCCACTCGGTGCACACGTCGTCGTTCGTCGACGGCCGCGTCGTCCTCCTCGGCGACGCCGCGCACGCGATGCCGCCGAACCTCGGCCAGGGCGCGAACAGCGCCCTGCTCGACGCCGCCGTCCTCGCGCTCGAGCTCGCCGACGCCGACGTCCTCGCCGACGCGCTCGCCCGCTACGACGGCGGACGGCGGCCCGCCGTCCGCCGGGTCCAGCGCGACTCCGAGCGGCTCGCCGGTCTGGCGCACTGGCGGCACGGCCGGCGGCTGCGCGACCTCGCCGTCCGCACGACCTCCGCGGCGGTCGGCCCGCGGGCGGCCCGGGCCGCCTTCCAGGTGGACGTCGTCGGCCTGCGCGACGACCTGCGCGAGCTGATCGGCCCCGGGGGGCGGCCCGCGGGTCGCCCGTCGTGACCGACCGGGCCGAGCTGCTCCCCGAGGGCTTCGTCGTGCCGGACCGGGAGGACCGGCACCGGGCACGGGCCCGCCGGGTTCTCGCCGTGACCCGGTCCGTCGTCGCCGCGCTGCTCGTGCCGGTCGTCGTCCTCGTCACGGTCGTCGGCGTCACCGGCACGTGGGTGCGCGACGAGCTGCTCGACACCGACCGGTACGTCGCGACCGTCGGGCCGCTCGCGGGCGACACCACGGTCCAGGACGACGTCGCCGCGATGATCGCCTCCGCCGTCCGCGGCAACCTCGGGTCCGAGGTGCCGGAGGCGCTCCGGCCAGACGTCGAGGTCATCGCCGGCCAGGCGGCCGCCGCCTTCACCCGCTCGCCCGCCTTCGCCACCCTGTGGGCCGACCTCAACCGGGCCGGCCACGAACAGGTCGCCCGGCTCCTGCGCGGCGACGACCGCCCGGTGCCGGGGGTCGTCGTCCGCGACGGCACGGTCACCCTCGACCTCGCACCGGCGGTCGCAACGGTGCTGGCGGACGTCGGGGAGCGGGTCGAGGCGCAGCTGCGGTCCGCGGGCGTCGACGTCGCCCTGCAGCTGCCCGAGGTCGACCTGTCCGTCGACGTCGCGCAGACGGCGGCGATCGAGCGGGCCCGGCCGTGGGTCGAGCGGCTCGACACCCTGACCGGCCTGGCGCCCTGGCTCCTGCTCGGCTGCACCGCGGCGGCGGTGCTCCTCGCGCGGCAGCGGCTGCGGCTGCTCGTCGTCCTCGCGATCGGCGTGACGCTCGCGATGGCCCTGCTGCTGCTGGCGCTGCGGCTCGGGAGCGCGGTCGCGGCGACGGCGCTCGACGCCCTGGGGGTCTCGGACGGCGTCGGTCCCGTCGTCGTGGACCGGCTCACCGCGGTGCTGCGCCGGGACTCGCTCGTCGTCGGCGCCGCGGCGACCGTCGTGGCCCTCGGCGCGACGCTCGCCGCCCGGCTGCGGCGGCCGGGGACGGGGCGCCGAACAGCGTGACGGGTGTGATCACCGGGACCGATGTGACTGCTGTGAGTCGCCGAGGGACCCATCCATGACCACTCTTCGTGACCGACAGCCATCTCGACAGGCGTCAGGCGGATTGTCGTGAATCACGAGACGTGAGTGATCGAGGACTCGGAGTGGTCCTTGACTCTTCCTTTTTGCGCAGTGTGTGCCTGTTCGCGCTCATGCATTCGTCACGAGTCCATGACAGACCGGTTCTAGCGATTGCCAATGTGGGTTACTCTACGTGCGCCTTGCCGCTCGTTCGGCCCAAACGACGCCACGGCGCGCGACCGCGAGCACCTCGACAGTGCGTAACCACCAAAGGGGACCGGAGATGCGGGACCACCTTCTCACCACCTCCCTGCACGCCGCCACGCCGCAGGGTCCGGGCGGGATCAACGCCGACGGTCTCATCGGCCTGTTCCTCTGGATCATCGGCATCCTCGCGTGCATCTCCGCGGTCAAGATCGTGGCCCGGGCCGACAGCAGCTCCCCGCGGCGCAACGCCGACACGGGGCTCAACCTCGCCATCGCGATGACGATCATCGTCGTCTTCCTCGGCGGGGCGACGATCTGGACGGCGTTCGAGGGCGTCCGGGACATCATCCTGCGCGGCGGCCAGAGCTCGTCCCAAGGCGGGCAGTGAGCGCGGCGCCGGCCTCCGGGGGCGGCGCGGCGGCACCAGCCAGAGCGATGCTCGGCGTCGACGACGAGGTCGACGACTTCCGGTACGTGTGGCACGGCCCGGCGGGAGCGGAGAGCTGGTGGCCGGCGCGCCCGATGGAGCACGTCGTCATCTACGCCCGGACGGTCCTGCCCGCGTCGGTCGTCGGGGTCCTGTGGGGGCTCGCGTTCGGCTGGAGCTTCCTGTCCCGCGCCGTCCCGATGGTCGCCTTCCCGCTCCTCGCGTGGGCCCTCGTCGACGGCCTCGTCAAGCACGTCGACGCACTGCGCCCGCTGTCGTACCACCAGTGGGTCCTGCGCGGTGAGCTCACCGCGCCGCGCCCGGTCCAGCCGCACGAGACGGTCGTCGTCCGGACCTCCACCCCCCTCGACCTCCTCGGCTCCGAGCCGTTCTCGACAGCGGTGAGGCACGCGCGGTGAGCCCTCTGTTCCGCCGCGGCGGCCGGGCACGGCCGGCCGAGACGACGGCGCCGCTGGCCGCGCGGGCCATCCGCGGGCACCTGCTCGCCGAGCCGACCGGCGTCTGGGCCTGGTTCGCGCTCTCCCCGACCCGGCACTACTTCGCCGACCCGTCCGAGCGGGAGGCGCACCGCGCCCAGCTCGCGGCCCGCTGGGCCGACCTCGTCGGGCACCGGATCCACCTGCGGATCACCGAGCACCCGTACGCGTACGCGACGTGGGCGAAGTGGTACATGCGCCGGACGGAGACCACCCGGCTGCCGGACCCGCGCACCGGTGAGTCGTTCGAGGACATGGTCACCGCGATGCAGGAGCGCATCCGCGACCTCGGCCTCACCGTCCCCGCCGCCTACCTCGGCGTCCGGATCGAGACCCGTCGCCCGCTGACCGGCCAGGACCTCGAGAAGCTCCTCGCGGCCGGCCGGGCGGCGACGAACCTGCCCGCCGACGCGACGATCCCCAGCGGCATCCCGCTCGGGGTCCGCGGCGAGGCGGGGTCGAGCAGCCCGAACGGCTCCGGCAACGGCTCCGGCAACGGCTCCGGCCGCTGGGGCCGCAAGGGCCGGGGCCAGGAGGCGGACGGCGAGGAGGCCGCCGGCTACCGCGGGCTCGACGAGCGCCTCGCCGAGGTCGCACGCACCCTCGACCGGGTCTCCGCCTCGGTCTCCAGGCCGGGCCTGTCCGGGATGCGGATGAGCGCCCGCGGCCTGGCCTGGCTCGTGAACTCCAGCCTCACCCCCGGCATGCCGGTCGCCCCGGAGAGCCTCGACGCGGCGACGGCCGGCTGGGACCCCGACACCGTCGAGGAGTTCACCGCCCCGGTGCACGCGACGTGCGAGCCGTACGCGCCCGCCGTCCAGGTCCGCGCCGTCCGCGGCGGGGCCGAGCGGACCGTCTGGGCGAGCGTCGCGACCCTGTCCCGGACGCCGGAGCGCGCGCTCGACGACGTCCGGCACCCGCTCTTCGCCTGGACCCGCACCCTGGACTACCCCGTCCAGTGGTCGGCGGTCTGGGACGTCGTCGACGGCGCCGACCTCGGCAAGGAGGCGACCCGGGTCCGCGAGCACCTCGACGACCAGATCGACCACCTCGTCGAGCAGGGCAAGAAGCCGCAGCGCCGGCTGCTGCGGCTCAAGGACCACGCCGCCCGGGTCGAGGACGAGCGGACGAGCCCGTTCCCGGACACCCGGGTCCGGCTCGTCGGCCAGACCCGCGCGCTCGTCCTCGGCGACTCCCTCGAGCAGGCCGTCGAGCGCCGCGACGCGTTCGTCAAGGCCGCCGTCGCCGCCCAGGGCGCCCTGTTCTCCGCGCACGCCGGCCAGTGGCAGACGCTGCGCGAGTTCGTCCCCGGCGAGGCCGCCGCACCGACCGGCTTCGTCCGGACGATCCCCGGCGGGCTCGCCGCGACCTTCGGGCCGAGCGTCGCGACCCGGGTCGGCGACACCGCCGGCCCCTACCGCGGCTACGTCACCCGGACCGCGGCGACCCCGTTCCACTTCCACCCGCAGGACGGCCCCGAGCACGGCCGCTCCGGTCTCCAGCTCATCATCGCGACGCTGGGCTCCGGCAAGTCGTACGTCGGGGCCGGGACGTTCGAGCTCGCCGTCCGCGAGGGCCAGCACTGCGGCGCCCTCGACCCCGCGGGCAAGATGCGCGAGCTGCTGCGCCTGGAGCACCTGCACGGCCAGGTCCGCGACATGGACCTCCAGCACGCGACGAACGGGCTGTTCATCCCGTGGCGGCAGATCCCGGACCCGGACGAGCGCGAGTTCGCCGTCGCGCGCACCGAGTTCCCCGCGGGCGAGGACGGCGACCTCGCGTACCGGATCGCCGCGGACGCCGCGCAGGCCCGCTACGAGCAGGCCGTCCAGGCCGCGAGCGAGGAGCGCCGCAGCCTCGCCGTCGAGCTGTTCATGTCCCGGCTGCCCGCGCAGGTCTCCGAGGACAACCCGTACGCGCGGCTCGTCGTCCGGGCCGGGGTGAACGCCGCCGGCGGCGACTACGACACCGACCCGTGGGCCGCGGTCGACGCGATGAGCCGCGAGGGCAAGGACGGCACGGTCTTCGCGCGGATGATCACCGAGTCCGCGGCCGGCCTCGGCGGCCGTCTCGTGCTGCCGCCCAAGGGCTGGCGGGAGACCGCCACCGACATGCTCAGCGACTGCATCATCATCACGGCGCGGAACCTGCCGATCCCGACGCCGGGCGTCCCGCGCCGGCAGTGGACCGAGGGCGAGCAGTTCGCGGCCGGGATGACCCGCGCGGCGTCCTGGTACCTCACGCGGATGATGTACGGCTCCGGGCAGACCCCGAAGTTCATCAACCTCGAGGAGGCCGGCGACATCGGGGGCGACGAGTCGATCCGCGGCCTCGCCGCCCGGGCCTCGCTGCACACCCGCAAGTCGAACACCGCGCTGCTGCTCGCCGTCCAGAACCCGCTGAAGATCGAGCAGATCGACCCCGAGATCGGCAACCTCGTCGGCACGACGTTCATCGGCAACCTCTCGACCGGCGAGGCGGCGCAGTCCGCGCTGCGGATCGCCGGCCTGCCGCAGATGTACGCGCCGGTCCTGCTGCGCCTCGACGTCGGCGAGTTCCTCGTCACCGACCACTCGGGCAACACCCAGACCGTTGCCTTCGACGGCGAGTACCGCCCGCACGTGCACCGGCTCCTGCTCACCAACCCGCCGTCCAAAGGCCGCACGATCGACGTCACCGGCGTCGAGCGCGACGGCGAGGACGACAACTCGCCCGGCCCGGTCCCCGGCCAGACGCGAGCGAGCGTCGCGTGAACGTCCGCCGGACGGCGCGGCGCACCACCGCCGCCGTCCTCCTCGCCGTGGCCCTCGGGGGTGTGTGCCTCGCCCTGCCCGGGCAGGCGCAGGCACGCCCCGAGGCGGGGGCCGCGGCGTCCGCCGGGCGGGCCGCGATCGTCGACTGCATCCCCGGGCTCGACGGCACGAGCGCCCCGCAGTCGATGACCCCCGGCGAGGTCGCCGGTTCGTTCTTCGACCCCTCGTCGGCCCGCCCGCCCAAGGTCGCGCCGGGCGCCGCACCGACGTCGTCCACGCCGCCGAACACCCTCGCGAGCTACGGCTGGGCCGGGTTCAGCTGGCCGGACTACGAACCGGGCTGCAGCGCCACGATCAGCCTCGACGACCGGCTCACGGGCACCCTCGCGCGGGCGTCCCTGTCGACCCTCGTGTGGGCCAACGCCGCGACGACCGGGGCGTCCCGCTACGCCTACGACCCGGCGACGTACGACCCGGTGGACCAGCTCGCGAAGACGCTCGACTCCGGGATCGGCGAGGGCTTCGCCCGCCCCGGCTTCTGGATCGTCGCGCTCATGCTGGGCGCCGCGCTCGTGTGGACCGCGGACCGGCGCTCGCCGCGCCACCACGCGCAGGCCGCGACCCTCGTCCTCGCGCTCGGGATGTCCGTCGTCACCGTCTCGACGTGGAACGCGACCCTCGGCCCGACGGTCGACAACGCCGTCCTCACCGTCGTCTCGTGGGCGAACACCGCAGCGACGCCCGGCACGACCGCCTCGACCGACGCCGGCCAGCAGATCGGCGAGAGCCTGCGGTCGAACATCGTCGTGCGGACCTGGCGCAGCGGCACCTTCGGGCCCAACGAGTCGACCGCCGACCAGTACGCCGACGCGCTCTTCGCCGCGAGCGCGATCAGCACGTCGGAGGCCGCCGCGGCGGGCCGGGACTCCGACGCGCTCGGCAAGCTCGCCGACGCCGACAAGGAGGCGTACGACCAGCTCGCGGGCCAGATCAAGGCCAACGACGAGCGGGCCTACGGCTACCTCGCGGGCAAGCACAACGGCGCCCGGCTGTTCTACTCGACGCTCGGCTGGCTGACGTGGACGTGGGCGGCGAGCTTCCAGACCGTCGCCGCGTTCGCGACGGCGTACGCCCTGACGCTCGTCCGGCTCGTCCTCGGCCTGTGGTCGGCGATCGCGCTCGTCGCGCTCTTCCGGCCGCGGTACGCGCTGCGCGCCATCGGGATGCTCGTCGGTGCGCTCGTCGCGGGCGTCGGGCTCTCCGTCGTCGCCGCGGGCGCCCGGCTCGCGTACGGCCAGCTCCTCGCCTCGGCGACGGCGATGAACACGTGGGTCACCGTCGGGGTCGGGCTCGTCGTCTGCGCCGCGACGTGGGCGATCGCCTGGCCGTTGTTCCGGGTGCTGCCCGGGACGCCGGAACGGCTGCGCCGGATCGGCCGTGGCAAGCGGGCGAGCGACGACGGGTCGACCGAGACCGAGAACCTCGAGCCGGCACCGACGTCGGGCGTCGGTGCGGGCGGCCCGGGCGGCCGGCTGCTCGTCGGCCGCTTCGGCGAGGCCGGCGACCAGGGCGTGCCGGCCGAGGCCGACCCCGGCCGGCCGGCGTTCGGCGTCCTCGCCGCGGCCGCCGAGGGCCTGCCGGGGCGGCGCGGCA